>CAZLBA010000074.1:0-15243 GCA_964557555.1 uncultured Beijerinckia sp.
TGGTTCATGCTTATGAGCATGAATATGCGAATGTGCATCGCGGGCTTCATTATCTGGCAAATGCGGCGACGGATGCATTTGAGGCAGCGCGTGAGACGACACGGCGTTTTCTCAATGCGGCTTCTACGGATGAAATCATCTTCACCCGCTCAGCGACAGAGTCGTTAAATCTTGTCGCAAGTTCCATTGGTCAGTCCATTGGGGAAGGGGATGAGATCATCCTCTCCATCATGGAGCATCATTCCAACATCGTGCCTTGGCATTTCCTGCGCGAACGCAAGGGCGCGGTGCTGAAGTGGATTGGTATTGATGAGGCAGGCAATCTGCGTATGGATGAATTTGAGCGCGCATTCTCGTCGCGCACCAAATTTGTTGCCATGACGCATATGTCCAATGTGCTTGGCACAGTGACGCCCATGGCCGACATTATCCGCATCGCGCATTCCCACGGCGTGCCTGTGCTGGTCGATGGCTCGCAGGGCGCGGTGCATCTCAATGTCGATGTGCGTGCGCTTGATGCCGATTTCTATGCCTTCACCGGTCACAAGGTTTATGGCCCGACTGGTATTGGTGTGCTTTATGGAAAGAAGGCACTTCTCGAAAAGATGCCACCTTTTCTGGGTGGCGGTGAGATGATCGAGAATGTGACGCTCGACACTGTCACTTACAACACGCCGCCGCATCGGTTTGAGGCTGGTACGCCGCCGATTGTGCAAGCGATTGGGCTTGGCGCGGCGCTTGACTATATGGACGCAATTGGGCGCGATACCATCCGCGCGCATGAAGACGAGCTGCGTATCTATGCGGAAGAGCGGCTGTCCAAGATGAACTCCATCCGAATCTTTGGCCGCGCCAAGGACAAGGGTGCCATCGTCTCTTTCGAAATGAAGGGGGCCCACGCGCATGATGTGGCAACCGTGATCGACCGCTCTGGCGTAGCGGTTCGCGCTGGCACGCATTGCGCTATGCCGCTGATGCAGCATTTTGGTGTGACATCCACCTGTCGCGCCTCTTTCGCCCTATATAATACGCGCGAAGAGGTAGATGCTCTTGTCGAGGCTTTGGCGAAAGCCGAAGCGCTCTTTGCTTGAGGGGGCAAAGATGAGCGAGACATCCGGCGTTCAAAGAAACCTTCCAGAGCTTGAGCTTCCTTCCGTGCTTGGGCCGGAGGAGCTTGACCGCCTGACGGAAGATTTGGTGGCTGCGCTCAAGACGGTGTTTGATCCTGAAATTCCGGTCGATATTTATGAACTCGGCCTCATCTACAAGATTGATGTCGATGAGAACCGTTTCGTGAATATTGATATGACGCTGACAGCGCCCGGTTGCCCTGTTGCTGGTGAGATGCCGGCCTGGGTTGAGAATGCCGTGAGCGGTGTCGCGGGCGTGTCAGGTGTCAAAGTGAATATGGTGTTTGATCCGCCGTGGGATCAGACCCGGATGTCGGATGAAGCGCGTGTGGCGCTTGATATGTGGTGATTGTGTCGCCGGGCCTTGAACCCGGCCGAGACAGGAGATGAACGAATGGGAAGCGCGACTTCACGCTTCAAGGTCATGACACTGACGGATGCTGCTGCAGAGCGCGTTCGTGAGATCATGGCTGATCAGGATAAGCCCGTTGTGGCGCTGCGCGTTGGCGTCAAGAATGGCGGCTGCGCAGGCATGTCCTACACGATGGAATGGGCCGAGAGCGTCGGCCCGCATGATGAAGTGGTGGAAGACAAGGGCGTGAAGGTTTTGATTGACCCGAAGGCTGTACTCTTCCTGCTCGGCACGCAGATGGATTTTGAAGTGACGAAACTCTCATCTGGCTTCGTCTTCAACAATCCCAACCAGACTTCAGCTTGCGGTTGTGGTGAGAGCGTCGCGATTGAACCAGCAAAACCTGAAGCGCTGGCGGGCGAAGCGCCAGGCGCTTAGGACTTCACACGCACATATTCACCCGGCGCATCGCAAAGAGCTTTTAGCTTGCCTTGTCCCGGCAAGCGCGCGGGCACTTTTTCGGGCGCTTGCGCTTCGATCCATTTGATCCAGTCCAGCCACCATGTGCCGGGATGTTCCTGCGCCTCTGCCACCCATGCTTCGAATTCCCCTTGCGGGCGGGGGCCGGTCCAATATTGATATTTGGGTTTGGTGGCCGGATTGACGACACCGGCAATATGGCCTGAGCCTGCAAGCACATATTTCATATCGCCACCAAAAAGCTTCGCACCATTGAAGACGGATTTTGCGGGTGCGATGTGATCTTCACGCGCGGCGAGGTTATAGATGGGGATCTTCACGCGCGACAAATCAAGCCGCACATTGTTCATGACAATCTTGCCCTGTGCAAAATTGTTCTCCAGATAGCAATTGCGCAGATAGAAGGAATGGTTTGCCTTCGGCATACGCGTATTGTCCGAGTTCCACACAAGCAGATCAAAGGCAGGCGGCTCTTTGCCCTTGAGATAGTTATTCACAAAATAGGACCAGATCAGCTCATTCGGGCGCAGCATGTTGAAGGCAGACGCCATTCGCGCACCTTCGAGATAGCCAGCTTCCTCCATCTTCGCTTCGATAGAGCGGATACGTTCTTCATCGACAAAGTGCTTTAGTTCACCCGGATCGGTGAAATCCACCTGCGTCGTAAACAGTGTGGCGCTTGAGATGCGTCGATCATTGGTGCCTGCCATGTAAGCTAGCGTCATGGCGAGCAATGTGCCGCCGACGCAATAGCCAACGGCCGAGACTTCGCGCTCACCGGTTGCATCTTCGATTGCATCAAGCGCAGTCAGGACACCTTCACGGATATAATCTTCAAAGCTCTTTTCTGCCTGTCGTTCATCGGGATTGACCCATGAAATCACGAAGACTGTGAGTCCTTGCTCGACCGCCCAGCGTATGAAGCTTTTCTCAGGGTTGAGATCGAGCACATAGAATTTGTTGATCCATGGTGGAACGATGAGGAGCGGACGCTTGAACACCGTCTCAGTTGTGGGCGTATATTGGATCAGCTCGAAGAGATCATTTCGGAAAACCACCTTACCCGGAGTGGCTGCCATATTCACGCCGAGGACGAATTTGGTTGGATCGCTCTGGCGGATCTTCAGCTGGCCTTTGCCTGCTTCCACGTCTTCGGCAAACATCTTCATGCCGCGCACAAGGTTCTCGCCATTTTCTTGCAGCGTTGCGCGGATGAGTTCCGGGTTAGTTGCAAGGAAGTTGGATGGCGAGACCGCGCCCGCAATCTGGCGCAGATAAAACTGTGCGCGTTCACGTGTTGCCGGATCAACGCCCTCGGCATGATCAACGAGCGCATTCGCCCAGTTGGTCGTGAGCGAATAGGCTTGCTGCAGGAAGTTGAACAGCGGATTTTGCTGCCATTCGGGATCAGCAAAACGCTTGTCCGATGGATCGGGCGGCGCGACTGCGGGCGCATCTGCTTCGCCCGTCATTTTGCGCAACGTGTTTGACCACAAATCAATGAAGCCAGTTGCGATAGCTGTTTGAGCTTGCAGCGAGCGCTTGGGATCCGACAGCCAGAACTCAGCCACCTTGCCGAATGTCTTCACCGCATCGCCGACATTCTCCGCAAGGTCGGCATTGGTGCGGCCTTCTTCGAGCGGCTTGATATAGGCTGCCAGGGCCTTGCTGCCGACTTCGACGAGTTTGGCGGCATTCACCGACAGCGCTTCGAAGTTGGGGATGACATTTTCCGTCGTGGCCGCGCCCGGTGCCGCCTGTGCCGCTTTATCGTCATGTGGCTTTTGAGTCTGAGCTGGCCGGCTTGGTTTGGCTTCAGCCTGAGGCGTGGCGCGGGGAGCTGCCGCTAAATCGTCATTCGGCAGTTTTTTGCGCGTCTTTGCCCCGACCGGACGGCCCGGTTTACGGCGTCCTTTCTCCGGCCTCGTCCTCGTGGTCATCAGCTTACCTCGCGCTACCGATGCTTCCCTTTCTAGGACGGGAAATGGGTCTCGTCATTGCTTCATTGGGATAGGTCGAGCCCCTTTGCCTTGGTGGTCACTCAATCCCGTGTAACCGAATACAAGATTAACTTTATCAGCGCTGTTCACATACTCGTACTAGGCTTTGGAGAAATGGGAGATTCTTCCGCGGTGACAATAGCCTCTGCCACCCCAGCGCCGAATGGCGCGCCTGAGACCATGCAGTTGATTGCGCTGAAAGGGCTGTTCAGTGCGATTGATAATATTCGCTCGTCATTGAAGCTCGATGTCGAGGAAATGCTTCTCTATCTGTGCATCGGCTATTTGAACACGGAGCGCATCCAGCAAATCGGCAATAATGGCTATATCTCCTCGACCAATATCTCTTCGGTTGCGGATTTCATGAAAATCCCCAAAGAAACCGCCCGCCGCAAGATCAAGCGGCTGGCCGCAATGGGGCTGGTGGACACAACTCAGGGCGTCGTGGTGGCTGATGTGAGCCGCTGGTTCTCCATAGCGCGCCAGTTGCCGCTGGCGGAACGTCAGCGCTAGGCTTTCTCTTCTTCGGGTGGCGGCGGATAGAGGCGGGTGAAGATGGGAGCAAATTCAACCTCATCCTCTGGCTTCCATTCGGTTGGTTTAACCGGCGCCTTGTTCGATCCCATCGCAAACGCATAAGCCTTGAAGGCGACTGCTGTGTTGTAAACCCGCGAAATCTCGCGCGGGCGCCCTTTCAGCGGATTGCCGAAAAGCGGTTTCTTTTTGCGCTTTACATTATGGCGTTCATAATTGGCGCTGTACCAGATGAATGACAGAAGCAGAAGGTCCACATCTGAGATCTGCACCGATCCGATGAAAGTCATCATCCGGTCGATGGCCTGGAGGATGTCCTCTTCCAGATGATCGGTGGAATAAAGGTCGGCAAAACGGCTCGCATAATCAGCGGCAACATCCTGCACGAAGAAGGCGTCGCTCAGGAAATGACGCGTGGCTTGCGCTGCGATCATCTCGAAGACGAATTGCGGCGGGCAGTTCTCTGGATCATTGCTGCGAGCGCTCATGTCAGCTGCGGTCTTTCCGCCATTTGGCGATCCATTCGGTTGCACGCTGCTGGGCCTTGATCACATCCGGCTGTTTCATCGTCTGGACGAGGGCGTCACGCTGTCGGCGCAGTTCCACCCGGCCCATAGAGACGGCCAGGCTCGCCCAGAAATAGGCTTCCGCATCATTGGCAAAGCCAAATTCGCTCCGGTAGCTCACGGCCAGGGGAGCCAATGAATGATCGTCACCGCCTTCTGCTTGCTTGATGAGGCGGGTGCGGCTCCATTCCATGGCTGACTGGGCAAGTTTGGGCTCCAATGTCCGCAGCATCAGGCTGCGGGCGGAAGTCGCCTTTCGGTGCCCACGGATGGCCGCCAGAGTGCTCCAGCGCAGGGCCTCCTCAAAATTCTGGGGCGCTCCAACGCCATGCCAGAAGAAGAGCGACACATTATATTGAGAGTCGATGTCTCCCTTTTCAGCCTTGTCACGGGAGAGGCGGAAGGCGCTGGCAATATCGCCGGACCGCAAGGCGTCGCCGATCTCCGGCTGTTCGGGCACAGGGCGAGAGCCCTCAGCCGCCTGAATGGGGGCGGTGAAGGTGCTGACAGCCAGCAGAACTGCGAAAAGCGAGTGTTTCAACCAGATCCCCAACACTGCCGGATATTTTAAATATCCTACCACTGCAGTTTAAGGGGATTCTTCCTTCCCAATCGTTATGTTTTAGGCAGAATTTGTGGGCAATGACCCAAAATGGGTTACAAAAAAATGATCAGCCGCTTATTTCGCTAAAGTCCTTCTGCCAGCAGCCGTCTCTACGTGCACGGATAGGTATATCCAATGGGATGACCGCCATGCTGGAAAGAATTCAATCGGACACGGGTGTCCCGAAGGTGTCAGGATCGACGCCTCGGGCTGATCTCGCTGTTAGCCCAGCGCCTGCCAGCAGCGAGACGCGCGGCAAGGCAGTTGCGCCTGTGGCTCCGCCGCAACGGGCGGTGACGGATGAGGATGTGCTGCACAGCACCACCCATCTGATCGGTCAGGTGCGTTCGGAATTTGCCGCCATCGAGGCAGCTGACGAGGCTGAAAAGCAGCTTGAAGAACTGTATGCCAAGCTTTTCTCTGGCTATCAGGCCATGGTGAAGGGGGAGGCGAGCGCTGATCAGATGGAACAGGCCGCTCAGGCAGCCGATGCTGTGGATGTCATGGCCAACCGCATTTTGGGCGAGCAGGCCGCTGCCGAAAAGGCGGCCTCGGAAAATACGGCTGGCGATATCTTTCAGCAGCAGGTCCGCGAGCGGACCATCGCCCGCATCGAAACGGCGCTGCGCCGGGTTGGGCAGTTGCGTGACAAGCTTGCCACCAACCGCTCGGATGCGCATACGCGCCTGCTGAATATCAATTCATCGGTGAGCGGTTTGAATATGGCCCTTTCACAGGCCGATAGCAGCAACTTCGGTGTCTATTCGGCATCCTCGACCTATGATGCTGTGATGCTGAACCTTCGCAATGCCGTCGTGGCCCATCGAAATGTGTCCCCCGATATTGTGCGCCTCATCCTGAATTGAGCGGGCAGGGCATTTGCACCAAACAGAAAGGCGCACACGGCAGTGCGCCTTTTTTCTTTAGCGAAATCGGCATTTTTTAATTTCTGACGGTTTTCTAAAAGAGCCTCCATGCCGTCCGTTCACTAAGCCAACGGTTTTCGAGTGAGGGAACCGCGCCAACGGTCCCAAGGCCGTTGTTGGTTCAAAGTAGAGAACGGAGCAAGACAATGACTGTCATCAATACGAACGTGAGTTCGTTGAATGCCCAGGCCGCTCTGGCCAGCAACGCCCGCGGTCTGACCAAGGCGATGCAGCAGCTCTCCACCGGCAAGCGCATCAGCTCTGCCGCTGACGACGCCGCCGGCCTTGCGATCTCCACCCGCTTGACCTCGCAGATCAAGGGCCTCAATCAGGCTGTGCGTAACGGCAACGACGCGATTTCTCTCGTGCAGATCGCGGAAGGTGCTTCGGTCGAAATCACGAACATGATGCAGCGTATGCGTGAGCTGGCTGTTCAGTCCGCCAACGACACGAACACCGATGGCGATCGTGAGTTTCTGGACCTCGAATTCCAGCAGCTCAAGACGGAAATCAACCGCATCGGTTCGACGGTGCAGTGGAACGGCGTGAACGTGCTCGATGGCTCCTTCGCTGAAGGCACTGGCACTTTCCAGTTCCAGGTCGGCGCGAATGCCAATCAGGTCATCTCTCTGACGATCGGCGACTTCCGCAGCTATGACGCCACGGTTAACGTGTCGGTTGATGCGACGGACCTGGCCGCTCCTGAATTCGACATCACCGATCTGAACACCCAGTTCGATGCAACCGACGATCAGGCTCTGGTTGGCACCACGATCACCATGGGTGTGTCAGGCCGTCAGGTTCAGTACACGATCACCTCGGACGATATCGACGATATCGCTGACACGGCTGCTCCCGATCTCGCTGAGATCGTGGCGACCAAGTTGACTGAGCTGATGCAGGCTGAACTCGACGACGCGTTCGAGGAAGGCGACTATACGGTCACTGACAATGGCGACGGCACCATCGGTGTGACGGGTCCCGCATCGGACACGGATTCAAACGGTGCGGTTGTCGCGTCCATCAAGGTCGCTGCTGGCGACCTCTCGGGTATCCACAACGAGTCGATCGACACGCAGGGTAACTCGAACTCTGCAATCATTGCGATCGACAGCGCGCTTGATGTCGTGAACGCAGAACGCGCCAAGATGGGTGCCACGATCAACCGCCTCCAATATGCGGTGGACAATCTGACGAACGTTTCGACCCGTTCTTCCGAAGCCCGCAGCCGCATTGAAGACACCGACTACGCCCAGGCGACGATGGAACTGGCCAAGCGTCAGATCATCCAGCAGGCAGCAACTGCCATGCTCGCCCAGGCGAACCAGCAGCCTCAGCAGGTCCTCACCCTGCTGAAGTAAGTGAGCGCGTAGCGTAGCGGCTCACGAAGGGCGGGGATCATTCCCCGCCCTTTTTCGTCTTTCAACTGGCCCGCAACTTGCTCATCTCCTCTCAGGAGGCCATTCGATGGTGAATATCGTCAACAGTTTGACAGGCAGCTCGATCGACATCCAGGCGCTTGCCAAGAGCCTGACGGATGCATCGCGCGCGCCGCAACAGACGATCCTAGATGAGCGGAAAACCATTGCGGAGTCGAAGATCTCCTCAATTGGCAGGATCTATGCCTCCGCCAATGACCTGAAGCTGGCGCTATCTGCCTTCGGTTCCCCGCGACAACTGGGCCTCACGCCTTCCAGCTCTGATACGACGAAAGCGAGCTTTACCTATAATGCTTATGCAACGCAGGCCTCGCTGGATTTGACAGTTGAGGTGCAGAAACTCGCAACCGCCAACACAGTTTCGCTGATGCCTCTCGCAAAGGGAGCGAAACCTGCCGGGACAGGGACTGGCGCGACGCTGAATATCTATTCTGGTGACAAGCCGACGGATCCCGCCGCCAGCCAGACCTTGATTAAGGCTTTTGATCTGGCCGATTACGCCTCATTGAACGAGCTCGCGGATGCGGTGCGTGCGACGACGGGTTTTGATGCCACTGTGCTGAACGCGCCGGATGGAACACAGCGGCTGACGATCACGCGCGGCACTGGCGCTTCGAAACATTTCTACGTTGAAACTGTTTTGCAGGACGGTTCTCCCGCGAGCGATGGATTGATGGTTAACCCCGCTGCGGCACAGAGCGCCGGTACGGATGCGCAGATTGTTGCCGATGGGCAGACCTACACGTCGGGATCAAACTCCTTCACCAGTCTGATCTCCGGGGTGAGCATCAATGTTGCCTCAACGGGAACTGTGCGTCTGTTCAGCAAGCGCAATACCGATCAGCAGGTCGCAGCCCTTCGCGAGATGGTTGCGAATTATAACCAGCTGCTTGATACGGTGAATATCGAAATCACCTATGACAAGGATGTGCAAAAGCGCGGCGGCCTCGCAAATGATTTTGTGGCGCGCTCCTTCTTGTTCCAAATGCGACGCCTCACCACGGATCCGATCGCGACAACGGGTGGCAATGTCACATTGGCAGAACTGGGTGTGCGTACGGAGCAGAATGGGACGCTCACCATAGATGAGACGAGGCTCAACAAGGTTGTCTCAGAGCAACCGGAGCTATTGCAGAATGTCATGGCTTCGAGTGGCGCCAAACAGGGTGCCCTTGAGAAAATGTTGACCCTCGCTGAAACGGTTTTGGGCGTGAATGGCCCATTCGTGCGCATCTACAATCAAACTCAAAACAGCGATTTGCCCGCGATCGAAGAGGCCATCGAAAAGCTCAATGACCAGATGGATGCCTTGCAGAGACGCTATCTGCAGCAATTCACATCCATGCAGGATGTATTGAGTTCAACCAAGAAATCTCAGGAAAGCCTGACACAAGCCATGGCTGCCTGGACTGCCGGACTGAAGAATAGTTAATAGGAGAAGACCCATGCAGAAATATTCCGTCAAGTGGATCCTCAATGGTGAAATGGTGATCGAAGCCTCTGATGCCCAGACGGCTGAGCGTATCGCGCAGGAACAGCTCGTGGCCACAGTGATGAACCCCGACCATTGGCCGCAGGAACTCGGCGCTCAGGGCATTCAGGGTGCGGCAAGCGAGATTTCGCTTGAGGCTGCGGAATAAGAATTGATGGCCAGTCGCGAGACTCTGGAGAGGCTGGAGGCGCTTGATCTGTCAAAATTGACGGAAGAAGAGCGCCTCGCAGGTATTGAAGAAGTTCGCGCGCAGCTCGATATCATCGCTCGTTCTGCGGTGTCAGCCGAATTGCTGGCCCGCAAGATCGCCTATCTGAAACTTTGGCAAAGATTGGTCAGCTTGCGCGTCAAAGATGTGCAAGCCAATAAGCCGCCGCCGACCGTTAAGCCTGTCGTGGAGCGTATGTTCCCGCCGGCTGATGATGAAGAGGAAGAGCTGCCTCCGCCTCCGCCTGAACCTGAGGAGGTTCAAGTCGAGGAGCCGCCGCAAGAAGATGATGGCCTGATCAAGATGCGGCTCATGGAGACCGCGACCGTGCGGGGTGTGAAGCTTCCCGCGGGTGTTGTTATCGAGGTGGAAGAATCCGATGCGCGTGATTTGCTCGACGCGAATAAAGCGGTTCTGGTGAAAGGCGATACTCTTCCACAAAGCGATGAGGAAGGGCAGGCGGACTAATGGTCCGCCTCTTTCTTTTATTGTTCTGGCTCCACGGCCTTCAGCACGAGATTAACGCCGAGAGCCAACCGATTGGACGCGTCAGGGGTTGGTTGATCATACATGGTCTGCATGTCGGATGCTTGTGATGCATCCCGCAGGCTCTTTGCTCCTGGGCCCGCCATCCCCTTTGAATGATCGACCAGATCAAAATTCTTCAGGAAGCGTGTCATGGCTTCTTCGCTGACAGGCACGTCCGATGGTGGCGGGGCTGAGTTAGGCTGCGTTTGGGTCGCCGGTGCAAGTGCAGTTCGAACCGCTTTTTCGATGCGCGTCGTCTGTGGGTCCATGACGGTCTGGTCCGGCATAACAGGCTGGAATTGCGGCGCGAGTTTCAGCGAGCTTGTGCTTGAATCTGTTCCGGCTGCCGATGCAGCAAGAGCCACTGGAGCCGACCGATCAGCACTGCCGGCAAATTTGCGGGCGAACCGATCATAGATTTCCTGAAAGCTGCGCGCACGTGTGCCCTCATAAAAGACGGGCGTGTTCGACGCGGCTGCTGCGGGCAGGGCGGTTGCTGCTGCGTGAGAAGGGGTCTTGTTCAAGCCATCGAGAAAGGTCTTCGCGCCACCACTCCCCAGAAAATGTGCGAGATAAAGCTCTGTCGGTCCGATGTTCTGATACCCCGTTGCCGCAAGGGCGCGGGCATTATCTGCCGCCAAATGGGCTGCCATTGTTGTGGCGACTTCAGGCTCATTGCGCAGTTGCAAAAGCTTCTCACGTTGTTGTCCGGAGAGGTTGCCACTGCGTAGAGCTTGAGCCTGAGTATCGAGACCGACCTTCTCGCCATGCCGTCCAACCATGCTCAGCCAAGTACCGGCTGTGAATTGATAAAGGCCGCTCGCTGAGCTTGTTTGAGCACGTGCCGCAGGGTTCAGGCCGCTCTCGACCTTTGCTTGTGTCAGCAAATAGTCAAAATCCGCCTGCTGCGTCTGAGCGACCCGCTTTATGGTCGCAATCACGTTGCTGCGAGTGTCTGTCACCTGCTCGACCGGCATGGGTCTTGTCTCCTGAATCTCAGAGTGAACAGAGCAATTTTCGCGCCAAATGATTGGCAATTCAGGGCCAGCCGAGCTATAAAGCCTGAGCTTCGGAGTGGCCGCAGATGGATCTCTTTGTCATTATCTTGATCCTGACCATGATGCTCGTCATCGTGGTGGTATTTGCGACCCTATACGTGCAGCAAAGCGGTTATTTGCAGGACATTCAGAACAAGCTATCGAAGATCGACCCGCAATTGGTCGAGAAGCAAAAACAAGCCGAAACGCTTCGCCGTCAAAGGCTAGAGCTGGTCGATCCCTTGATGTTGCTCGAAGCGGAGTTTCATCAGGGTCTGCGCAAGTCGCTTGATGAAACGGAGTTGCAGCGCATCGCGGACACAAGAGAGCGTGTGATGACAATCACGCAGCAATTGCGCGATCTGGGTGACTGGTTAGGTCCACCCTATGACCTCGAATGGCCCGATTATTTCGAGCGCTTGCCTGAGATCAAGGCATTCTACATGAAATCAGCGTTTGGTCAGGAGCCGTCGGACGACCCATCCGCGCCCAATACTACTCCTTTTCCGCCGCCTACTTCAGGTAGTTGAACAGCGACAAATCGGTGATCCGCACGAAGGCAGACTGTGCTGCTTCAAGGCTTGTCATCTGCTGCTTTAACTTGGTAACAGCTGCCTCAATGTCGGTGTCCTCAAGCGTCGAAATTCGGCTCTTGGTGGTCAGCTTATCAACCATCAGATGATCATATTCGTAATCGACGGAGGACATGCGCGAACCCGTGATGGTTTGGCTGCCCGTGACATGATCGAGCGTTGCCACGACATCACCAATCTTGCTGGATGGCGAATCACCCTTCTTGAGAATGGTTGCGACATTATCCACGATATCGAAAAGTGACTTGCGCGTGCCATCGGCGGTTTCAACTTTAAGGAAGACATCGTCACCCGTTGAGTTGATGGTAATAGCACTTGAGTCACTGATGGACTGCTCGATCTTGGTTGAGTCACCATAATAGATGACCTTTCCATCCGCGTTGCGTTCGAATGGTAGCCTGTCAACCTTCGCGCCGGAAAAAAGCGGTTTGTTGTCAACATCAGTGGTATTGGCGAGGCCAACAAGCATGTCTGAGAGCGTTGTGATTTCAAGACCAATTGTTCTGCGATCTGCAGAAGAGAGCGTATCATTCGAGCCCTGCACAGCAAGCTCGCGAACGCGCGTGAGAATAGCGTTCACCTGAGACATTGTACTGTCTTCCAGCGCGAGTCTCTGACGGATTGATGCGATATTGGTCTCATATTGAGAAATGCGTGCGCCGCGAGCTTTCAACATGGCGAGGTTTGAGAAGGAAACCGGATCCTGCGAGGGAACGGAAAGCTGCTTCCCTGTCGAAATCTGGTCCTGCTTCTCAAGTATCTCAGCCTTCAGTTGCTGGACATTCTCGGACTGCTGACGGAAGAAGGTGCGGGTCGAGACTTGCATGACCGGTCCTTTAGAAGATTCTCATGAGGGTCGAGAACATCTCGCGTGCGGCAGAAACGACCTGCGCGGATGCTTGATAGGCTTGCTGGAACCGCAAGAGATCTGCAGCTTCGCGATCCAGATCAACGCCTGTTTTTGAGTCATAAGCGGCTTTGAGATCGGATGCTGATTTCTGCGCTGATTTTGCAGTGACGTCAGCTGAGTTGGCTGTCGCACCAACTTTGGCTGCGACTGCGCCATACACATCCTGGAATGAGCCTTGGCCTGCTCCAAAGATTGATTCATTGGTGAGCTTATAGAGCCGCAAAGCGTTCCGGTTATCACCTGTGCGCGACGCATCATTCGCAATCGTGAACTCATCACCAATGCTCGCCGTGCCTCTGATCGTAAAGCTCATACCGAGATAATTGACCGGCTCGCCCTGTCTCCAGCTGCGATTGGCGAGGCTCACGCCATTCGCATCGAGAATTTCCAGTTGGTTTGCCGACAGAACTCTGACGCGCACATCGGGAAATGCGGGCGGGAGTATGGAGGGAAGGGGGGCCCGTGGCATGTCAAAAGCAAGACGTTGAGCGCTCTGTCGATCTGAAGCGAGGGCGACAATGATGTCCTCTCGCAAGGGTCTTCCGATAGCCAAATGGGTGCCGACACGCGAAACCGTAGCAGACGTATCCGCAAGGTCTGCAACGCTTGTGATGGCGGAATTGAGTGATATCGCTGACCCAGTCCTACTCAGGCTTAGATCTGTCCCGAATAGACCGAGTGATGCCGCGCTGTCACGCAATGCGGCAGTATCAGCGATGATCGCAAGTGAGCCATGACTTGAAGAAAGTGACAGGCGCCCGTTCCTGAGAGACCAGCTTACTCCCTCAATGTCGCTGATGGAGTCAGGACTATCTATAGTGATTGCGCGCCGTCCATTTGCGGTCATAACGTCGAGTGTAACGGGAGCCGTCTCCAGGAGGGCGGCTGCCAAGTCATTAGAACCGGTTAAGCTCCGGCCGTTTCTGGTTGCATTCGTGAGGCCCAAGGCTATTGCATCTTGAGGGTCAAGAGTCAGGGTCTCGTCGGCACTGATGATGACAAGTTTACCGTCGATCGTACGCCACTCAACGCCATTCTGGTATCCATTGGGCCCAGTAATGTTAAGGCTTTGCTCACCGATTGTTTGGCCGCTCACGCGTAAGGTCGGCTTTCGAGCAGCAAGAAGAGTGGCAGTGAGGTCGCCCGATGCAGTGACCTGCTTCTGCAGCGAACCGCTTGCGAGCCCTAGCAGCGAAAGCTGGCTTGAGCCAGATAAGGTGATGACAGGTGTATTGGTTGAAAGGGCTTGCTTCGCATTGATAACGATGCGCGGTGTGCCATCATCAAGCACCACGCTCGCATCAAGATCAGGTGCGCCGTTCAGATCAAATGTACCGAAGTTCAGCCAATTGCCATCCGCGTCCTTGCTGCGCTGGAATGTGACGCTATAAGATTTTGACGATACAACGGCGCCTGTGAGCGGGTTGGTCTGATCCAGTTTGATTGTGAAATCAATCTTGCTAGGCTCGTTGCCGGTAAGGGTAAGCGCAGTACCTGTCCAGCTGTTACGAACCGCCTTGGCATTCAATGCATCCTCAAGTGTCTGTGCGACTCCAGCATTGTCCTTGCCTGTGAGTTGATCTCCTGACAGCCGGATTCCCGGCATGCCTGCAACATTGAGAGCATAGACTGCCCCTGCCGAAACGGACGACATGTCTGCACGCATTTCGTCAAGACCTGGATAGGCGGCAACATCGATTTTGACACTATTGGCACCTGTCCTTGTCATCGCCAGCAAATCTGTGGCTTGCGTCAAGTCGACACCGGGATACCCATTTGTAAGGGTTGGCGGCACATAGACAGCACTCGGCAGAAAGCCATTTGCAACCGTGATAAAAGCGGCGGCTTCAGCATCGGTTGCGAAAGGTGGGCCCGAAATCTGGCGACCATCTCGCGTAAACAGGCGGATATCAGAGGCGGGATCATGTGATTCTGTTGTGCCACTAACATCAACGCTCACACCTTCGCGATTGAACCCTGAAAAGCGCCCATCTGATACCGTATGTTGACCGAGGCCAACGAGGCTGAATGTATCGCCTTTTGAAGTTGCATAGAGTGAGTTTGAGTAACCAGCTTGTGCCAGCGCCTTGTTCACATCGTCTGCGAGTGATGACAATGTGTCTCCCGTCGGGAAGATGCGCAGCGTGACGGGAGCCTTGGTATCGCCATCCAGGGCAAAAGAAATGGTAAGCCCGCCGGTTTGTCCATCGGCACGCATATTGTTGAGCGCCGAAAGTTGGCTGGCGAGTGTCGTTTGAGGCACAAAGGCGCTAAAGCTGTCACCACCCGTTGGTGACCCGCTGAAAGTGAACGTCAAACCATCAATGGTGATATTGTTGTCACCTCTGACGGTCGTGCCCGTGCTTGAGGTGACGGCCCACTTTTGCGTGCTGGAGTCAAATCGCGCGCTATAGCGGCTGGTAGCGCTGGCAGAATTAGATCCC
>CAZLBA010000075.1:0-14763 GCA_964557555.1 uncultured Beijerinckia sp.
CTTCCTGCCGGGCCGCTGTGAGCTTGAATTCGCAAGCACCGCTTCTGCCGGATTCCATCAAGAGCGGCCTGCTGGCACGCGCGCCCGCCTCTTGGTGGCCCTTCATCCAGCTCGCGCGGCTGGATCGGCCGATTGGCTGGCAATTGCTGTTGTTGCCGTGCTGGTGGTCTGCGGCACTCGCAGGCATGGCGATGCAAACAGGGCCGAACTGGCTGCATCTTCTGCTGTTCCTGATTGGTGCTGTGTCGATGCGTGGGGCAGGCTCGACCTATAATGACATCGTTGATCGCGAGATTGATGCAGGTGTCGAGCGCACGCGCAATCGCCCGCTCCCCTCTGGCCGTGTCAGTGTGCGCGCAGCCAAGATCTTCATGGTTGCGCAATCGCTGATTGGCGCCTGCGTCCTGTTCTCTCTCAATTGGTTCTCTGTTGTTCTGGGCCTTTGCTCTTTGCTGATCGTCGCAGCTTACCCCTTCATGAAACGTATCACCTTCTGGCCGCAAGCGGTGTTGGGTCTTGCCTTTGCTTATGGTGGCTTGATGGGTTGGGCTGCTGCCATGGGTTCGCTCGCCTGGCCAGCCGTTCTGATCTATGCGAGCGCGATTGCATGGACGATTGCCTATGACACGATCTATGCGCTGCAAGATGCGCGGGATGATGCCATTGTGGGCGTGCGTTCGACTGCGCGCTTGTTTGCAACACATGTGCGCCGCGGCGTCAGTGTCTTTTATGCGGCTTCCGTTCTTCTGGCAGCGGCAGCCGTCATGCTTGTTGGTGGGGGCCTCTGGGCATGGGCCGGCATTGCCGCTTTTTCCGTCCATCTTGCATGGCAAGTGGTGATGATCGACCCGACTTCGCCTGAGCGGTCCTTGCGTCTCTTCCGCTCCAATCGTGATGCAGGCTTGTTGCTCTTTGCGGGTTTTGCGCTGCAAGGTCTCTTGGGCTGAGGGAACAATCTGGCTCAGCCTCTTGTTGATCTCGCAAGAGGCGAGGCTGATATGCTCAGATGGGCGCTGATCTTCTTCGTGATTTCAATCATCGCAGGCGCCTTGGGCTTTACTGGCCTGTCGGCAACAGCCGGGCGTATCGCGCGCATTCTTTTCGTCGTGGCTTTGGTGATCTTCTTGCTCTTCCTGCTATTGGCCATCATGGCAGGAGAGGCGTTGTTCTAGAGCTGGGCCTCGTGAAAGACGGGATCAACGCTGCCATTCCACGCAGTATGGAATTGCGCGAGCCAGTCTTCAGCGGCGGTGCGGCCTTTTGCGAGGCGCTCTTCGAGCAGAGCGAGATAAATTGTTTCATCTTCGCCGCTGCCATTGCGGCGTGCGCGGCGCGCTAGTCCCTGCAGAGAAATGGCGAGCGCCTCACGCGCCACATCGCGCAAGCTATGACCCCTGATCTGGCTCTTGAGCGCATGGAGAGGCACATCGTCGCGCAATTGCTGGCGCTCCTCAGCACTCCAGCCCTTGATCAGATCATAGGCCGCATCAAGCGATGTGCGATCATAGACGAGACCAGTGAAAAAGGCAGAGAAGGCCAGAATGTGATCGCGTGAGCCGACATCACCTCCGCGCATTTCCAGAAAACGCTTCAGGCGCACTTCGGGAAAGATCGTCGAGAGGTGATTGGCCCAATCAGACATCGTTGCGCGTTCGCCTGGCAATTGCGGCAGGCGCCCTTCGAGCAAGGCGCGGAAATCTGCACCAGCGACATCGTGATAAGTGTCAGAGCGCTTGACGAAATACATGGGGACTTGCAGCGCATAATCCACATAGCGCTCATAGCCCATGCCGTCTTCAAAAACGAAAGGCAACATGCCGGAGCGTGCTTTGTCTGTGTCGCGCCAGATTTCCGACCGCTCTGACAGACGCCCATTGGGCTTGCCTTGCGTGAACGGCGAATTGGCAAAAAGCGCAGTCGCAACGGGTTGCAAGGCGAGACAGACACGCAGCTTGCGCACCATGTCGGCTTCCGAGGCGAAATCGAGATTCACTTGTACGGTGCAAGTGCGATACATCATATCAAGCCCGCGCGTGCCGACTTTGGGCATATAGGCGGTCATGATCTTGTAGCGGCTTTTGGGCATCACAGGCGTTTGCGCCAATGTCCATTTCGGGCTCATGCCAAGGCCCAGAAAACCGATGCCATATTGAGCTGCGACCTGCTTCACCTGAGCAAGATGCAGATCAAGCTCGCGCGCTGTCTCATGGATCGTGTCGAGCGGAGCGCCCGACAATTCGAACTGGCCGCCGGGTTCCAGCGAGATCGCGCCGCCGCCATCAGGGTCAAACAGGCCGATCAGCGCGCCAGCATCTTCGATGGGCTCCCAGCCCGTCTGCTGCTGCATCCCTTGCAGAAGCGCAAGAATGCCGCCGCGGCCATGGCTGCCGTCATAAGGCACGGGTGAGAGGTCGTTTGTGTAAAAGGGAAACTTCTCATGCTCGGTACCGAGCCGGAAGGCAGCCTCCGGCTTTTCCCCCGCTGCAAGCCAGCCCACCAACTCGTCGCGCGACTCGATAGGGGTCAGGTCGGTGACGTCACGCGCCATGAAGTTTCTTTCATCCAGTACCGGTCAGGCTCAAAGGCCAAGGGCTCTTACATAGGCGCGTGGGAGAGCGGAGGCAACTCGGCCATTCCTGAGGATTGCGCCTATTTGGGTGGCGGGGGCTTATCGCCAAGCCCAAACTGGACTATAAAGGAAGCCATAGTTTAGTCATTCATTCCCGCCGCAGGGGCCAACCCCATCGACTGGAAGAGGTTTTTCTCGGGGGCAGTCATGCGCGAAAGCC
This sequence comes from uncultured Beijerinckia sp., assembly GCA_964557555.1. Taxonomy (GTDB): domain Bacteria; phylum Pseudomonadota; class Alphaproteobacteria; order Rhizobiales; family Beijerinckiaceae; genus Terripilifer. The sequence continues at coordinate 2,790 of CAZLBA010000075.1, forward strand.
TGTTGCGATTTTGGCTCGATCAGGACGGCGCAACGGCCATTGAATATGTCCTTCTGGGCTGTTTCCTTGGGCTGGTCATTTATGCGGGTGTATCAAGTGCCGGGTCCGCGCTTTACCAAAAGATCCTGACCATCTGGTGATACCGCCTTTGCGGCAACCTTGTTGGCGATCCGATAGGCGGTCACAATCGCCGCAACGCTGAACAAGCCAGAACCCACCACGAGCCCCAGAAACACGCCTTCAGGCCCGATGTAACGGGCGCCCAGATAGACAAAGGGGATGGTGCCAAAGGTCGCGCGGCCCCAATTAAAGACCGTTGAAAGAAACGCATAATCGAGATTGTTGAAGGCGGCATTGGCGGCGAACAGACAGCCCAGAAAAACCCAGGCAGCCGCGCCCCATGTGCAGAAGAAAATAATCAGCCGCGCGACTTCGCCGGATGCGTTGAAGAGATACACAATCGCCGGGCTGCCGATGTAAAGTGCATACCAGACGATCAGCGAATAGACGATGGCGAAGCTGAAGCTGGCTGTCAGCGTGCCGCGCACGCGCTGGTATAGTTTGGCGCCGTAGTTTTGGCCGACGATCGGGCCGACAGCCCCAGAAAGTGCATATACAGCCACGAAAGCTGCAGTCACAACGCGATCAATGATGGCGCCTGCGGCCATGGCGGCTTCCCCAAAATCTGCGAGCGCACGCACGGAGAAGGAGGTTGCAACCGGTGCCGCAAGATTGGTGAGAATGGCTGGCAAGGCGATCCGCATGACGGGGCCGAGATCGCTGATGAGACTTTGCCGATCTGGCCTGCCCATCATGTCATGCACGCGCACGCAGCCCCACACACCAACAGCAATCCACATCACGCGGGAGATGACGGCTGCAATGCCAGCACCCGTGATGCCAAGTTCCAGCCACAGGATCAGCAAGGGATCGAGCACAGCGGTCGCAATAGCGCCAAAGAGCGTCACATACATCGAGCGGCGCGCATCACCCACCGCGCGCAATATGCCAGATAGCACCATGCCGACGGCCATCAGCCCATTGGTGGGCAGAGTCCAGTTGAGATAGAGCACCGCGCCTTCCATCACCGCATCCTGCGCGCCAAGCACGGCCAGAAAATCACGCTGGAAAAAGAAAAAGACGATGCTGATAAGAGTTGAGAGGACAAAGGCGTGGATTGAGCCGGATGTGCTCAGCCTGCGCGCTCTTGCCCGGTCATTAGCCCCTACCGCGCGGGCCACCAGCGCAGAAACGGCGATGGTCAGGCCAATATTGATCGAGATACCGAAAAACAGCACCTGAGAGGCCATGCCAATCGCGGCCGTCTGGGCTGCCTCACCCGACCAGGAAATATAGAGAAGCGAGAGCAGATCCACGGCAAAGATCGCAACCAGCCCGACGGAGCCTGTGGCGGTCATGATCAGCACATGGCGCGCGAGCGAACCTTGCGTGAAGACGGCAGGCGCGCGTTGGGACATAGGGATGCGTTTCCGAAAGGGCAGAATAGCCGGTCAGGGGGACATAGACGCCTGCAGCAGGGTCGGCAAGCACTCATCTTCAGCCACAGACTTGGCCGCAGCCCACCTTGCGCTTTGCCCGCCAATCCCGCACATCTAGGGACGAAAGGGATACCTATGTCACAGCCACCGCTTCACATTCTTCTGGCAGCACCGCGCGGCTTCTGCGCTGGTGTCGTGCGCGCGATCGACGTGGTGGAAAAGGCCCTGCAAATCTACGGCGCGCCGGTCTATGTGCGCCATGAGATCGTGCACAACAAGTTTGTGGTTGAAAGCCTCAAGTCAAAGGGTGCCATCTTTGTCGAAGAACTGGATGAGGTGCCAGATGGTCAGGCGCCCGTCATCTTCTCCGCTCACGGTGTGCCGAAATCGGTCCCCGAAGCGGCGGCGAAGCGAAATCTGATTGCCATTGACGCAACCTGTCCGCTCGTCACCAAAGTGCATCGCGAGGCCGCGATCCATCACAAGCGCGGACGCCTTGTCATTCTCATCGGCCATCAGGGGCACCCGGAAGTCGAAGGCACGCTTGGACAATTGCCGCCGGGTGCGGTGATCCTTGTGGAAGATGTCGAAGATGTTGAACATCTGCGCGTGAGCGATCCTGATAATCTCGCTTGGGCGACGCAGACCACCCTGTCAGTGGAGGATACGCGTGATGTCGTTGAAGCGTTGCAAAAGCGCTTCCCCAATATTGTGGGCCCCCACAAGAACGACATTTGTTATGCAACTACCAATCGTCAGGAGGCGGTGAGTGCAATCGCGTCCAAGGTGGAGGCATTGATCGTGGTGGGTTCTCCGAACTCTTCCAACTCGCAGCGCTTGCGCGAAGTCGCAGAGCGTGCTGGCTGCAAAGTCGCACGTCTCATCTTGCGTGCGGATGAAATCGACTGGGCCGAGTTTGAAGGCATTCGAACGCTGGGCATTACGGCAGGTGCTTCTGCACCTGAAGTGCTGGTCGAAGAGATCATGGATGCTTTCGCCAAGCGCCGCAGCATCACGGTTGAGACGGTCACAACCGCGCAGGAAGATATGTTCTTTCCGTTGCCGCGCGAATTGCGCGAAGCTGTTTGATCAGCCATTCAGCAGCAGGATCACGCCAACGATAATCAGCGCCATGCCGCTGATTTCAGCTGCACTCATGCGCTCTTTGAAGATGCGCCGTGAGACGATATGGGCGAAGGGCACTTCAACAAGGGCCAATGTGCGCACACGCGCGGGACTAGTAATCGCAAAAGCCAGAAACCAGAATTGCGTGGCAACCGCGCCCATGAATCCAGCGAAGAGCGAAGGTCGCCAGTTTTTCAGCAAGGCTGCCAGCAGGGCTCTGTCTCGCAACATCAACCAGCCAAGAATGGCAGCGCTTTGGATCACAAGACCAAGCACCATGGTGACCGAGGCCGTCATGATGAAAGAGGAGCCGGCCCCAAGCTCGATCACCGCACCCCGATAGCTCGTGGCCGAAGCACCGAAACAGGCTCCAGATAAAAGCCCGATCAGGGCCGCCCGCCGCCCCACCACTTCGCCCGACGGTTTGGGCAGCGTCATCAGCAACACACCGCCTGTCGCAACAGCAATGGCAAGCATGGTCAGTGGTGTTGGAACCTCCTGCAAAAGAAGGCTCGACAGAATTGCAACGATCACCGGCTCCGTCTTGGTGAAGGCAATCGCGACGACAAAAGAGCGGTCACGCATCGCCATCAGCATCAAGGCGGTGGCGAGTGTCTGCGCGAGCGCTCCCATGGCCGCCCAGCCCCAGGTGGCAAGGCTCGGCACAGGCAGGGATTCGGGCAGCACCAGACAGACGAGGCCCAGAAAGAGCAATGCAAAGGGCAGGCCGAAGAGAAAGCGCACATAGGTCGCGCCCTGCGTCCCGACACGGGCGACGAGATCGCTCTGCATCGCATTGCGAGCGGTCTGCGCGCCTGCGGCAATGACAGTGAAGAGCGCCCATAGCCAGCTGGGCAGAACAACCGAAAGCATCGGGGAGAAGGATCCCTAGCGGTTTGACGGATCAGGTCTTGCTCGCTAACACGAGTCTGAGAGTGCCGCCAAGCGCGGCCAAGCAATGGATTCCCCCGATGGCCGTCTATACCGAAGTCAGCGACGAGGATCTCGCGGCCTTCATCGCGGCCTATGACATTGGCGAAGTGCTCTCCTGCAAGGGCATTGCCGAAGGGGTCGAAAACTCAAACTATCTGCTCCATTGCGCCAAGGGCTATTTCATCCTCACGCTGTATGAGAAGCGCGTGGATGAAAATGATCTGCCCTTCTTCCTTGGCCTCATGGAACATCTTGCCAAGCGCGGTCTGACTTGCCCGCAGCCGGTGAAGAATCGACAAGGCGAGGCGCTGGGGCGACTGGCGGGCCGCCCCGCAGTCATCGTCACCTTCCTTGAGGGCATGTCGGTGCGCCGTCCTGATGCGCGCCAATGCGGAATGGTGGGAGAGGCTTTGGGTCAGCTGCATCTGGCGGGCTGCGACTTCAACATGACTCGCGCCAATTCACTCGCGCTGCAAGGCTGGGGCGGCCTGTTCCGCTCCATTGAAACACGCGCAGATGAAATCCTGCTCGGCCTTGCGGTCATGGTGGCACAGGAGCTTGCGCAACTGCAGGCTGATTGGCCCAAGAATTTGCCAAGCGGCATCATCCATGCCGATCTCTTCCCCGATAATGTCTTCTTCCTGTCTGGTCACTTGTCGGGGCTGATTGATTTTTACTTCGCCTGCACGGATGCCTTTGCCTATGACCTTGCGATCTGCCTCAATGCATGGTGTTTTGAGCATGATGCATCCTTCAACATCACCAAGGGCATGGCGCTGATCAACGGTTATGAGCGTGTGCGCAAGCTGACCGATGCAGAGGTTGAAGCACTCCCCATGCTCGCGCGAGGCTCGGCCTTGCGCTTTCTGCTGACACGCAGTGTCGATTGGCTCAATCGTCCTGAAGGCGCTTTGGTGCGGCCGAAAGATCCGATGGAATATGTGAAGAAGCTGCGCTTCCATCAGCGCGCGGCAAGTGCGCGTGATTATGGGCTCCTGCGATGAGCGCCAAAGTCATTGCGCATACTGACGGGGCTTGTTCTGGCAATCCCGGCCCCGGCGGTTGGGGCGTCATCCTTGAATGGGATGGCCATGTGAAAGAACTCTGTGGCGGCGAAGAACTCACCACCAATAATCGCATGGAGCTGATGGCTGCGATTGTTGCGCTGGAAAGTTTGAAACGCAGCTGCGAGGTCGAGGTGCATACCGACTCGCAATATCTGCGTGATGGTGTCACCGGCTGGATTCATGGCTGGAAGCGCAATGGCTGGAAGACAGCGGCCAAGAAACCCGTGAAGAATGTCGAACTCTGGCAGCGGCTGGATGAAGCCGCAGCCAAGCACAATGTCTCATGGCATTGGGTGAAGGGTCATGCCGGCCATGACCTCAATGAGCGCGCAGATGAATTGGCGCGGCAGGGCATGGCGCCCTTCAAGCAGAAATAAAAACGGCTGGCCTTGTGCCAGCCGTTCATCATCGCGCTAGAAGCGAAATCAGATCTGCGCCAGCATCGCATCAGCGCCGGAGGCTTCTGCGCCCGGACCTTCTTCGATGTTGAGTTTGCGCACGACGCCATCATCAACCAGCATCGAGAAGCGCTTCATGCGCATACCAAGACCGCGCTCGGTCAGATCAAGCGTCAGGCCCGTGGCCTTGGCGAAATTCGCACTGCCGTCTGCAAGGAACTCAACCTTGTCGCCGCACTCAGTGGCATCGCGCCAGGCGCCCATCACGAAAGCATCATTGACGGCGGTGACAGCGATCGTGTCGATGCCCTTGGCCTTCAATTCGGCCGACTTGTCGCGATAGCCGGGCAGGTGGTTCTTGTGGCAGGTCGGCGTGAAAGCGCCTGGCAGGCCAAAGAGAACAACCTTCTTGCCCTTGAACACTTCGTCTGTGGTGCGGGGCTTGGGACCATCGCTGGTCATGACATTGAATGTGACGTTCGGCAGACGATCACCAACCTTGATCATTGACTTCCCTCCATCCGGCATTGGCGCCTTCTGGGGTCAATCTAGGGCGTCTATGCGCGCAGGTCGAGGCTTGCTTGCGTTTCATAGGCGGCTTTTGCGCTCACAAGGGTGAGCCGTAGTGCCACGGCACCCTCGGCATTGGCGGGCTGCTCCACTGCACGCAGCAGAAATCCGCCCTCAATGGGGCGTGTTTCAAAATACCACCCCTCCGGCCCCTCCGCGAAGACATCCAGCACCTGATCCATATCAGGCGCGATCAGCCATTCTTTTGCCGCGCGGCGAGTGAGCGTGATCTTGCCGGTGAAAGCCTGCGGCACCATGGAGAGCCACTTGTCCAAAACCGCAGTCGCGGCTGTCGAGGTCGCTGTAGGGCGCAATTCGCTCGTCATCTGCGCCGAGGCTGGAATGCAGATCTCCTCGCAAGTAGCGTAATCAAGGGCGAGGGAGAGCGTGACCGGCAGCGAGGGCGCAACCGGTTCGATCCAGACAGGAAAAACCACTTCATTGCGATAGCCGAAGGCCTCTTCTTTTTTGATCTGGTAGCGATTGGGGGCAGGGTAGAGCACATCTGCCCGCTTGAGGTTGCGCGAGCCCTCAAAGCGAAAGGTCGGGGCCAGACCGCCATCGCCGGGCATCCGCCAGTAGGTCATGAAGCGCGGCTGCAACTGAATTTCGACACCTGCCAGATAGCGCCCCTCCCGCAAGCCGCCGGCAGAGATGAGCCGCGCCCGTGACTGGGGGCTCTGCGACCAGCCGGACGTCTGTGCGAAAGCACGCCCCCCTAGTGCGGGAAGCGCAGCAAAAGCGAGGAGGAGCGCCCGGCGCGACGGCAAAGCTCGAAAAACCATCATGGAACAGTTCTACCTCGTCACCTGTTGGTGCACCAGCAAGCAGGGCTTCGTCCTTGCATCCCCGCCACGAAGGCTTACCATGGCCATCATGACACTCGACAAGATCAGGTCCGGTCGCAAGCGTCGCGGCTATCTCGAAGGCCAGATGCTTGTCGCCATGCCCGGTATGACAGATGCCCGCTTCAACCGCTCTGTCATCTATCTATGTGCGCATTCCAAAGATGGCGCCATGGGCATTGTCGTCAATCAGCGCGCCCGCCGGATCAAATTTCCAGACCTCCTCGTCCAGCTTGACGTCATCAATGAGCAGGAGGCGATCCGCCTGCCCGAACGCGCCGGTGGTATGCAGGTGCTCAAGGGTGGGCCGGTTGAAACGCAGCGTGGCTTTGTGCTGCATTCCTCCGACTATCACGCCGATGATACGACCATGCCGATTGACGAGGATGTGTCCCTGACGGCAACCCTCGACATCTTGCGTGCCATCGCACGTGGTGACGGCCCGCATCAGGCTGTGCTTGCGTTGGGCTATGCGGGCTGGTCTCCCGGCCAGCTTGAGGAAGAGATCCAGCAAAATGGCTGGTTAAGCTGCGAGGCCGATGCTGATTTGCTGTTCGGCGCCAATCTTGAAAGCAAATATGCCCGCGCCTTGCGCAAGATCGGCATTGATCCGGCCATGCTTGTGAGTGATGCGGGTCACGCCTGATCAGGCAGCCACGACATCACTCGTCACGCCCATCAGCTTGCGCGCATCAAGCGGCGACATGCTCTGGCCAAAGATATGGCCCTGAGCATATTGGCAGCCAAATTGTGACAGCTCGATCACATCGCTCTCGCTCTCGGCGCCTTCGGCAATGATGTCGAGCCCCAGATCATGTGCCATATTGACGATGGACCGCAGCATCGGCGGTCGCGCGCCTGAGGGATTGGGATGCACGAAGCTGCGATCAACCTTGATCGTGTCAAAGCTGAAACGTTGCATATAGGCGAAGGATGAGTAGCCCTTGCCAAATTCATCCAGCACGAGGCCGGCGCCCAATTCGCGCAGGCGCGCCAACATCTGGGCTGAATGTTCTGGGTTGTCGAGCAGAAGCTTTTCAGCGATTTCAAGCTTGAGTGAGCCACGCGACACGCCTGAGCGCGTCAGCACGCCTTTCACATCCGCCAGCAGGTCGTGACGCAGGAGATGACCTGAAACCAGAGGCACGGTTGCAAAAATCGGCGGCTCAACATCAAGTACGCTTTGCCACGCAGCAAGTTCGCGCGCAGTGCGCTCCATCATGAAGAGGCCGAGATCAAGGATCAGGCCACTTTCTTCTGCAACGGTCAGGAAGTCGCCAAGCGCAAGACGCCCAAGGCGCGGATGGTTCCAGCGCAGAATGGTCTCAAAGCCTGCGATGGTGCGATCATCAAGGCGCACAACAGGCTGGAAGCTGATTGCCATCTCATTGCGCTCAAGTGCGCGACGCAAATCAGCCTCAAGCGACAGGCGGTCGGAACGTTGTGCACGCATACTGGGACGGAAAACCTCGATCCGGTTGCCGCCCAGACGCTTGGCGCCGGCAAGTGCAATCTCGGCATCTTTGAGCATGTCTTCTGGCTTGGGATTGCTGGCTGGATCAGCAATGCAAACCCCCACCGATACTGTCAGCGCCACTTCGCGATCATTGAAGGTGACGGGCGTAGCCAGTGTTTTGCGGATCGTATCTGCGAGCGTGATGATGGCCTTGCTATCGCGCTCTGACATGACGATGAGGCCGAATTGGTCGCTGGCAATCCGCGCCAGCGTATCTTGCGGCTGGATGAGACGTCCCAGGCGACGTGCAGCCGTCAGCAGGACGGAGTCACCTGCTGCAACGCCTGCGGCCTCGTTGACCTGTCGGAAGCGGTCGAGATCAATCGCCAGCACGGTTGGCTTCACACCGCCCGTGGCGCGGGCATGGCGCATGGCTGTGTCGAGACGGTCGAAGAAAAGTTCGCGATGCGGCAGGCCAGTCAGATTGTCATGCACAGCATCATGCAGCATCCGCTCTTCGGCATTCTTCACTTCGGTAATGTCAGCGAGCGTGCCAACAACGCGCACCACTTCCCCATCAGCACCGACCACAGGCCGCGCCTTCAGCAGGAACCACATATAATGGCCATCGCCACCACGCAGGCGGAAGTCGAGATTGATGCGGCCGCGGCGCTGTTCGAGCACCGTATCAAGGCAAGCACTGTAGCGGTCGCGGTCGAAGGGATGCAGCACGTCAAACCAGGCAGAGGCCGGACCATCAAGGCTGCCATGGCGCAGGCCCAGCATTGTCTCCGCTTCATGACTGACATGGATATGATCCGCCGGCACATCCCAATCAAAAACAATATCGCCGGAGCCTGTCAGAGCGAGCGCCTTGCGTTCGACATCGCTCACGGCACCTTGCGCCAGACCGCCTGTTGCAAAAGCATTTTGCATGACGGTGAAACCGATCAGCATGACGATCAGAACGAGGCCGCCGACGAGGGCAGGCGAGACAAGGTCATTGGTGAGATAGCCCGTCACAGTGAAAGCTGCCGCGCAGACCCATGACATCAGCAAGAACCAGGTCGGGATCAGCATCACCGCACGGTCAATGCCGTGGAGGGCGAGATAGAGCACCAGAATGAAGCCAACGACAGCAACAGTGGCGAGCGAAATACGCGCCACGCCAGCGGCGAGCGACGGGTCATAGATCGCAATGCCTGCGAGAATGGCAAGCAGTGACAGCCAGCCCACCACGACGTGAGACGCGCGCACATGCCAGCGGTTGAGATTGAGATAGGCGAAGAGAAAGACCGAAAGCGTAGCAGCGAGGAAGGTTTCAGCACTTGCGCGCCACACCTGATCACTGCCGCCTGCGCTACCCATGATCTTCTGCCAGAAGCCGAAGTCGATGCAGACATAAACAAGCACCGCCCAGGCAAGCGCCGCAGCTGCGGGGAAGATGACGGCACCCTTCACCACAAAGACAATGGTGAGGAACAGCGCGAGCAGACCTGCAATGCCAATCACGATGCCCTTGTAGAGGGTGAGGCTCGTCACCTTCTCCTTGTAGGCATCGGGCTCCCACAGATAGAGCTGCGGCAGATTGGGCGTGCGCAGCTCCGCGACATAGGTGACGGTGGTGCCGGGGTCGAGCGTCAGGCGGAACACGTCGGCGTCGGGGCTGTCTTCGCGCTCCGGCGGGAAGCCCTGACTAGCGGTGATCGCCGAGACGCGGGAGGCCCCAAGATCGGGCGACAGCACGCCAGAGCCCACGAGGCGGAAATGCGGAGCCACGATGAGCCGCTCGATCTGTTCTTCGGTGTCATTGGTGAGCGCGAAGACGATCCAGTTTGGCTGGGTGCCTGCTTCACGCGCGCTCACCTCAATGCGACGCACGATGCCGTCAGATCCGGGCGCGGTCGAGACTTGCAGGCGGTCGCCCTGCGAGTAGTTGCGCTCGACGGCATTGGTGAGGTCGATCGCCTGCGCGTCGAGCGGCACGCGGATCGAGTCCACCGCCCAGAGGGGGGTGGCGCTGGCGAGCGTCAAGACTGCGAGGAGGAGGCAAAGGAAACGGCGCACGGACCCTGAACCTGAGCGGGAGCCCCCGCGTTGAAACGACCTTGGCCTGAACCCTGACCTTGTCAGAAGTGTGATTGGTATAGCCTGACGGGGGGAGGTTCAAGCACTCCTGTCGAGCCGCCCACCGCCCTTGATGGGGTCGGTTTCCAGCAGGGCGAAGAGAATATGGTCCTGCCATTCGCCATTGATCCGTAAAAAGGCCCTAGCATAGCCCTCACGGGTGAAGCCGACCCCCTCCAGAAGCCGGATGGAGGGCTCGTTGCCGGGCACACAGGCCGCTTCCAGCCGATGCAGCCTGAGCGTGGCAAAAGCAAAGCCCGCGGCAGCCCGGACGGCTTTGGCCATATAGCCTTTGCCGGCATGGGGTTTGCCCATCCAATAGCCGAGCGTCCCAGATTGGGCGACGCCGCGGCGGATCTGGCCCAAAGTCAGTCCGCCCAGCAAGGCATCATCCTGCTGGCGGAAAATAAAAAAAGGATAGGCCTCGTCACGGTCGATCTCGTCCTGGTGGCGGCGCAGCCGGCGACGAAAGGCCGTCCGGGTCAGATCGTCAGCGGGCCAGGTCGGCTCCCAGGGTGTCAGGAAATCGCGGCTGATGTCGCGCAGCCATGACCATTGGTCAAAGTCGCGCATTTCGCCGGGGCGAAGATAGATGCCTTCGCCGCGAATGAAATTCGCATTTTCGGGTTGTGAACCCAGTCGAAAAAGAGCCATGCCCTTTTTTACACGCCCCGAAGGCGTTGCGCCACAGTCTGTGAGTCGGATGCGCGTTTGATATCACCGACAACGGCCACGGTTGGCGGCGTGCGCAAGGCCGCGCGTCCTGCTTCGCGCACGTCCTCAAGCGTCAACGCATCAATACGCTCAATCATCTCCTCCCGCGAGACGAGACGATTGAACGCAAGCAATTGCCGCGCAATCTGATCGGCGCGTGCAGCAGGTGATTCAAGTGCCGTCAGAAGCGAGACTTTGGCCTGTGCCTTGGCACGCTGCATCTCGGCAAAAGTCAGGCCATGTGCGGCAGCTGCGATACAATCGAGCGCGACATGGACAAGATCCGGCACGTCCTTGTGGGAAGCTGCCGCATAAAATCCAAACAGACCTGAATCGGCATAGCCCCATTGGAAGGAATAGATCGTGTAGGCAAGTCCCCGCTTTTCGCGCACCTCCTGAAAGAGACGCGATGACATGCCGCCGCCCACCACATTGGAAAACACATGGGCAGCATAAGTGACGGGGTCGTTATAGGAAGCGCTCTCGAAGCCCACCACCACATGCGTCTGCTCCAGCTTGCGCTTCATTGTCACATCGCCGCCGCGATAGGTCGCGGGCGGTGGCGCGTCGAATTGGTCGGGCAGACTGTCAAAACGCTGCGCGCTTTCATCGACGATGCGCTCATGTTCGAGTGCGCCCGCTGCTGCAATGACGGCGGAAGGCTTTGCGTAATTGCGCGCAAGATAGTGGCGCAACGCATGGGCATCAAAGCTTGCGACACTTTGTGGCGTGCCGAGAATGGGGCGACCGATGGGCTGATCTGGATAGGCAGCATCATTGAACAAATCGAAGATCAGATCATCAGGCGTATCGAGCGCTTCACCGATCTCCTGAATAATGATGCTCTTTTCTTTCTCAAGCTCGCCGGGCTCGAACGTGCTCTGTGTCAGAATGTCGGACAGAATATCGAGTGCAAGCCCGCTATCCTGTGCCAGCAAGCGCGCTTGATAGGATGTATATTCAACGCTGGTCGCTGCATTCACATCGCCGCCTGCTGATTCCATCTCTTCAGCAATGGCAAGCGCGCTGCGGCGTTTCGTGCCTTTAAAGGCCATATGTTCGAGCAGATGCGAAATGCCATGCTCGTTTTGCGTTTCATTGCGCGCACCAGCGCCAATCCAGATGCCAAGCGACACGGTTTCAATTTCGCGCATCGCATGGGTGACGATGCGCAGGCCCGAGGGAAGTGTCGTGACCTTGATCGTCATTTGCCCGCGCGCGCCCGCTCCTTGATGAAGCG
>CAZLBA010000076.1:0-14566 GCA_964557555.1 uncultured Beijerinckia sp.
AATTTTGCAGAGACACGCCCATAAATCGCGGCCCCGGATTGGGCCGGGATCGCCCAAAAAGGGCCAGACTGAGATTTGCTGAGCAGCTGCGCTTGATACACGGCTAGACATTACAGTACAGACACGCTGGCCTTGTCGCCTTATGCAGCCTGTTGGATCGTTGCTGCCTGATGACGTTGCGGGTGTGATGATGCGGTCTGTGATGCAAGTTTTTTGCGCAACCAATGCAAGGCTTGCACCTGGTCGAGATGAATGTCGTAATAGGCCGATCGCGCAATGCCGAACTCATCTGATTGATATTCAACACAGGTTTGGCCGTTGCTGGAGCCATAGAGCGCCATCACACAATCCAGCTGATGATCGGCCCATTGCGTCACCTTGATCTGAACCAAATTTGCCGGCTCCTCGAAGGTCGGCAGGCCTGCGTTGCACTCTCGACCCCAAAAGCGGATCTCGCCAGCCAGCGCTGCAAGATGCAGCTGCACGATGAAAGCGCGATACTCATCGGGCCGCCCTCTAAAAACGAAACCTCGTAACTGTGCCACATCCATGAAGTCGCGCAGCGGCATCATTCGCCTCGCTGGCTTTTGCTGTCCGAGCAACAGGCTTCGCAAAGCCGCAACAGGTGGTCGGGCGCTGCTCAGCCAGAACAGGGACAGAAGGCAAGCGCCGATCAGGAGCCAGCCCAGAAAGCCAGTCAGGATTGAAACGGCAAGAGAAACATAAGCCATGGCGTGTCGGCTCTTTCGCCCGCGCACACTCTGAGCGCGACAGGTGCCACATGACCTGTCACGGGGGCGGCTGAAAAGACCGGAATTCCGGGGTTAGCGGGGATATCCACAGCTGGTCACATCTTCATCAATTTGGGCGACCCCCCAAATTTTGGGGGGTCAGATGCTTACCTTTGGGAAAATTATGTGTATCCTCAAGTTACAGTTTGCACATTTGGTGCTTCATTCATTTCTAAAGAGCGTCATATGGGCCTAAGCTCTGGACGCTGGGGAGAGGGACCCAATGACCATGGGTGCTACCATCGAGGCCGTTCCGCTGGCCATGCTTGACCAGCTCGGCCTGCCGGTTTTCGTCAAGAACCGCAGTGGGGTCTATACCCATTGCTCGGATCATTTCGTGAAATTCATTGGTCGGCCGGTGTCGCAGATCATCGGGCATACGGCTTTTGACATCTCCTCCGTCGCCCTCGCCCAGACCTATACGCAAGCGGATAATGTGCTGTTTGAAACAGGCGGCGTGCAGACCTATTCCTCCATGGTGCTGCGGGCTGACGGCACGCACAAGAAGGTGATGTTTTCGAAATATCGCATCACCGAGGGAGAGGATGCGCAGGAGCGCATCATCGGCACCTTTCGCGAAGTCACCCAAGAAAATGCAGGCGTTGCGAATTTTCAGGCCAGCCACAAGGAACGCGTCCTGTCCGACGAGGAGCTGAAATTCGTCCTCGATCAAAGCCGCGCCCTGGCAAAATCAGAAACCGAAAATTCGATCCTGAACCAGTTGACCAAGCGCGAATTACAAATCCTGCGTTTCATCGCGCATGGGTTGAGCAGCAAACAGATGGCGCGCCAGCTCCTGATCTCCGAACATACCGTCAATGACTATGTCAAAGCACTACGCGGAAAATTTGGCGTCAGCTCCAAGATGAAACTCGTCATCATGGCGCATCACATGGGTGTGGTTTAGGCAGGGCAGTAAAAATTCGCCCCCATCCGAGCCTTGAGATCCTGGCCTGCGGCGGCACCAATCCGGCGCGCATCGCTCACAGGCGCGCGATCTTCGATCTCCAATGCCTCGCGGCCATCGACACTATAGACTGCGCCTTTGAACCGGATCTGCGTGCCCTCGACCTGCGCAAAGCCACCAATCGGCATACGGCATGACCCATCAAGCGCGTGGAGAAAAGCGCGCTCGGCAGTGAGAGCATGGCCCGTGTCGGCATGAAGAATGGCGTTCAGGGCTTCAAGTGTGCGCGTGTCGTCGTCATTGGCCGTAATGCCAATTGCGCCTTGCCCAACAGCGGGGAGAAAATCAGCGATATTGAGAATGGACGTCGCCCAATGGGCAAGACCCAGCCGCGTCAAACCGGCCAGCGCCAGAATGGTCGCATCAAAATCACCATCTTTGATGCGGCGCAGGCGCGTCTCAACATTGCCGCGCAGCAGGCTGATTTGCAGATCAGGCCTCAGCCGCTTCAATTGCGCGCCACGGCGCAAAGAGGCAGTGCCGATAGTGGCCCCCTTGGGCAGCTCCTCAACAGTCTTCGCAATTTCGCAGATGAAAGCATCGCGCACATCTTCGCGTGGCAGATAGCCTGCCACAGCGAGGCCGTCCGGCAGCACAGTTGGCAAATCTTTCGACGAATGAACGGCGATATCAATCCGCCCATCAAGCATGGCCTGATCCAGCTCTTTGGTGAAGAGCCCCTTGCCGCCGGACTCACTCAAGGCCCGATCCTGAATCATATCGCCTGTGGTCTTGATGATGAGCACTTCAATCTCATCTTCTGACAGGCCATGCGCCTGCGCGAGCAATCGACGCGTGAGATGTGTCTGGGCTAGAGCCAAAGGGCTGCCGCGCGTGCCGATGCGAAAGGCATAAGTGGTCATTTCACAAGGCTCCTTCATGGGCGCGCGGATTCATGCGCCACATCGTCCAGTTCAACAGGCCGGCAAAACTCACCCAAGCGAGATAAGGGTAAAGCAGCCAGGCGGCGAGTTCATTGATGGGTGTAAAGACTGCAATCATCAAAGCGATCGAGGCCCACAGCGCAACCAGCTCTGCGAAGGCCAGATCCATGCGACGCAAACCAAAGAAAAGCCCGGACCAGGCAGCATTCAGGGCGAGGCTGACCCCATAAAGCACAAGTGCGCGCGGCGTATCCTCAGAATCGGAGCGCCAAATGAGCCAACCTGCTGCAATATTCATGAGATAGAGCACGCTCCATGCTGGCCCGAAGAGCCAGTTGGGCGGACGCCACCATGGCTTGTTCAGGCGCTCATACCACTCCCCCGGACGGAACAGCGCCCCGGAGGAGGCCGCCGCCACATTCAGGGCGACAAAGACCGCCAAGGCACCCAAACCAGTCCCGTCCATCCATCTGCCTGTTCTCGCCAGCGATCCGGCGGGTTGATCTTTCACCCAATATAAGACAACTTGACAGTATGATGTGTCAATCTGGCTGGCACATTTCCGGGGGCAAGACCATGAAGCTCGTCTATCCATTCGCGGCCATTGTTGGCCAGGAGGAGATGAAGCTCGCCCTGATGTTGGCGGCTGTCGATCAAACCATTGGTGGAGTTCTTATTTTTGGCGATCGGGGAACCGGCAAGTCAACCGCTGTCCGGGCTCTGGCGGCCCTTTTGCCAAAGAAAAGCCTGGTCTCCGGCTGTCCATATAATTGTACACCGCAGGCTTATGCCGGCCTCTGCGCCCGCTGCGAGAAGCCCGCGAGTCGCGAGCCCAAGGCCCAGATGGAGCCAACGCCCGTTGTGGACCTGCCTCTGGGGGCAACTGAGGATCGCGTGATTGGGGCGCTCGATATTGAGCGCGCGCTGAGCGCTGGCGAAAAACATTTCGAGCCGGGGCTGCTCGCCCGCGCCCATGGCGGCTTTCTTTACATAGATGAGGTGAACCTGCTTGAGGATCACCTTGTCGATCTTCTGCTCGATGTCACCGCTTCGGGCGAGAATGTCGTAGAACGCGAGGGCTTGAGCATTCGCCATCCCGCCCGCTTCGTGCTGGTGGGGAGCGGCAACCCGGAAGAAGGCGAATTGCGCCCGCAATTGCTCGATCGTTTCGGCCTGTGTCTGGAAGTGCGCACCCCGACTGATCTGGCAAGCCGCATCGAAGTCGTGCGTCGCCGCGAGGAGTTTGAGCAGGACCGCGTCGCATTCCTTGAAAAATGGAAACGCGAAGAAACCAAGGTCCGCAACGCAATTTCAAAAGCCCGCATGGCTTTGCCTGATGTCGAGATGCCAGACAGCACGCTTGAGAAAGCGGTTGAGCTTTCCATGGCGCTTGGCTCTGACGGTCTGCGTGGTGAGCTCACCCTCATTCGCGCTGCGCGTGCGGCGGCGGCTCTCGACCGCTCGAAGCA
Organism: uncultured Beijerinckia sp.; assembly: GCA_964557555.1. Classification (GTDB taxonomy): domain Bacteria; phylum Pseudomonadota; class Alphaproteobacteria; order Rhizobiales; family Beijerinckiaceae; genus Terripilifer. The sequence goes on from CAZLBA010000076.1 coordinate 4,112, forward strand.
AGTGACGCCTGCACATCTGCGCAAGGTTGCAGTGCTTGCGCTCCGTCATCGTCTGCGCAAGGCCCCCACAGAAGAAATCGACAGCGGGCAGCGGGTGGAGCGCGCCGTTGCGAGCGTGCTTGCCGCATGAGCGCGCAACTCGCCACTGCCCTTGTGGCGATGGACCCGACAGGCTTCGGGGGCATGGTCCTGCGCGGCCCTGCCTCGCCTCTACGCGATGAGCTGACAACGCAACTCAAAGCCTATTTGCCGAGCGAGGCGCCCTTTCGACGCCTGCCATCCAACATTAGCGATGACCGCTTGCTCGGCGGACTTGATCTCGCTTTGACGCTGGCGCAAGGCCGCACCGTCTCGATGCGGGGGCTTCTCGCTGAAAGTGACGGCGGCATCATCATTGCACCTATGGCCGAACGCATGAGCATCGGCCTTGCCTCGCGCCTCGCGATGGTGATGGACCTTGGCGAAGTTCGTACAGAGCGCGAGGGCTTGAGCCTGAACCACCCCGCCCGCTTCGGCGTGGTGGCGCTTGATGAGGGGCTTGAAGATGAGCTTGTGCCGCTGACACTGACCGAGCGCCTCGCTTTCGTCGTGATGATCGAGGCGAACGAGGGCGGTGAAACAATCAGTTGCACCCACATCAACACGGCGCGCAGGCTCTATCCACGCGTGAGTGTGCCTGATGAGGTCATGCAGGGCATTGCGGCTGCTGCGCTTGCTTTTGGTGTAGCATCTGTGCGCGCAACACAATTTGCCTTGCGTGCCGCGCGCGGCATTGCGGCACTTGATGGCAGGGATACAGTCACGCAGGCAGACGCTGCGCTTGCCGTGAAACTCGTTCTCATCCCGCGGGCGACACAGATGCCGCAGCAAGAGGAAGCGCCTCCCGACAATCGGCCGCAACCTGAACCGCAAGACGCGGCAAGCGACGGCAACAACAACAAGGAAGATAACGAACATCTCTCGCCCGAAAGTGCTGGCGACCGGATTGTGGAGGCGACACAAGCCCTGTTGCCTGCAGACTTGCTCGCACGTTTGATGGCGGCGAATCTTGCCCAGAAACGCAAGGGCGCAGGCGGCAAGAGCCAGCAAGCCCATGCCTCCAAACTGCGCGGCCGCCCGATTGGCGCAAGGCCCGGCGATCCGCGCAGCGGCGCGCGTCTGGCTTTGCTCGACACATTACGCACAGCCGCCCCGTGGCAGAAATTGCGCGCCAAGACCGCACCGGCCCATGTGAAGCTGCATATCCGGCGGGAAGATTTCCGTGTGAAACGCCATGCTGAGCGCAAACGCGTCACCACCATCTTTGTGGTGGACGCATCAGGCTCTGCAGCCTTGCATCGCTTGAGTGAAGCCAAGGGCGCCGTGCAGCATCTTCTCGCGCAATGTTATGCGCGGCGAGATCAGGCAGCACTCATCTCATTCCGTGGTACGAGTGCAGACATCTTGCTGCCCCCGACCCGCTCGCTCACACGCGTGCGTCGCCAGCTGGCACGAATGCCCGGTGGTGGTGGCACTCCGCTCGCCGCGGGCATTGCAATGGCGGAGGAGACAGCTGATCAAGCGGCACGGCGTGGTGATACGCCTGTCATTGTATTCCTGACAGATGGCCAGGCCAATGTCACACGCGATGGCGTGGGCGAACGCTCACGCGCGGAAAAAGACGCGCATGCCAGTGCGCAGCGTCTCGCCAAACATGGCTTCGCCAGTGTGGTGATTGATACGTCACCGCGCCCGCAGATGAAGGCGCAGCGTCTCGCGCAGGAATTGGGCGCGCGCTATATGCCCCTGCCCGCCGCTGATCCCGCCCGCGTTGCGCAGGCCGTTCAGGCGGCAACACGCTGATCAGGGCCAGCAGACACGCGGCGGCATGGAGGACAGGATCGAGGCAACATTGCCACCCGTCTTGAGGCCAAAGATCGTGCCGCGATCATAGAGCAGATTGAATTCGACATATCGGCCACGGCGCACGAGCTGTTCTTGCACATCTTGAGCCGACCAGCTGAGCGTCATATTCCTGCGCACCAGCTCTGGATAGATGCTCAGGAATGTCTCCCCGACATCGCGGGTGAAGGCGAAGTCCTGATCCCAGCTGCCGCCAGTTGGCGTACTATCCAGCCAATCATAGAAGATGCCGCCGATCCCGCGTGGCTCGTTGCGATGGGCGAGATGAAAATAATCATCACACCATGACTTGAACTTATCGTAAGGGGCCACCGCTTCATGGCGAGCGCAAGAAGCGCGGAAGGCGTCATGGAAAGCTAGCGTATCCGCATCATCCTGCGTGCGACGACGATCAAGCACAGGCGTCAAATCAGCGCCGCCGCCAAACCACGTCTTTGACGTCACAACAAAGCGCGTATTCATATGCACGGCCGGAATATTGGGATTCCAGGGGTGAATGATGAGCGAGATGCCTGACGCCCAGAAGCGCGGGTCTTTGTCGGCGCCGGGGATCTGCTTTGCAAACTCCGGCGCGAAAGTGCCAAACACCGTCGAGCAGTGGACGCCTGCTTTTTCGAACACTCGACCCTTTAGCATGGCCATGGTGCCGCCCCCACCCGGCGCGCCTGTGTGATCTGTGCGCACCCATGTCTCGCGCTGGAACCGCCCGGCATGACGAGGAGCGAGCGGATCAAACGGACCGCTACAGTCATCCTCGATCTTCTCCAGCGCGCTGATGATGCAGGACTGGAGATTTTCGAACCAGTAGCGCGCTGTCTGCTGACGCATGGGCAGCGATTGGCCCGCCACATCGCGTTCAAGAACTTCAGTCATTGCGTCCCCCTTTGTCCGTACCAGCGACACAGAAGATCGAGTGAATGGGCAATTCCCGCCGCTGCCAGCATGACGAGAAAAAGCACCCGATCTCCGGTGAGCGCGGCACGCGCTGTCATCAAAAGACAAGCACCAGCAGTCAGATTGGCAGCAAGGCCCAAAGGCGCGCTGCCACGTCGCCACGCATAGAAGCTCACAGCCGCGAACTCGACGATCACGACGGCGATGATGATATCAACGAGCCAAAGTGGATCTGGCAGTGCGTCGATCACATTGCTTCAAGCGCGAGGCTTGCCTCCCTCAGAATGTCAGTTTTGCCGCAACGGGAGCGGGCGTCTCTTCTTCAATGGCTTCGCGTGTCTCACCAATGAAGGGGCAGCTATCGACACCAAGCTCCGCCGGATCCGCCTGAAGCGGGCCAACCACAGGACAAAGTTCTGCAAGCGGATGACCTTCGCCCACAACCGCCGAGCGGCTGACGCCGAGCTTGGTCCAAATCTCATTCAGCGCGAAGAGAAGATGATCAATATCGGCATCGCTATGCAAAGGTGACGGCGTGATGCGCAGCCGCTCCGTGCCGCGTGGCACGGTCGGATAGTTGATGGGCTGAATGTAGATTCCATATTCATCCATCAGGCGATCACTGATCTCCTTGCAGCGCACCGCATTGCGCACCATGACAGGGATGATGTGGCTCTCATTATCGAGATGCGGGATGCCCAGTTGATCAAGCCCCTGACGCACGCGGCGCACGCGATCCTGCTGGCGCTCACGTTCGAAGGAGGATTGTTTGAGATGCTTCACAGAGGCACAGACACCTGCCGCAACAGCCGGCGGGATCGCAGTTGTGAAGATGAAACCAGAGGAGAAGCTGCGCACATAATCGCACAATGCGTGTGAGCCAGCGATATAGCCACCCATGACGCCAAAGGCTTTTGCCAATGTGCCCTCAATGATGGTCAGGCGATGCGCGACCTTATCGCGCTCTGAAATACCCCCGCCATGGGCACCATACATGCCGACAGCATGAACCTCATCCAGATAGGTCATGGCATTATAGGCATCAGCCACATCACAGATTTCTGCGATCGGGGCGATATCGCCATCCATCGAATAGACGGATTCAAACATCACGATCTTAGGCCGCGCCGGGTCGAGATCAGCAAGCTTGCGCTCAAGATCACGCACGTCGTTGTGTTTGAAGACGCGCTTTTCAACGCGGGAATGCCGCACGCCCTCAATCATGGACGCGTGATTGTCTTCGTCCGAGATGACGATGCAGTTGGGCATATTGGCTGCCAGTGTGCCGAGTGTCGCCCAATTGGAAACATAGCCGGAGGTGAAGAGCAGTGCCGCTTCCTTGCCATGCAAGCTCGCCAGCTCGCGCTCAAGAAGGACATGCTGATGGCTGGTGCCCGAAATATTGCGCGTACCACCTGCCCCAGCACCGGTCTTGTCGAGCGTCTCATGCATCGCAGCCAGCACAGAGGGATGTTGACCCATGCCGAGATAATCATTCGAGCACCACACAGTCACGTCACGCATCCCCTGCGCACCATGATATGCAGCCTTGGGATAGGCCCCTGCGACACGCTCAAGATCAGCGAAGACACGATAGCGACCCTCGCGCTTCAAATGATCGAGCTGGTCAGCAAAGAAGGCTTCGTAATTCATGATGCTCTCCTGTTACTCTCAAGATCCGAGCTGGCCGCTACATCTGCCAGCTTTGTATGGGCATGACCCCGCATCCCCCAAGCCCAAAGGCGCTCGGACTGCAAGGGCAAGACAAGGAACCAGTGTTCGAGGATGGCCAGACCCATCAGGGTCGCCAGAAGCGCTGCGCCCGTTGACGCACCATCGCTCGCATGAAGCGCAGCATTCACCAGCAAGGCGAAAGCGATGGTTGATGCGGTAATGGAAATGGGGAACAGGCCATTCATCGCCCGCATACGGAATGAACTTGCCATATAGCGCAGATGCGCTGGCAGGAAGGCAACCGGCGCGTTGGGTACGCCCAGAAAGATGTTGAACTTGGCACTGAGCCGCATCACCCAAAGCAACAGATAAGTGGAAATGCCGACCGTATTTTCGGCACCCCAGCCAATCGCCAAGACGAGGGCGAACCCGGCTGCAATTCCCAGCTCATGCCAGAGGATCATTGCAGCCGCATGAGCAAAGCGCGCAAAGCCGGACAAATTCTGCGGGCTTTCGCTGCGCGCAGGTCCGGTGAGCCAGCCGGTGAGGAAGGCCATTTCATTCCAGCCCCACACGGTCAGTGCGCCAACAAAGGCGATATAGGCGCCAAAGCTTGTTTCAAGATGGCGCGTGAACCAGAGAGCCAGACAGCCAACTGCCATCACCACAGTTGCACCCAACATCGTGCGACGGAATGTGCGACGGGGCAGCCCATCCAGAAACAGGATGAGCCCCGTGCTGGACCACCAGACGAAGGACGCAATCAGAATGGGCAGCCAGATCTGGCTCACTGATCTCTCCTTACCACACGGGCTGCAAGAGCACCTTTGCAGGCAACTCGTGATGGCGCACGGGAAGCATGAAGATGCGGGCGAAAGCGACTGCGCCTTGCACCGAATACCAGCCGCGCTTAACAAACCCGCTTACGCCGCCCTGCTTGCGTGCTTCTGCGCTGCGTTCCGAAATCACACGTAACCGCTCGAAGCCCTGCCAGAGTGCTTCATTGTCGGTGTCGATGGTGAAGGGGAACACTTGCTTGGTGATTTCCGAGCATAGCGCAATAACCTTGCGGTCATAATGCTCCGGCTCCATGCCGAGCGCCTTGTGCAAATCCGGCCGCATATGGTCGCGGACATACATGGTGGCATAGACGGCGAGCAGGAAGAAGCGGATCCACAGCTTGTTGCGACCTTGCAGAAGATGCGGATTGGCTCGCATGACGAGTGCAAAAGCTTCGCCATGCCGGAACTCGTCATTGCACCACTGTTCAAACCATTTGAAGATCGGGTGGAACCGCCGATCAGGGTTGCGCTCCAAATGACGATAGATGGTGATGTAACGGCAATAGCCGATCTTCTCCGACAGATAGGTGGCGTAGAAGATGAATTTCGGCTGGAAGTAGGTGTATTTCTTGGCCCTTGCCAAAAAGCCCAGATCAATGCCGATCTTGAAGTCGCGCAGCACTTCATTAATGAAGCCCGCGTGACGCGACTCATCACGCGCCATGAAGGCAAACAAGTCACGAATTTCGGGATTGGTGATCCGCTTTTTGATTTCTGCGTAAAGAACACAGCCGGAGAATTCTGCTGTGAGCGAGCTGACAAGAAAATCCACAAATTCACGACGCAGCCCTTCCGGCAGCTGCGACATGTCCATGTTGAATTCCTCCGTGCGCATAAAGTGGCCCTTATTCAGGTCCGCGCGCAACTCACCCATCATTTTGTCCCATTCGGAACGAACAGAGCTGACATCCAGCCGATCCATAGCTTCGCAGTCAGTTGTATAGAAACGCGGGCTCAGAATGGTTTCTTCGAGCGCCTGTTTGGTTGCAAGATTCGCGCTGCCGCCGCCTTCCATCATCATGATGCGCTCCCGGTTGAGAAGCCGATCTCATAAAGTTCGGTCAGTTCGAGATAAGAAAGGATACGAGTTGCCTGCCGCGTGAAGGGGCCGGCATGAATGATGCTCGCATGGCAGCGGAATGTGCCGCGCTCACCGAAGCGAATCGTAGTCGGCGCATCATGGACGATAACTTTGTCGCCCGGTCCAGGATCCATACCATCAAGGAACACATAGGCCTTGAGGCTGTCTGGTGTCTGCTCTATTTCTACCGTGCACGGTATATTATCGGTTCTTCTCGCAAGCATGTTTCATTCCTTTCCTTGCGTCAGGAACTTCGCGAAAAGCCCGGCATTGGTCGGGCCAAAGGCATCAAGCTCCACAACACGGCCAGTCTGCGGATCGGAGAGTGAGATGCGCCCATCGGCATGACGCATGAGCAAGAAAGGTGGCTCTGAGCCGATGCCCTGCGCGCGCCTGTCGCGAGCAAAGCCGCGCAAGACACCCCGCAAGAAACCACCTTCACCGGGAGCAAATTGGGCGAGACCTTCCCCCGAAGATGTCTCGACACCAACACCGCCCTGCGGATTATCAAAGAAACGCAGCGAGAGACTTTGCACGACAGGCGACGGCGACAAGCGTGTTGTACCGATGCCTGTCCAGCGTGCAAATCCAGCGACGGCCACACTCAGGAGCACAATCAGTGCCCCCGCATGAACTGCGCGTCTTGGAAAAGTACCCTGTGCAAAGATCTCGCTCATTTCATCCTCATGACGCTGTAACAGCTGCGCCATGAGGCGTTGCTTGTGGCTGAGTGCCGGCCAATGAAGCCGGCGCGGATTGCAGCCCTGCATGAGAGGCCAAAGCCTGCGACAGCAGCGCAGACACAGCATCCACATCTCCAAGACCACGCAGCGAAGGCTCAGGGCGCGCATAACGCCACGGCCGAGCATGGGGCCACAAGATGAGATAGCCGATGCGCTCTTCATCCAGAACGCTCAGTGCAATATCCCCCGTCCCATCGCGATGATGCGTGACGGATGCCGATTCAATCGACTTGAAGGGGATGTTCATTGTGAGCGGCAGCGCCATGCCATAACGCATCACGATCCGACGATCTGTAATCGTGTAGAGGGTCGTGCGAGCCGAGACATAAGCAATGACGCTCAAAATGACCAAGGCACCTGCTGCAAGCGGTGCAAGACCCGCTGCCTCTTCAAGACCAGCGCGCCAGTTGCCACCATCTGCCATGGTGGAAAAAGCGCGCCAGCCCATCAAGGCTGCGAAGTAAATCGCAACCGCGCGGACCCGGAAGGCTGTCAGTGCAAGCGACCATGGCTGTGGCGCACCCTGCCACAACATGCGTTCACCCGCAGGCAGCACTTCCGGCAGTCCGGGGACTGGTTCGAAGTCGCTATCGTCGCTCACAGGATGGGCTCCGCGCGATCGGGATGCGCATAAAGATAGCCGCCACCGAAATAGCCGCAGATCTTGTCTTCTTCGAGCAAGGTGATGCTATTGGCATCCTTGGTCGTGGGCGCATTGGCGAAGTGCTTGGCAAAGACCGCCTTTACATTGATCTCGCGCTTCGTGCCATTGATGCTGGCGAAATTTGAGGGAAGCAACACGGTCTTTCCACCATCAAGCTCCACCTCATAGTAGCGCATGATATATTCAGACCGGTCGATCCAGCAGTCCTTCACGGTGCCGGCGACCTTGCCGTCATCGCCCTTCACTTTCATGCCGCGCGGATCTGGATCTTCCTTTGCAAGATAGAAGTCAGGCGCGACACGCAAGGGAACAATCTTGGGCTGACCATCAATGGTCACATCAAGATGATCGGCACGCTCCGCATAAGCCGCAGGGCCAACGCCATCCACCATGGGATCGCCGGTTGGTTCAAGCGGCGCACCCGGCCAGGTCGCGACAGGCTTTGCAGCAACCGGGCGCTTGTCGGGGCGACCGTCTGCGACGAGCACTTCTTCTCCGCCCATCATACGATAGGTCTTTGACGGCGGGGGAGCTGGATAGCCAACAACCGCGAGCCCCTTGCGATGGGCATCCGTTTCGAGCGGATAGCCTTCGCGCTTGTTTTCGCGATGCAGATACCAGATCAAGCCTGCGAAAAACGCCCAGAAGACGTAGAGCAGCAGGCTGGCGAGGTCGAAAGTACTGGCGATCATCTCAAGACTCCTTCGATCATCTTGGAATTTCGGCTAGGCCAAAACGGCTTTGCATTTTTGTCTCGCGTGCGTGCCGCGCGAGAGGACCAATGGCAGCGAGCGTTGCGAACAACAGCACGAGCTCGATGTGATAAACAGCGCTATACCCAATCCATGGAGTGTCGAGCAGCGCGCCCAACATCCCATTTGACGCAAGACTTGCGACGCCGTCGCGCATGACGGCACCGCCTGACATGGCAAGACCACTCGCAGTTGCATGGACAGAACCCCATGCCCCAAGCGCAAGACCAGCCGAACCTTTCTCTTCAAGGCTCATCGCAGCCACGAGCGTGGCAACTGAAAAGAGCCCGCCGCCGAAACCGATCAAAACCGCCCCAACACGGAACAACAGGGCGGAACCCATCGGGCCTGCAATAATGATCGCTGCGAAGGCCGGCAGCCCTGTCAGCACGCCATAGGCAGCAAGACGATAGGCGTCGATCCCATTCGTGAGCCAGCGCGCAGCAACCCAGTAGGCCAGCAAGGCGCCGCCAGCCAACAATGCAGTGAGGCCTGTCGTTTCAGACACGGTGAGCTGCAGCACTTCCGCCCCATAAGGCTCAAGCACGATGTCTTGCATACTGAAGGCTGTCGTGCCGAGGCCGAGAGCAATGATGAAACGACGCGCGCGCGGCCGCTGCATAAAGGATTTCATGCTTGCGCTGAATGCAGGCGGAGCCACTTGCTGACGCCCCCGCTCAGGATCGCGGGCTTCCTGCTTCCAAAGTGCCACAGTGTTGAGAACAAGGGTCGCAAGCGCGACACCCTGCACGACCTGAATCAAGCGAACTTCCGTGAAATCACGCAGCAGGTAGCCAAAGACAACACCGCTGCCCACCATGCCAACAAGCAGCATGACATACATCAGCGCAACCACGCGCGGTCGTGTTTCATCGGGGGCAAGATCAGTTGCCAGCGACAATCCCGCCGTCTGCACGATCTGTAACCCTGCACCCATCAAAAGAAACGCAAGCGCCGAAAAGACGTGGCCGATCCAGAGCGGACCAGTCGTGTCGCCAGACAGGATCAGTAGCGCAAAGGGCATGGTGGCAAGGCCGCCAAACTGAATCAGCGTGCCAATCCACATATAAGGAACACGGCGCCAACCCAGCGCTGAACGGTGATGGTCGGAGCGGAACCCGACCAAAGCGCGGAAGGGTGCAAATGCGATCGGCAGCGCGATAGCCACAGCCACGAGCCAGGCCGAGATGCCAAGCTCCACGATCATTACGCGATTGAGCGTGCCCACCATCAACGCCATCGCCATGCCAACGGAAATCTGGAACAACGACAGACGCAACAGACGCGGCAAGGGGAGATCCGCACTGGCTGCATCGCTGAAGGGCAGGAAATGACGACCTACCCCCTGCCAGAATTTCACGATATGGCGATTGGCTGCGCTCATGGCTTCACGAGCTCCAGCGCTTGAGAAATGTAAAAGCCACGCGCGACGCGCTCGCAACGACCAACCTGCCAATCGCCCAGACCCGGCGCACGGGCAATATCGCCCAGCAAACGGTCGAGCACCACCGGCTCAATCGAGGGTGAGCGATCAGTGCGGGGGAACATGCGACCAAGCTTATGCATGATGGCAAGCGCGGTTGTGCGTGGCGCGAAAGTCGCAAGCATGGACGAGCGCGTACGTGCACCAAGCTCTGTCAGCGCCTTTACACCATCATCAGCGGAATAATGGATCAGCGCATCCATCGACACGATATGGTCGAAAGTGCCGAGCGCAGGATCGAGCATATCGCCTGCAATAAAAGTCACACTGCCACGACCCAGATCTGTAGGGGAGCGCTCACGCGCGAGACGGATCAGGTTGGGGGAAAGGTCAACCGCAACAACATCGGCGCCACGGCGAGCGGCCTCAATCGCGAGCGCGCCGGTGCCGCAACCTGCATCGAGCAAACGTGCGCCGGTG
>CAZLBA010000077.1:0-14320 GCA_964557555.1 uncultured Beijerinckia sp.
GTTAGGCCTGCCGCCAGCGTTCGTTCTGAGCCAGGATCAAACTCTCAAGTTGTATGAGATTTTCGATGCCTGACTGGTCACTATCTACTCTTGACGAGTCCCAAGCACACTCGCTGACATCTCACGACGTCGCGATGGTGTACTCAGATAAACGTGACAGTCAGAGTATCTCTCAATGGCACTCCCACAAGGAAAGTGCCCGCAAGGACCCCGCCGTCCACGTTTCTCTTTCTTCCGATTCAAATGTCAAACAGCGTGACAACGAGGATTTTCATCCGCAACACGAAACTGACTTCTTCCCGACCCTACTGGTCAGGTGTGGTACACCCGAGAAGCTCGAGAAGAAGCCGAAACGCGCCGGCCGCACAAGGCGGCGTCGCCGTCGGTGGTGGGTATATAGGTCGGGGTGCCCTCGCCTGTCAACAGGCTTTCCCAAAAATCTTGGAAGACGCCGAAACGGCCATGATTCCGGGCTTTTTGAACGCCACTGCCTGCCCTTCAGGTACGAAATTCTTCGGCATCGCAGCATTTATTTCGAAAAAGCCCCGAAGAAGCTTCGCTGGCCCCGCCCCAATTGAGCCATCTTCACGGCTAGGCTCCACAGGGATCGCGTTGACTTCTCCGCCAAGTGGCGGTCATGGTCGCGTCCCAGCCAACCCCTCCGGGGCAACAGGAAGCCAACGGGAAGATTTGAGTGGCCACCATTGCCGACCATCTCGCGCTGGCCGACGCAGCCGCGCGCCGGGCCGACCGCCTCCCCGCGGTAGAGCTGGGTTTGGAGCCGCCGATTGAGGCTGACGGGGAGCGTCACAGCCCCGCTGACCGCTGGCGCGTGTCCTTTCGCTGGCTGTTTGGCACGGTGCTGACGGGGCTTGCAGGCGCAGCCCTGATCGCCGCCGCCATTTATTCCGCGCTGGGGCGCCAATCTTACTTTGCAGAGGCGCCCGAACTTGCCATCAGGCGAGACAGCGGACCTTCGGGCAGCGGCGAGGTGAATGCCCGCAAGGGCGACCGCCTGCTGAAGTCGATTGACCTCGTGGCCGCGAAACAAAGCTTTCGCACCCCGGTAAACATCACGGTTGGCGACCGTGAAGTGGTACGAATGCGCGGCTATACGCGTGTCGCAACGCCACTGACCCTCACCAGCACCGGCTTTGCCGATGATGTGCCTCCGTTTAATCCGCTCAAATTGCTGGCTGATGCCCGCAACCCTGTGAGCGCAGCCGCTGAAGATCCGGGCCTGCGGCAGAATGAGGCGGAAGTATCTTTCGCAGTCCGCGAGATTGCCGGGATTGATTTGCCTGACATGGAACCGGTGCTCTCACCGGAGGAAGCGCAAGCTCAGGTCGGCGAGATGGTGAAGGCCGCCCAGCAGCCGGGCAATTCACCCGCCATTCCTCCCCAGCTTTTGTTGATGCGCACCAGCCGCGTGAGTTTGGACCTCGGCAACTCCGCCGGCGGTCTGGGGCTTGCGAATTTTGGTGCAAGCACGATGTCATCGCCCTTCGCCAATATCGAAGTCCGCATGGTGCCTGAAAATGTGACACCCCTTCCCAAGGCGAGCGCTGACATCAAGGACAATGAAGAACGCCTCGCGATCATACGCCGCGGCGAAAGCTTGGACGATGTGCTGCGGGCCAATGGCGCTACTCGCGAACAAATCACCCGTATCGTCTCTGCCTTCGGCCGGCGCGGCGGCTCGCCCGTGAGCGAAGGGCAACGCCTGAAACTTCTTCTGACGGATGTGAATGGTCCCGGCCAGCCGCTGCAAATCGCGCGCATCTCCGTCTATACAGATGACAAGCTCGAGATGACGGTTGCCATGGCCGATGATGGCAGCTTCGTGCAAGTCGCTCGTACGGAAACGCCTGCACCCGCCAGCCGTCGCAAGGCGGCGAGCGAAGATGATGATGATGAAGATTCAGATGGCATGCGCCTGTATGACTCTTTCTACGAGACGGCGCTGAAGTCTGACATTCCGCGTCAGGTCGTGGATGATCTTGTGCGCATCTTCGCGAATGATGTCGATTTCCAGCGCGCCGTTTCGCCGGGCGACCATTTCGAAGCTTTTTATGACGAGGGTGAAGAAGGCGAAAATCGCGCCGATCTGCTCTATGCCTCAATCACAACCCGCAACGAAACATTCCGCTATTACCGCTTCCAGACACCAGACGATCAGATGGTGGATTTTTATGATGAGAATGGTCGCTCTTCGCGCAAATTCCTCATTCGCAAACCCATTACGGCCGGCGAGACACGTTCTGGATTCGGCATGCGCCGACACCCGATCCTTGGCTATACGCGCATGCACACAGGCGTTGACTGGTCGGCACCCGTAGGCACACCGATCTTTGCGGCGGGCAATGGCACCGTGATCAAGGCCGGCCGCGAGTCAGGCTATGGCAATCGTGTCGAGATTCAGCATGCCAATGGCTATATCACGACATATAACCACATGACCGGCTTTGCGCGTGGCATCACCGAAGGCACACGCGTGCGCCAAGGTCAGGTGGTCGGTTATCTCGGCATGACCGGCCTCGCAACGGGCCCGCATCTTCACTATGAAGTCATCGTCAATGGGCACTTTGTCGATCCGATGCGAGTTCGACTTGCGCGCACGCGCGAACTTGATGGGCGCCAAATTACGATGTTTCGGCGCGAGAAGGATCGCATCGAGCAGTTGATTGCCAAAGCCCCTGGCAATACGCGCGTGGCCAATCGCAGCAACTGATCAGGCAAAACCAAGCTGACGGCGTATATCAAGCGCCGTCACGCCCTCGCCTCGCAGCGCGCGGATGGATTTTGCGCGCGCCGTTTTCGAGAGCTTGTCGCCAGAAGGATCACGCAAGAGCGAGTGGTGGCGGTAATTGGGCGCATCCAGATCCAGCAAGGCTTGCAGCAAACGATGCAGGCTTGTCGCGTTGAACAAATCCTCGCCGCGCACGACATCAGTAATACCCTGCAAAGCATCATCAAGCACAACGGCAATGTGATAGCTGGCGGGAATGTCGCGCCGACCAATAACCGTATCACCCCAGAGCGAGGGCTCAGCCGTGACATCACGTGGCGAGGCGGTCTCGCCAAATTCAATCCAGCCAAGCCGCATACCAGCGACCGACAATGCCTGCTCCATATCAAGACGCAAGGCGGCGCGCTGACCTGAATTCAAGCGCTGCGCGACCTCATCCTCCGACAGATGCTTGCACGTTCCTGGATAAAGGGCAGCGCCATCCGGGTCTCGCGGCCAGTCATGCGCATCGCTCACCACCCGCGCAATATCTGCGCGGGAGCAAAAGCAAGGGTAAACCAGTCCGCGTTCACGCAGGCCCTCAAGCGCACGCGCATAATCTGAAAAATGCTCGCTCTGTCGGCGCGGCTCCCCGACAAATTCGATGCCAAGCCAGTGCAGATCTTCAACAAGCGCATCTTCAAAAGATTTACGGCAGCGTTCGATATCAATGTCTTCGATCCGCAGCAAAAGCTCTCCGCCCAGCTCGCGCGCCACGCGCTCGTTCTGCAGGGCAGAGTAAGCGTGGCCCAGATGCAAATAGCCATTGGGCGAGGGCGCGAAGCGCAAGCGGGGTTTGGTTGGGTCTGACATGGTTGCTGGTGAAACTGGCGCAAGGCTGGCGCAGGGGCAAGGGCCTTGCGGCTTCAAGGAGCGGCAGACTTGACGGCGGACGGCCAAGGTTTCACAGACAGGGGCATGACAGTGAAACTGGACGGCCCCCGCCTTGCACCAAAATCCGGCACGACCCGCCAGCTGGTCGTGTTCCTCCATGGCTATGGAGCTGATGGGCGCGACCTGATCGACATTGGCAAGCAATGGCAGCAAGTGCTGCCCGATGCTGCTTTTGTCTCGCCCCATGCGCCGGAGCCCTGCGCCATGTCGCCTATGGGGCGACAATGGTTTGCGCTCACCATGCGCGATCCCCATGAGCGCTGGACGGGCGTGACGATGGCGCGCCCCTGCCTCGATGCCTTTCTTGATGAGGAACTCGCCAATGCCGGGCTTGATGACAGCAAGCTGGCGCTTGTCGGCTTCTCGCAGGGCACAATGATGGCCCTCCATACCGGGCTGCGCCGCAAGATTGCACCAGCCGCCATTCTTGGTTTCTCAGGCGTTCTGGTCGGGCCTGATCACCTTGGTGAAGCCACCGCACGCAACGCCAGAGGCGAAACGCCGCCGATTCTGCTCATTCATGGCAGCGCTGATGAAGTGATCCCGGTTGAGGCGCTGTTTGAATCATCCGAGCAACTCGCCAAGAACAACATCCCGACCCAGTGGCATATGTCGGCGGGACTTGGTCATGGCATCGACAATGCGGGCCTTGTGCATGGCGCTCTCTTTCTGGCCAAAGCATTCGGTCAGCGCCTGCCAACAAAGTGACAGAGACAAAACGGAGGAAAGCATGAGCAAGCTGAAGCTGACCATTGCAACGACAGATTATGACCATTTTCGCGATTTCCGCTTCGGTCTTGTGAATGCGGAAGGCATTGAGCACAACTGGCTCAATCTCGGCCATCACGAAGTCTTCGCCCGCTTCACCTTCAATCGCGAATGGGACGTCACTGAACTCTCCTGCGCCAAATTTTCCGCGCAGGTGACGCGCGACAATCCCGACATTGTGGGCCTGCCGGTCATCTGCTCGCGCCTGTTCCGTTTCTCCTCCTTCTATGTGAACAAGAAGAGCGGCATCAAGACGGTGCAGGATTTGAAGGGCAAGCGTATCGGCTCGCCCGAATGGGCGCATTCAGCGGCCGTCTATATGCGCGGCTGGATGCACAATGAATGCGGCGTGAAACTGCAGGATGTGCATTGGTATCAAGCTGGCGCCAATGCACCGGGCCGCATCGAAAAGGTTGAACTCAATCTGCCAGAGGGCGTGAAACTGACGCGCGTGGCTGACAAGTCGCTGTCGGAAATGCTCGCCTCTGGCGAGATTGACTGCGCCATCATCGCCCGCCCGCCAACCTGCTTCCTTGAGAACCACCCGGATGTCGAGCGCCTCTTCCCGAACTATCTGGAGATGGAAGAGGAGTATTTCTCGCGCACGAAAGTGTGGCCGATCATGCATATCATCGCCATCAAGAAGCATATTCTGGATGAGCATCCCTGGGTCGCACGCAATCTCGTCAACGCTTTCAATGAGTCAAAGCGCCGCTCGCTGGAACGACTGTTTGATCCTGCCGTGTCGCGCTATCCATTGCCATGGCTTGCCACCTATGCGCGCAAAATGCGTGACATTATGGGGCCGGACACGTTCCCCTTCGGCGTTGAGGCCAATCGCCCGACCTGGGAGCAGCTCTTGCTCTACACTTATCAGCAGGGCATTGCGCATCGCCATGCCAAGCCTGAAGAGGTCTTCCCGAAGCATATCGACACCGAGATCATTGTCTGAGGCTTTGCGCGGGCGGGGCTCGCCTCGCCCGCACTTTCATGGCACAAGAAGATCATGTCGCTCGACGTTGTAGATCTTCGCGCCTTCTACGCCTCGGCCCTCGGCCGTGTGGCGCATCGGTTTGTCAGCGCCATCATCAATCGCCGCTGGGAGAATTGCAGCGGCCTGTCCATGCTCGGCATTGGCTATGCGACGCCCTATCTCTCGCCCTGGCGCGATAAGGCCGTGCGTGTCTTGGCTTTCATGCCTGCACAGCAAGGCGTCGTGAACTGGCCTGAATCCGGCATCTCTTCATCCGCGCTGGTCGATACAGCCATGATGCCGCTGCCAGACAGCTGCATTGATCGTGTCTTGATCATTCATGCGCTGGAAATGAGTGAAGCCCCACGCGATTTTCTGGAGGAGGTCTGGCGCATCTTAACGCCGGGCGGGCGCATCATCATCGTTGCGCCCAACAGGCGCAGTGTTTGGGCGCGTGTTGAGACGACACCTTTTGCGCAAGGCCTTCCCTATTCACGCGGCCAGCTGCGTGATCTTTTGCGCGAGACCTTGTTCTCACCCGTGCATGAATGCGAAGCGCTTTATGTTCCGCCCTTCACACGCGCTACGGCGCTGAGCATGGCCCCTGCTTTTGAGCGGATTGGTGAGCGTTTTGGCTTGCCGGGCGGAGGCGTGCATCTCATCGAGGCAACGAAACAAGTCTATCGCCCGATCGGTGCGCGCAAGCTTGCACGCAAGCGGCTGCCGGCACTGGAGGGGGCGCTTGCACCAAGTCCGGCAGGCATTGGCTTCAATGGCTCAGGCCATCGCGCTCAAGCGGCCACGCGCGAAGGTCGATAGAAGGGACGATTTCCCGCAATCGTCGTGCGGTGCATACGTCGGGTGTCGGGATATTCATAACCACCACCTGCCATGTGATTGAGGCAGGCATTATCCCAAAACACGAAGTCTCCATCTTTCCATTTATGCGTATATTGCCAGGCAGGATTGGAGAACATGAAGCGGAAGAGTTCATCGAGTAAAGGTTGCGCCTGCGCATCATCCATATCTTCGATAGCAATGGTGAAGCGTGGCGAGATGTAGAGTGCTGGCAAGCCGGTTTCAGGATGGGTACGGATGATCGGCTGCGTCACAGGTTTGCGCTCTTTTTCAGCCGCCTTGTAATAATCTGCAGCGCCCTGACGCTCGGCTGAAACAGTGACACGGGGATTGAGCATTTTGGAGACATGATGAATGGCATTGCGCCCCTCAATCGCGCGCTTCAGCTCATCGGGCAGAGCGGCATAGACCTGCATCATGTTGAGGAAATGCGTATCGCCCCCCTTCATCGGGTTCTTGATCGAATAAAGCATGGTGATGCGGCATGGCTCAGCCAGATGGGAGGAATCGGAATGCCAAAAATCACCCGCATCCACGATGCCGACTTGTGAGCCATCTTCGCGACGTTCATTCGACAGGATCAGAATGTCGCTATCATCGGGATGGCAATAGGCGCTGCGATCTTGGGACTCAAGCGCTCCCCATTGGCGCGCAAAAGCCGCCTGCTCTTTCGCAGAGAGCTGCTGATCACGGATGCACAGAATTGGCCATGCGCGGAAAGCCTGCTGCAAACGCGCCATATCGGCAGATGAGGTAGGCTGGCGACAATCAAAGCCCGTGATCTCGGCAGCACCCGCCGCAGAAATTTCCCGGATTTCGAATGCCATCTTGTCCTCCGCCCCAAATCTTGTGCCCGCAAGTTAGGAGCCGGGCTGGAGACCTGTCAATGAAGGGCTCTATTGCTCGGCTAGAGCGTCGGCTCTTGCTGTTAAAAAGGACCCTAAGCTTTTGTGAGCGGGGCGCACATTGAATAGTGGGGGCTCAGGCGATAGATGAGCCGCATCAGGGCCTCAGGCCCAATCTCAGGGAGACTGGAATGATCTCGTCACTGCGCCCGCTGGCACTGGCCGGCCTTTGCGCCCTCACGCCTGCCTTGGCCTTTGCTCAAAGCCCTGCTGAATTTTACAAGGGCAAGACGGTCAGCATCGTGATCGGCTTCTCGCCCGGCGGCACCTATGACCTCTTCGGCCGCATGGTGGCGCGGCACATGGGCAAGCATATTCCCGGCAATCCCACTGTTATCGCGCAGTCCATGCCGGGTGCTGGCAGCTTCACGGCTGCGAATTTTCTCTTCACCCGCGCCCCCAAGGATGGCACGCAATTCGGTATCGTGACGCAGAGCCTCGCCATTGAGGAAATGCTGAAGACGCCGGGCGTGAATTACAAGGCGTCGGAATTCAACTGGATCGGTCGCGCCACCTCCAATGTCGAGATCACAGTCGTCTCATCCAATGCCAAGGCAAAGAATGTCGAGGATGCCAAGACGATTGAAACCGTCCTTGCCGCAACCGGCGCAGGTTCGCCGGGCGAAGGCTATCCAAAGATGCTGAATGGCACGATCGGCACCAAGTTCAAGCTGGTTGGCCCATATCCGGGCTCAACCGACGGCTTGCTCGCCATGGAGCGCGGTGAAACCGATGGCGCCTTCACGTCATGGAATACGCTGAAGACCGCACGCGCGCAGTGGCTCGCAGAAAAGAAGGTCAACATCTTCGTACAATATGCGCTGCAGCGCGTGCCGGAGATGGGCAATGTGCCCACGATGGTTGAACTCGCCAAAACGCCGCAAGATCGCGAGTTGTTTGCCTTCTACACATCCGCAGGCGATGTCGGCCGCGCATTCCTTGCACCGCCCGGCGTCCCTGCCGACCGGATCGAGGCTCTCCGCAAGGCCTTCGACGCCACTATGAAGGATCCCGAATTGCTCGAAGAAGTGCGCAAGGCCAATCTCGACTTCTTCCCCGCAACCGGCGCAGAGCTTCAGAAGATCATCGCGGATACGGCAGCTGTGAAGCCTGAAGTGATCACGCGGATGCAGCAGATTCTCGGCCGCTAAGCTTTTTGGGCGGGGCGCGGTAAAATCGTGCCCCGCTTGCTCCTTCTGGCGCGCTCCGATACCGTCCGCATTGGTTTTTGCGGAGCAAGAGATGAGCGCA
The DNA here is from genome assembly GCA_964557555.1 of uncultured Beijerinckia sp. GTDB lineage: Bacteria > Pseudomonadota > Alphaproteobacteria > Rhizobiales > Beijerinckiaceae > Terripilifer. The sequence continues at coordinate 8,438 of CAZLBA010000077.1, forward strand.
GTTGTCCATCAGTTTCCCTGCCTGTCTGACAATTTCGGCGTGCTGCTGCATGACCCGGCCAGCGGCGCCACTGCCAGCATTGATGTACCAGAGGCAGCGCCCGTTCTGGCAGCCCTCAAAGAGCGCGGCTGGACACTCACCCACATCCTTGTCACGCATCGCCATGCAGACCATGTGCAAGGCATTCCCGACGTCAAAGCCGCTTTCCCACAAGCCCGCGTGATTGCTCCGGCAGGAGAAGCAGATCGTGTGCCGATGGTCGATGCGACGGTGAAAGAAGGCGACAGCCTCGATATCGGCAGCCTTCGTGCGCAAGTCATCGAAACGCCCGGCCACACGATTGGCCATATCGTTTACTGGTTCGACAAGGAGCATCTGCTCTTTGCAGGTGACACGCTCTTTTCAATTGGATGTGGCCGCGTCAATGAAGCGCCCATGGATGTGATGTGGGCCTCACTCGAAAAGCTCAACCACCTGCCGGATGAAACCCAGATCTATTGCGGCCATGAATATACACTGGCCAATGGCAAATTTGCGCTCACCATTGAGCCCAACAATCACGCGCTGAAAGATCACCTCGGCAAGATGGAAGCAAAGCGTGCAAGAGGTGAATGGACCTTGCCATCAAGCATGGGCCTTGAGCGCGCGATTAATCCTTTCCTGCGTGCAGCCGATCCAGCTGTGCAAGCACAGCTTGGCATGAGTGGTGCGATGCCTGCTGCGGTCTTTGCTGAAATCCGCGAACGCAAGAACAGGTTTTGAACGATGGGGACCGCCTATCTGCATAGCGGCATGAGCGCGCAAGAGATCATTCACCTGCTTGATCTGCAGCCCCATCCCGAAGGTGGCTATTATCGCGAGACCTTTCGCGACACTGCCACTGACGCCAATGGCCGCGCGGCCTCATCGCTGATCTATTTTCTGCTGGATGCGGGCGATGTCTCGGCATGGCACCGTGTCGATGCGGTCGAGGTCTGGCATTGGTATGCTGGCGCGCCGCTTGTCATCACCGTTTCAGAAAATGGTCATGACTGCGAGGCCGTGCATCTGGGCGCTGATCTCAAAGCTGGTCAACGCCCGCAATATGTCGTGCCAACAAATTGGTGGCAGACGGCAACCAGCCTTGGCGCATGGACCCTTGTCGGTTGCACGGTGGCACCCGCTTTTGACTTTGCCGGTTTTGAAATGGCCCCGCCTGATTGGCGTCCGACACCGCGGCGCTGATCAGCCCTTGCGCGACAGCGTCTCGATCTGGCGCTGCATTTCTGAGAGCTGACGCTTCATCTCGTCGAGATCGCCCACGGGCGCGTCTTGTGCTTCCTCTTTGGGCTTGGGTGCGGGCTGGGCCTGCGAGGGAGCCTGTCCGCCCGGCACGAAAGGATTGAACATGCCCAGCGCTTGATTGAACATCGCGATATTCTTGCGCGTCTGTTCTTCCATCGCGGCAAACATCTGTGCACCGGGCACTTGTGCGCCGAAGGCAGAGGCAAATTGCTCGCGGATTTTCTGCTGCTCGTTGACCAGCTTGTCGAGGGAAAATTCCAGATAGCTCGGCACGACCATCTGCATACTATCCCCGTAAAAGCGAATGAGCTGACGCAGGAAGGTGATCGGCAAAAGCGACTGCCCCTCCTTGCCCTCTTGCTCAAAGATGATCTGCGCAAGCACCGAACGGGTGATGTCTTCACCCGTCTTGGCATCAAAGACCACGAAATCGTCGCCAGCCTTCACCATCTCCGCCAGATCTTCCAGCGTCACATAGGTGCTGGTGCCGGTATTATAGAGTCGGCGGTTCGCATATTTCTTGATGGTGATGGGTTGCTTGTCGCTCATTCCGGAACCTGCTTGCCAGAACCTTGCCTGCCATAACGTGCTGGCCACAACCGCCCGCTGGGGCGATTGCGGCCCACACTACCCTTCCCAAGGGTTGCCGCAAACAGCTTTGTGCCAAATTTTTGAGCGACCCCTACCACTTTGGGCGGGCCGACGAATTACTCATGGCGGCAAGGCCGCTCCTCCCTTGACCCTCCTCATGGGGAGGGCTAGCGAAAAAGAGACGGCAGTTTCGCCGCTTTCATGGGCAGGACAGCCACGTGAGCGTGGCTCTCAGGAGGAGTTTCCCAGATGGCAACGGATATCGTGATCGTGGGCGCAGCCCGCACGGCGGTTGGTTCCTTCAGCGGTGCATTTGCCAATACGCCTGCCCATGACCTTGGCGCAGTCGCCATCAAGGCCGCGCTGGAACGCGCCAAAGTGCAGCCGGGCGAAGTGGATGAAGTCATTCTCGGCCAGATCCTTGCCGCTGGGCAGGGCCAGAACCCGGCCCGTCAAGCCGCCATGAAGGCTGGCATTCCGCAGGAAAAGACCGCCTGGGGTCTAAACCAGCTCTGCGGCTCAGGCCTGCGCGCTGTAGCGCTTGGTATGCAGCAGATCGTCAATGGCGATGCGGATATCATCGTTGCTGGCGGTCAGGAAAGCATGTCGCTCTCTCCCCATGTCGCGCATCTGCGCAATGGCGTGAAAATGGGCGAGATGAAGTTCCTCGACACCATGATCCGCGACGGCCTGACCGACGCCTTCCACGGCTATCACATGGGCAACACCGCGGAAAATATCGCGGCCAAGTGGCAGATCAGCCGCGATGAGCAAGATGCCTTTGCCTGCGCCTCGCAGAACAAGGCCGAAGCAGCGCAAAAGGCTGGCAAGTTCAAGGATGAAATTGCCCCTGTCACCGTCGCCAGCCGCAAGGGCGATGTCGTGGTTGATCAGGACGAATATATCAAGGCTGGTACCACGGTTGAGACGCTGGCCAAGCTGCGCCCCGCTTTCTCCAAGGAAGGTACGGTGACCGCCGGCAATGCATCGGGCATCAATGATGGTGCAGCCGCGCTCGTGTTGATGACCGCCGCCAATGCTGCCAAGCGCGGCCTGACGCCTCTGGCGCGCATCGCCTCTTGGGCGACCGCTGGTGTTGACCCATCCATCATGGGCTCTGGCCCCATCCCCTCCTCGCGCAAGGCGCTGGAACGTGCGGGCTGGAAGGTGCAAGACCTTGATCTCGTCGAAGCCAACGAAGCCTTTGCGGCGCAAGCCATTGCGGTCAACAAGGACATGGGCTGGAATACCGACATCGTGAACGTCAATGGCGGCGCCATCGCACTTGGCCATCCCATCGGCGCCTCTGGCGCGCGCGTCTTCGTGACGCTGCTGCATGAAATGCAACGCCGCAATGCGAAGAAGGGTCTGGCCACGCTTTGCATCGGCGGCGGCATGGGCATCGCACTTTGCGTGGAGCGCTAAGGCTTAGTCCAAAGTTCACCGTCTAAAGCGTGAATGTTTCTTGATGGCCGGGTCTGCTAAAGATCCGGCCATACTTGTTCAAGCGGAGGAACGCAGATGGCACGTGTTGCAGTGGTGACTGGTGGTTCGCGCGGCATTGGTGCTGCGATCTCGAAGGCGCTCAAGGCTGCGGGCTATTCCGTTGCAGCAAATTATGCCGGCAATGATGAAGTGGCTGCAAAGTTCAAGGCTGAAACAGGCATTCCGGTTTATAAATGGGACGTGTCCAATTACGAGGCTTGCGCTGCCGGTCTCGCACAGATCGAGAAAGACCTCGGCCCCATTGATGTGCTCGTGAACAATGCTGGCATCACGCGCGATGGCTTCTTCCACAAGATGTCGCCTGAGCAATGGAGCGCGGTGATCAACACCAATCTCAACTCGCTCTTCAATATGTGCCGCCCGGTGATTGAAGGGATGCGCAACCGCAATTTCGGCCGTATCATCTGCATCTCTTCAGTGAATGGTCAGAAGGGTCAGGCGGGGCAAGCCAATTACTCTGCAGCCAAGGCTGGTGAGCTTGGTTTCATCAAGGCGCTTGCACAGGAAAATGCCAGCAAGGGCATCACCGTCAACGCGATCTGCCCCGGCTATATCGGCACGGAAATGGTGCGCGCGATTGATCCTGATGTACTCGCCAAGCGCATCATCCCACAAATCCCTGCCGGCCGTCTTGGTGAGCCGGAAGAAATCGCCCGCTGCGTCACTTTCCTCGCAGCCGACGACGCCGCTTTCATCACCGGCTCAACACTGTCGGCAAATGGCGGTCAGTATATGATTTGATCAGCGCAGAAGTTGATCAACAAAAAGCCCCGCAGCGATGCGGGGCTTTCTTTTTGCGCGAAACAAAATCACGCAGCCGTCCAACCGCCATCCATCGAAATATTCGTGCCCGTAATCTGCGACGCAGCATCCGAGCACAAAAAGACAGCGCAAGCTGCGACTTGATCGACGGTGACGAATTGCTTCGTGGGCTGCGCCGTCAACAGCACTTTCTCGATCACCTCTTCGCGCGACAGATTGCGCGCCTTCATCGTGTCAGGGATCTGCTTTTCGACGAGCGGCGTCCAGACATAGCCGGGCGAGATGCAATTGGATGTAATTCCGAACGTCGCCAGCTCCAGCGCCACCGTCTTGTTCAAGCCGGCCACACCATGCTTGGCCGTCACATAGGCGGCCTTATAGGGCGAGGCGACGAGGGAATGGGCGGAGGCTGTATTGATGATGCGTCCCCATTTGCGCGCCTTCATGCCCGGCACGGCTGCGCGAATGGCATGAAAGGCAGAGGACATATTGATCGCGATGATCTGGTCCCATTTGTCGAGCGGGAACTCCTCGACCGGCGCAACATGCTGGATCCCGGCATTATTCACGAGAATATCGACCGAGCCGAGCTTGGCTTCGGCATCCTTGATCATCGCCGCGATTTCAGCGGGCACGGCCATATTGGCCCCATGATAGAGGCATTTCACGCCGAATTCGGCCTCGATCCCTGCCCGCTCCTTCTCAATGGCGGCCGCCTCCCCAAAGCCATTGATCATGACATTGGCCCCCTCCTTGGCGAGCGCGCGGGCGATGGCAAGCCCGATACCGCTGGTGGAACCGGTGACGACTGCGTTGCGGGACTTCAGCATTGATGCTCCCTCCGGGGGTCGAATGGGGGCACCATATCGCATCGCACAAAAAAATCACTGGGCAGAGCCTCACACCATGGTCGCAGCCAGACCAAAGCCTGCTTATAATAGGCCTGTGAAACACGAGCCTCACGACCATAGCCATCACGGCCACTCGCATGGCGAGCGCGACCATTCCGGCTGCGCCCATGACCCTGCCCGCGCACAGGGCAAGGGCGTGGAACTGACACCGGCACGCCGTCTGGTGCTGGATGAGCTTTGCGCCGCAGGCGGGCCTGTTGGCGCTTATGAGATGATCGACCGTGTGGCGAAAGTCACCGGCAAGCGCCCTGCCCCCATTCAGATTTATCGCGCGCTGGATTTTCTGGTCGAGAATGGTCTCGTCCATCGCCTCGCCTCGCGCAATGCTTTCATGGCCTGCGGGCATGGCCATGATGCGCATGAGCCCGCGATCTTTCTGATTTGCGATGAATGCGGCAGTGTTACCGAAGCGACATCGCAAGATGCTACACAGAGTCTGACTGCGCTGGCAGCCCGAAGTGGCTTTACCACGCGCGCACAGGTCATTGAGCTGGCAGGCCATTGCGCCCGCTGCCGCAAGACCTGATGAGCGGAGAGAAACATGCCTCTTGATCTGCCAAGCGAACAACAAAGCGGCCCTGCACCGCGCCACCAAACTGTTGGCGTGCGCATCGGCAGTGGCAAGGGCGCTGTGATGGTGGGCGGCGGTGCGCCCATCGTCGTGCAATCCATGACCAATACGGACACGGCGGATATCGACTCAACTGTCAATCAGGTTGCCGCGCTTGCACGCGCAGGCTCCGAAGTGGTGCGCATCACGGTTGATCGTGATGAGGCCGCCGCTGCCGTGCCGCATATCAAGGAAAAGCTTTTGAAGATGGGCGTATAT
>CAZLBA010000078.1:0-14315 GCA_964557555.1 uncultured Beijerinckia sp.
TGCCATGGTCCTTGGCGTGCAAGCCGTGTCATGGCACCGAGAAAGCGAATGGTTTGGTGATGGCTTCGAACAGCCATCGCTCCAGCCGCTTCCGACACAGTTTTATTTCTGTTCAATGGTCGCCATGATCGGACGCCATTTGTCGATTTCGGCCTTCATATAGGCAGCAGACTTTTCCGGTGTCATGCCGCGTATGGGTTCATAGCCTGCATCAGCCAATTTCTTGCGGAAGACTGGGTCTGCAAGCGCTTTCTCGGTCAGCTCGTTCAGTCGCGCCATGATTGGGGCCGGTGTCTTGGCGGGGGCGTAAATGCCGAAGAAGCTTTGCGAGGCGAAACCAGAAAGGCCCTGTTCATGAATGGTGCGAATGTCAGGCACAATGTCAATGCGATCGGGCGAGGTCACACCAATCATGCGCATTTTACCACTGGTATGAAACTCCACGATTTGCGCGGTCAGGTTGGCAAACATCAGATCAACACGGCCCGATACGACGTCGAGCATTGCAGGCCCCATACCGCGATAGGGCACAGCAACAATATCGAGATTGCCCGCGACCTTCTTGAAGAGTTCGGCAGTGACGTGCGTTGAGGTGCCAAGCCCTGCATGGGCGTAAGAGAGCTTGCCGGGATTCGCCTTGGCAAATGCAACGAGGCTCTGCACATCTTTGGCCGGCAAATCGGGCTTCACGAGCAAAGCCAGTGATGTCGTTGCAAAGATGCTGACCAGCTCAAAATCATTGATCGGATGGAATGCAATATTGGGTTGCTGCAACGGGGCAAGCACATGGGTCGTGTTGCTACCGAGCAGCAAAGTATAACCATCGGGCTGCGCGCGTGCGACTTCGACCGTGCCGATGATGCTTCCAGCACCTGCCTTGTTCTCAACATAGACAGTACCAAGCCCGTCTTGCAACTTGTCTGCCCACAGCCGCGCAATGATGTCATGCACCCCTCCGGGGGAAGAGGGAATGACAAGCTTGATCGGCTTGTTGGGATAGCTGCCTTGCGCTCTCCCCACGCCGCTCATGGGCAGCAAAAGTCCGGCAGCAAGTGAGGAAAGCAGGTGACGGCGGTTCATGGATAGCCCCTTTGATCCTTGCTGCCGGCGGCAGCAGATATGAATTAGAATTGCCGCTCAGGCACATCATGCGAGCATTGTTTTATGTGGGCCTAGGTCTCGCCCCGCGCGATCTTGATCCCTTTGATGACTTCCTTGACCGAACCACAAAGAGGCAGGCTCAAGCGCAGACGGTCAGCCTCACTCAGGACAATCATCATGTCTTTTTCTGCCCATGGCATTGGATGACGATCAATCTGCGTTGACATAGCCCAATTCTGCGCACTGCTATCGAGCAGCATTTGGCGCATCGCCTCCAGATCAACACCATATTGCTGCGCGAGCTTAAAGCCTTCTGTATTGGCGCTGATGCAGGCCCACAGGATCAGGTTATTGACCATCTTGCCAACCTGTCCGCTGCCGACTGCGCCCAGATGATGAACACTGTCTGCAAAAGTGGAGAAAGCCTTTCGGCAACGGTTGAATGCCACAGCATCACCACCGCCGGTGATGAGAAGTTTTCCCGCTTCCGCGGCGCCTTCTCCACGGCAAATTGGTATGTCCAGTGCGATGAGCCCCTTCTGTGCGAGCCGCTGAGCCATATCCATCATGCCAGCCGGATTGATCGTCGCCCCAACTGCAATGATGGTCCCAGGCCTTGCACCTTCCACCAAACCCGCCGAGCCAAAGATGACATCTTCTGCCTGTTGCTCATAAGCGGTGAGAACGATCACAAGATCGCATGTGGTTGCCAGCTCGCGCGCGCTTTGAGCAATAGTAACGCCCAATGATTTGGCAGCCGCAGTCGCCTCTGACGAAACATCGAGCCCGTGGACCCGATAGCCTGCCGAAATCAAATGGCGGGCAATCGGTCGTCCCATTTTACCAAGACCGACGACGCCGATGCTTGATACATCTGACATTAAATTTCCTCCCACTCCTGATCTGCAGAAGTATCTCCCAGCTCAGGCTATGCGACCTCAACAGTCGTGGCAAGATGTTGGCGGATATCCTGTAGTTTTCACCCAGTAAACCCAACTTCGAGCCTGTGTATGTCAGTCATGTGCAACAGCGGTAAATGTGTCACAGAATCTTGCTCCGATGCGGTTCGGTCAAAAAATCAAGAGAAGGAATGATGGTTATTCAACTGAGGCATAAATCAAATATACGACATAACAGCTAACGCTGATTTGACGCTGATCCGAAGATCAGTCTACGATCCATTTTGTTTGATGAAAGCCTTGTCGCGGAGACTCCCCTCTTTAAGGGGGTTGATGTGCGAAGGCATGTTGCTTGCATCTTTGTTGGCGCAGCGCATTTGCTGCGCAGGAAGGATTAGACCAATGAGCATTTCGCATTCCAAGGCGCTCATCCCGATCAGCCGACGCCTCCTAAAAAGCACTGCTTTCGCCTCACTTCTCTTCGTAAGCCTGTCCTCAACTGCGTTCGCGCAAGGCACTTTGCGCATTGCCATGACCCTGGCTGACATTCCTCTTACGACAGGCCAGACCGATAATGGCGGCGAGGGGCAGCGTTTCCTCGGCTTCAGCGCCTATGATGCTCTTGTTCATTATGATCTTTCGAGCGCGACCAAACCCTCAGACATTACGCCCGGCCTCGCTTTGTCATGGACAGTTGATCCTGCAGACAAAACAAAATGGACCTTCAAGCTGCGTCCTGGTGTGAAGTTTCACGACGGGAGCGATTTCAATGCAGCAGCCGTTGTATGGAATTTCGACAAGCTGCTCGTGAAAGAGGCACCACAATTCGATCCACGCCAATCTGCGCAAGGCCGTTCGCGCATTCCCGCCATTGCAAGTTATCGTGCGGTGGATGAGCTGACGCTCGAAATCATCACCAAGACACCTGATGCCCTGCTGCCCTATCAACTGTCATGGATCATGATGTCCTCGCCTGCCAATTGGGAAAAGCAGGGGCGGAGCTGGGACAATGTCGCCAAATCGCCATCAGGCACTGGCCCTTGGAAAATCGCCGCTTTTGTCCCGCGTGAGCGGGTCGAGCTTGTGCCCAATCCAGCTTATTGGGACAAGGCGCGCATTCCCAAGCTCGACAAGATGGTCCTGATCCCGCTGCCTGAACCCAATGCGCGCGTGGCTGCCCTGCGTTCGGGTCAGGTGGACTGGATTGAAGCACCAGCACCGGACGCCATTGCCTCCTTGAAACAGGCTGGCTTCGAGATTGTGCAAAATGCCTTTCCGCATAATTGGACGTGGCATTTGTCACGTGTACCCGGCTCGCCCTGGAATGACATTCGCGTGCGCAAGGCTGCCAATCTCGCCATTGACCGCCAGGGCTTGAAGCAATTGCTGGGTGGGATGATGATCCCGGCGGAAGGCTTCATGCCGCCCGGCCATCAATGGTTTGGCAAGCCTGGCTTCAAGCTCGGTTATGACGTGGAAGCTGCGCGCAAATTGATGACGGAAGCCGGTTATTCCAAGGACAAGCCGCTCAAGACCAAGATCCTGATCTCTGCAGCCGGTTCTGGCCAGATGCAACCGCTGCCGATGAATGAATTCATCCAGCAGAATTTGGCTGACATCTGGATTCAGGTCGAGTTTGAAGTGGTGGAGTGGAATACGCTGATCAATATCTGGCGAGCAGGCGCCAATCATGCAAGCTCGCGTGGAGCCACGGGCATGAATTACAGCTATTTCATTCAAGATCCCTTCAGCGGATTCGTGCGCCATTTGCAGTGTGACTTGCAACCACCTGCCGGGACCAATTGGGGCATGTATTGCGATCCGGAGATGGACAAGCTTTTTGCAGAGGTCCGCAATGCCTTCGATCCAGCCGCCCAGAAGGCGGCACTTGAGAAGGTTCACGAGAAATATGTGAATGACGCGCTCTTCCTGATGGTCACGCATGATGTCAATCCGCGTGCCATGTCGAAGAAGGTGCAGGGTTTCGTGCAAGCGCAAAATTGGTGGCAGAATTTCTCCTCCATCACCATGGCGAAATAACAACAAAATTTATTCAAGGAGCCTCGCGTCACATGGCGCGGGGCTTTTTGCCGGAGGGCGCTCATGCTGCTCTATACGCTCAAACGTATTCTGCTCACCTTGCCCGTTGCAATTGGTGTGAGCATTGTTTGTTTCCTGCTCGTCCATCTTGCACCGGGCGATCCCCTGACCGCGATTTTGCCAACCGATGCCTCGGCTGAACTGGCCGCCCAGATGCGCGCTGTCTATGGGCTCGATAAGCCTCTGCCAGTTCAATACGGACTTTGGGTCACGCGCGCCATGCAGGGCGATCTTGGCATTTCCATCGCCACAGGACGCCCCGTTGCCGGGGAAGTGCTCAATGCGGCGGGCAATTCCCTGGTGGTGGCGGCGGTTGCCACGCTGATCGGCTTTGTTGGCGGGTGCTTGCTCGGCATTCTGTCAGGCTATTTCCGCGGAACATGGATTGATCGCGTCGCTTCGTTCATTTCGGCTCTGGGTGTCAGCGTGCCTCATTACTGGCTTGGCATGGTGCTGGTGATCATTTTCTCCGTGCAGCTGAATTGGCTGCCGGCGACAGGCGGCGGACCTGCTGGCTCCGCAAGCCGCAGCTTCGATTGGGATTACATCCGCTTCCTCATTCTGCCTGCGGTCACCATGTCGGTCATTCCGATGGGTATTATTGCGCGCAGTGTGAAGGCGCTGGTGGGAGAAATTCTGTCGCAGGAATTTGTGCAGGCATTAGCGGCCAAGGGTCTTACAGACCGTGGCGTTTTCATCCATGTCCTCAAAAATGCAGCGCCCACCACTTTTGCCGTCATGGGGCTGCAACTGGGCTATCTGCTGGGCGGCTCCATTCTCATTGAGACCGTCTTTGCCTGGCCCGGTACGGGATTTTTGCTGAACTCGGCCATCTTCCAGCGCGATCTACCACTCCTGCAGGGTACGATTTTATTGCTAGCGCTCTTCTTCGTCTTTCTGAACCTGATCGTTGATGTGCTGCAAACAGCCGTCGATCCGCGCGTGAAGAGGTCCTGACATGAATCTTGTACGCGCCCCCTCGATGGATTTGCCCGTCGTGCAACGCTCTCCCGGCTATTGGAGCGGCGTCATTCGCCGCTTCCTGCGCGACCCTGTCTCCGTTGCCGCCTTGCTTGTGATCGTTGCGCTTATTCTGGCAGCACTGCTGGCGCCCTATATCGCGCCCGCTGACCCCAACAAAGCGTCCATGTTGCAAAGGCTGAAGCCGATCGGGACGCCGGGCTATCCGCTGGGTGCTGATGAATTGGGGCGCGATATGCTCTCGCGTCTCATTCATGGTGCACGTTTGTCGCTTCTGATGGGGCTCACGCCTGTGCCCATTGCTTTCATCATCGGTGCGACCTTGGGCATCGTCGCAGGCTATGCGGGCGGCTTCGTCAATACAGCCATCATGCGCACGATTGATATTTTCTATGCCTTCCCTTCAGTGCTGCTGGCTGTCGCACTGTCGGGCGCATTGGGGGCCGGACTGACCAATGCGCTTGTCTCCATCACACTGGTTTTCATCCCGCCCATTGCGCGCGTCGCAGAGAGCGTCACGACGCAGATTCGGTCGCTGGACTATATTGAAGCAGCGCGTGCGTCGGGTGCCGGCTCCATGATGATCATCCGCGAACATCTGCTGGGCAACATCATCGGCCCGGTCTTTGTGTATGCCACGGGGCTGGTGTCCGTCTCGATGATCATGGCCTCTGGGCTATCTTTTCTTGGCCTTGGCGTGCGTCCGCCGGAGCCCGAATGGGGGCTGATGCTCAACACGCTACGCACGGCCATTTATACGCAACCCCTCGTCGCAGCCTTGCCGGGCGTGATGATTTTCATCACCTCCATCGCCTTCAACACGCTGGCTGATGGATTGCGCGCTGCCATGGATGTGAAATCATGAGCGCGATTTTCCCACTCCCTCCTGCCACTGATGCGACTGCGCAGGTGCTCTTGCGGGTCAGCGGCCTCGTCAAACATTTTCAGATCTCCCGTCAGGGCTTCTTCGGCGAACAAATCGCTGTGCGTGCTGTGGATAATGTGAGCTTTGACATTTTCAAAGGTGAGACGCTGGGCGTTGTGGGCGAAAGCGGGTGTGGCAAATCCACGACTGCCCGCCTGCTGATGCAATTGATGCTGCCCAATCAGGGAGACATTCTGTTTGACGGCAAGACGGTCGGTCGTGATCTGTCACAAAGCGACTATCGCCGGCAGGTCCAGATGGTTTTTCAAGACAGCTATGCCTCATTGAATCCGCGCATGACGCTGGAAGAGTCCATCGCCTTCGGGCCGCGTGTGCATGGCCTGTCGCGCGCCAAGGCCCTGTCACGCGCACATGATCTGCTGGCCCGCGTTGGCCTAGAGCCCGCACGTTTCGCCGGTCGTTATCCCCATGAACTATCCGGCGGGCAGCGACAGCGGGTCAATATTGCGCGCGCGCTGGCGCTCGAACCCCGCCTTGTCATCCTAGATGAGGCTGTCTCGGCGCTGGACAAATCAATCGAAGCGCAAGTGCTCAACCTTTTGCAAGATTTGAAGGAGGAGTTCGGTCTCACTTATGTCTTCATCTCGCATGATCTGAATGTCGTACGCTACATGGCTGATCGTGTACTGGTCATGTATCTCGGTAAAGTTGCCGAAGTCGGCGAGAGCGAAGCCATCTTTTCGCGCCCGGCCCATCCCTATACCCAAGCACTCCTCGCCTCGATGCCGAAGATGGATCCTGAGCAACGCACCTTGGAAGCGCCTCTCTCAGGTGATCCACCAAACCCGATCGCGCCACCATCCGGCTGTCGTTTCCACCCGCGCTGCCGGATGGCTGAAGACATTTGTTCAGCCAAAGTACCAGAGCTTTCTGTCACACATGGCGGCGCAGGTCATGCCGCCTGTTTGATGGTCGCAGCCGACTCAGGCCATTCAGCAGCCCGCCACCTGGAGGCCACGCCATGACCAAGATGGTCGAAATTGAAAATCTCTGCGTCACTTTCAGCGGGACCCGGAATGTGCGCGCAGTGGATGGCGTGTCCCTAACCCTCGAACAGGGCGAGGTGATTGCGCTTCTGGGCGAATCAGGTTCAGGCAAGAGCGTCACGCTGCGCTCCTTGCTGCGTCTGCATCCAGAGCACCGTTCGACCATGACAGGGCGCATCCAAGTCGATGGCGTGGACATCATGACACTCAACAAGGCATCCCTTTCTGCCTTTCGCGGGCGTGTCGTATCCATGATCTTTCAGGAGCCAATGCTTGCGCTCGACCCGGTTTATACACTTGGCCAACAAATCTCCGAAGCGATCCGCCGCCATAGCGGGGTAAGCGCGCAAGACGCTCGCCAACAAGCCCTCGCCTTGTTTGAGCGCGTGCGCATCCCCTCCCCGGAGCGCAGGCTTGATGCCTATCCGCATGAAATGTCAGGCGGAATGCGTCAACGTGCCATGATTGCCCTGGCTCTGGCCTGCCGTCCAAAGGTCTTGCTGGCGGATGAGCCCACAACCGCACTTGATGCAACGGTGCAGATCCAGATCTTGCTTTTGCTACGCGAATTGCAGCGCGAATTTGGGCTTTCGGTCATATTCGTCACGCATGACATTGGCGTTGCCGTTGAAATCGCAGACCGGATTGCTGTCATGTATGCCGGACGCGTGGTCGAAACCGGTCCTGTCGAGACCGTGCTCCACAACCCGCAACATCCCTATACGCGCGGACTTCTGGCATCGCGGGTCGAGCGTGTTCAAAAAGGCGCTCGTCTGGCAACGATCCCCGGCTCTCCACCTGACCTCGCGGCATTGCCGCCGGGCTGCGCCTTCGCACCGCGCTGCAGTCTGGCAGCTACCCAATGTAGGGGACAGGTACCGGTGCTGCGCTCCATCACCGAGGGTCATGCAGCAGCCTGCTATCTGGCGGAAGAACAGGTCAACTGATGCGCATTCTGCTGCTGAATCCCAATTCCAACGTCGTGACCACGACTGCCATGACCGCGATTGCGCAGGATGAGGCTGGCGAAGATGCGATCATCGAAGGCATGACTGCGCCCAGCGGGCCCTCGATGATTATTGATGAAGACGCCCTCAAGATTGCTTCCGCATTGATGGCAACATTGGTACCCGCCATCGAACAGGCCGGACCCGATGCTGTTATCCTGTCCGGCTATGGCGACCCCGGACTTGCAGCCTTGCGCGCCCAACTCAGGCTTCCCGTCACCGGCATCGGGGAGGCATCCATGCTGGAAGCGGCGCGGTATGGTTCCTTCGCCGTCGCCACCTCCACGCCGGGCCTTGCGCGCGCCATCACGAACATGGCGAAAGACAGAGGATATGAAGCTGTTTTTCGTGGCGTCTTCTTGACGAAACGCGATCCATTGCTGCTTTCCAACGACCCGACAGCCTTGCTGGATGATCTGCGAGAAAGCTGTGTTGAAGCGATCAACAAGGTACATCCTGGCAGCATCATTATTGGTGGGGGGCCGCTGGCACTTGCAGCACGTCAACTTCGCCCTGATTTTTCGGTACCCATTATTGAGCCAATTCCAGCTGCAGTGAGGCTCAGCCTCGCTCTGCTTGCCAGCTAACGGCTAAATCTTGGCCACAAGCTTTTCTTCATGGCTGATGGCTAGGCTAGACCGCGTGACAGGATCTACGCCATGACAAAACGTCTCGTCCTTTTCCTTCTCCCTCTCATCTTGCAGGGATGCCAATCCACAAGCGAGATGGAGGGAATTGCGCCAAGCGCCGGAAATGCCGTGCGCACGAATATTGTGGCACATGTCATCGACCCATGGCCGCGCGAATCATCCAGTCACGCCATTGCATTTGATGCGCGCTACATCATCCAAAACAACACACGCCAGCCTGAGTCGCCGCCGGCTCGCTAGTCAGAGCTTGCGCGCGTGCAACATTTCAATATTTGCAGCAATGATCGGATCATTCGGCGCCAGTCGTGCGGCCTCTTCATATAAAGCGCGCGCCTTTACCAAGTTTCCTTGGAGATAATGCGAGTAGCCACGATTGTTCAGCAGACTCGGCGTTGGACCCGTTAACCGCTCGACTTCGCGATAGGCTCGATCAGCCAAATCAAACCGCCGCAGATAATCGTAACTGCCCGCAAGCCCCAACCATGCCGCCGCCATTTTAGGATTTGCTTCGACCGCGGCCTGGAACTTTTCTTGCGCAAGAGCATAGTCGGTCCGGTGAAACGCATCCATGCCATCGGCATAAAAACGGTCAGCATCCTCACTCAGTATGACCGCGTTGCCCCTCCCCCAAAGCATCAGGGGGCCAGCCGACCATGTACAGCCAGTCAGCAAAGTGAGAGATAGAGCAAGCGCGATGAGCTTCATCATCTGCATCCAATCGAATCGCAATAGAAAGTGTAGCGCGTAACCAAATGAGCGTCGACAAGCTTAACAGCTTCGCTAAAGCTAGGCAGGAACGAGTCTCTTGACTGACAATGTTATGGTGCTTGAGGAAATAGCAGGTACAAACAACTTGAATGGCATGGTCGCTGTGATGAGCCGATAGTTTCGCCCATCAAGGCTTTGCGTTGCGATGCTTGTCGAAATCAATGATGAATGAGCACCATAGAAATTCTGCTGGACAGCCGCTTTCAGCGCCTCATCACTAATCGCCTGATTGAGATAAGTCAGCCGCAATGCCCTATCAAGTGAATAGACCAGCTGGTTGCGCAGATGAAATCCACGCCCCACCTCAATGATACCAACGATGAAAATGATGAA
Source organism: uncultured Beijerinckia sp. (assembly GCA_964557555.1). Lineage (GTDB taxonomy): Bacteria > Pseudomonadota > Alphaproteobacteria > Rhizobiales > Beijerinckiaceae > Terripilifer. The sequence continues at coordinate 9,772 of CAZLBA010000078.1, forward strand.
AATCAGGGCGACGATGGAAAATTCTACCGCTGCTGCCCCCTCTTCGTTTTTGTGAAGCCGGATCATCATCGAATCTGCACTTTCGCCGTTGAATGAAGATAAAACGATGACAGATAGATCAGCTTGACCTGCCGCTGCGCTGAGAATGAGTAAAAAATGTAGGGCATTGATATTGCCTGTCGGTGACTGGCAACTAACGTCACAACTGGCAAGCTCCGTATCTGGCGCCTCCGGACAAGCACAATATTTCTTGACCACGATCTGGGGGAGCGATGCCTTGGGAAAATAAGTCTCCGCTAATCGTTGTGCTGCATTTGAAACAGCTGTGATACCGGGATCTGCTTGCGCGATCTGGGCAGCCGCCCGCGTCACATGATCAAGCTGCATATGGTCATATTCAGCAACAGCAAGATCGACAGCACCGAGCAGAGCGATGACAAATAGGGGCGCCACCAATGCAAACTCGGTTGCCGCCGCACCGTCCTCAGATTTGCCTATCACTTGCCACATGTTCAAGCTCTCCCCAGCAAGCGCAAGATCGGAAAGGAATAGCGGCTCAACTTGCGGCTAGGTGGCGAAAGCCTGTCAATCAGAGGGAGAAGCGAGCGGGCCCTGCGATGACGGCTGCTGCTCAAGACGTTGCGCCCCAAACTTTCAGCCGTTGTAAAGAGCCGCGGGTCAAATCGCATTGAGGCCAGTGGTGCAATACCCAAGGCATCACCGAACCCGGCAGATGAAATCTCTTCACGTCCACGCATTCCCGTCTGACTCAATATGAGGTGTGGGTCATGAGGCAAATGCGGCAGTAACAGCTTTGTATTACGCAAGCCGAGCAATGTTGGCGGTGTAACCACGACATATTCATCACTCAAGGCAATTGCCTGCTCAAGCTGAGGCGTCCAGCCGTGAGGAAGATCAAGAAACACGAAGGGAGCAGATTTGCGCGCCACAGAGAGAATGCGGTCAAGCTCCAGGCTCCCTGCTGATTGAGCAAAAGCAAGTGTCGGTGATATCAACAGCTGCAAGTGAGGCCCCGCTGACTGCAAAAGCCGCTCTAGCAAAACCTGATCCATGCGGCCGGGCGTTTGCAACGCTTGTGCATAAGCCTCATTCACATTGAGGCCGAGAGCGAAGCCTGCACTTCCAAAAACAAGATCGAAGTCGAGCAAAATACTGGCAGATGTTTGCCGCTCCCCAACCAACTGCGCCACGATGCGCGCGAGAGAGGACGCACCGCAGCCACCGGTCGCGGCAATGACACTGACCACACGCCCCTGAGACCCCTCGTTGGTCGTCGCAAGGACGCGGCCCAGCACATTCAAAACCTCGGCTTCATCTGCGGGAAGCGCGATATAATCGCTGACGCCCAGACTGATCAGGCGTTGATAAAAGCGAATGTCATTGGCTGGACCCAGCAAAACAAGGTGAGTTCCTGCCTCGCAGCGCAATGCAAGCTCGTTGAGCTGATCAAACAACGACTCATCTTGCGTTGAAAGCTCGATCAGAATGAAACCCGGACTAGGAGACTTTCCATAATGATCAATCGCCTGAGCCAATCCGCCTCGGTATTGGTCAATGATAGCTTGCCTCGCACATGCGTCCTTTGAGACACGCTCAAGCAAGCCTTCACCCTCAGGCGAAACCGTAAAGGCATCTATCGAGATTGGTGGGAGATGAGACTTTGCGTTTGTCATGGTCATGGCATTGGCTGCGAGAGACGTTCGACATCAGACTGGGTGCCTCTGATCGTGCGCATGGTGCGAAATGGCGGATCAACTGCATTGGCGCTCGACTGATCTTCTCGTGCCGAGCGAAGCGCCAAAGACAGCCGCCCCTGCGTTTCAGCAGCAATGATGATCTCGGCTTGCTGAGGCGATAGTTCTAGAGTCGCCGTGCGACCAAGAAAGGTATTTCGCGGCTTCTCACCCTCACCATCGGTTGCCTGATCAATTGCAAGGACGGTGATGGCCTCAAGCAGAACCTGTGTCAGAATTTTTGCATCACCAGCCTGCGTGACTGTATGCAACACATCCACCCTGTCACCCGGCCGGATAAAGCCACCTGCCGTATTCTCGGCATTGACGCGCACAGCTACAGCACGCTTCCCACTCGACAATTGCATAGCGAGGGGGCTTGTGCCTCTTGGCATAAACTTCTCTTCGATAATGGGCTCGCCTCTATAGATTTTCGTCCGTGCAGATAGTTTAGCGATGCGGGTCATTGCATCGGGCATCCGCGATGCTTCAATAAAACGATCGCCTGCATATTGCTCCGGCCAAGGCTGCCACACAAACATTGACTCGTTGAGATCACTGCCAGGCAAAATATCAACGGCCGCAAACAGAATCCTATTTTGTGGCCTTTCGTTCTCCGGCATTTTGGAAGCGCGAAGGCTCATTGCAAGCAAAGCAGCCAGCCCTGCTGACAGGATTGCAAAGACAAGAAGAACGATACGCACCATATTGCCTCCAGCGTGGCTGTAAGCGCTTCTTGAGAATTTTGCGCGAATTTCATTTTCAGGATGAACCTCATGAAGATCCGCTTCAAGCTAACCGTGAGAAGGATTTCGAATCATGATGAATCGCACAGTGATTATCGCTACGTTGATGCTTGCATCGCTCTCCTACACCTATGCGCAAGTGCTCAATGTTCCTTCTATTGAAGGAACAAGCACACCGTTTTCACTGCGCATGGGACAAGGACAGGTCCATATCCTGCGTCTGCCTCGTGGCGCTGTCGCACAAATCATCGGTGACAAAACAGTTGCAGATGTTGTGTTCAATGCCGGCGATCGCACTGTTGCCGTCAATGCCTATAAGCCTGGTCGCTCGAGTCTTGTTTTTCTCGATCGTGAGAACAAAGTCATCAGCACAGTTGAAGTGACCGTTGGCACAAGCGACATTGTGCCTAATCCAAAAGAGAGAACCGTTCGCATCCTCTATGGATCCACAAAGCCCGAACGCCCGCTAGCAGAGCGCCCTGCAACGATTTTTCAATGCGGCGATGATCGCGGCTGTGTAGCTGCGCCCGGAAACATCCGCGGCACACAACCTGGCAGCTCCATAGTGGCTAGCCCCAATCCTGCAGTGCCTGAGGCAGCTGCACAGACACAGCCGTGAGGTCACCCATGTTGCATTTTCTTTATCTCATCGTCTGCCTCTGGCTATTCGCAGCAAGTGATCGCGCCGTCTCTGCAGAGCCACTGGTGACGAGTGAAGGACGCCTCGGTCGAGTCAATGTTGCATTGGGTAAATCGCAAATCCTGAAACTTCCATCCGCTTTCGGTGATGTGGTCGTCGGATCATCTGAAATCGCGGATGTATTGCCTGTGTCGGACCGCTCGATTTATGTGCTGGGCAAGCAAATTGGAACAACAAGCGTCACCGCTTTTGATCCGACAAAAAAGGTCATTGGTATCGTTGACGTCGAAGTCACACCAGATATCGCCTTCATCCAGTCCCGAATCCGCGGCATTTCGGGTGCCTCAACCACTGTGCGCGTGTCGCATTCAAATGGACGGATCGTGCTGACCGGTAAAGTGGCAGATATGCCGACCGCTGCGCGGCTGGTCGAAATCGCATCTCCCTTCTCAAACGGCCCAGTCATCAATGCAATGCAAATTGCGAGTCCGCAGCAAGTTCTGCTTGAAGTACGTGTGATTGAAGTCAATCGTACCGCTGCAAAAGAGCTTGGCGTCAATCTCGACGGCACTGATAAGGGAACGCCCTATTTCGCTGAAACTGGCCGCGGTAATCTCTTATCGAATACTGCACCCTTTGGAACCATATTCACCAATCTTTTGCGTACAAATCGCGTCAACCTCGACATGACCATTCAAGCGCTGGAGCAAAAAGGTCTCGCTCGAAGGCTGGCAAGTCCCAATCTGACAGCCCTTTCGGGAAGCACCGCGAATTTTCTCGCAGGCGGAGAATTTCCCGTGCCCGTAAACGCTGCAATGAATGGCTATCAACAAGTGACGATTGCCTTCAGGGAATTTGGTGTGAAGTTGCAATTCACCCCTACCGTGCTCGAACATAAAACGATCAATCTGCGACTTCACCCTGAGGTAAGCGATCTTGATTTCTCTCGTGCAGTGAATTTGGGCGGAGTTCGGATTCCGGCACGCTTGATTAGCGGGGCTGCCACTGAAGTCACGATGAAAAGCGGGCAGAGTTTTGCTATCGCGGGGCTGTTACAACAAACGAGCCGCACCGATGCAGCGCAATTGCCTTGGATTGCCGATGTTCCAATCCTCGGTACCCTGTTCCGCAGCCAAAGCTACCAGCGTAACGAAACTGAACTCGTCATCATCGTGACGGCTCACCTTGCGCGTCCAGCGGCCCCCGGTGACAAGCTCGATACGCCCCTGTCGCAGACACGCCCGGCATCGGAGCCAGAGCTTTTTTTAACCGGCAAGCCGGAACAAGTCCGGGCAAGTGATCCACTGCGCCCTCAGGAGCGAGGACTGATCGGCCATATCTTTCCGTAGCTATTCACTCAAGGCCACATATTCACTGGTGCGGATCGCCCTCGTCCCTGCAGTT
>CAZLBA010000079.1:0-14299 GCA_964557555.1 uncultured Beijerinckia sp.
GATTGGGATATAGCCGCCTCTGACATCATTCTGCGCGAAGCAGGGGGAATCGTCAGCGATCTGGAGGGAGAGCCTCCGCGCTACAATCGACCCAATATCCGCCACCCGGTTTTGGTGGCAGGGCCGGGTCCGTTGCAGCAAGAGTTGCTGGCTTCTCTCAAGCGCGCGCTGGAGAAAACAGGGAAGTGACGCCTTTGGGGGCGCGGCCACGCACTCCAGGAGCACCAGGCAAGACATGACCGAGCATACGCGCGAATCCCAGCAGCTTCTCCACCTCGTTTTCGGCGGCGAACTCAAGTCGCTCGACGGCGCTGAATTCAAGGATCCGTCGCAGATCGACGTGGTCGGCATTTTCCCCAATTATGCTTCCGCTTATTCGGCCTGGAAGGCCAAGGCGCAGATGACGGTGGACAACGCGCAGATGCGCTATTTCATCGTGCACCTGCATCGCTTCCTGGACCCGGCGTGAGGCTGGGCCAGACAAGACAGGGCTGAGGGATGCTGAAGCGGCTGGGACGCAGCCAACTGGTGCGCGAACTGGCCGGCGCTCTCGCAGCCGGTTATCTGCGCTTGGTGAAGGCGACAACACCCTTCACCATCACGCCTCCCATTGAAGAGACCGTTGCATCCAAGCTGCCCGTCATCGTCGCGATGTGGCACGGGCAGCATATGATGGTGCATTATGCGCGCTTCCCCGGTGCCAAACTGGGCGCACTGATTTCGCGCTCTGCCGATGGCGAGGTGGCAGCACAGATCATGGAACGCGTCGGCATTCATCCCATTCGCGGCTCTGGTGGCCCTGCTGGAAAGAGCCGCAAACGTGGTGGCGCAGAAGCCTTGCGCGCGATGTTGCGCGAATTGCAGCAGGGACGCAGCATCGCACTCACAGCCGATGTTCCAAAAGTCTCTCGCATTGCTGGCGCAGGTATCGTGACCCTCGCGCAATTATCGGGCCGTCCCATCTATCCGATCGCCGTTGTGACAAGCCGGCGCATCGACATGAATTCCTGGGATCGCGCCTCTGTGCCGCTGCCCTTTGGGCGCGGTGCAATTGTGCTGGGCGAGCCGATTGAAGTCGCGCGCGAGGCAACGCCCGATGTGATAGAGGCCAAACGGCAAGAGGTCGAACGCGCGCTCAATGAGGTGCATCGTCGTGCTTATGCGATGATTGGCTCACGTGATCCCGCGCAAATGCAGGAGCAGGTCGCATGACTTTGCTCGCCGCCTATCGTGCGCTCACCACTCTACTGCGTCCGCTGGCGCCAGCTTTCCTGCATTGGCGTGAGAGCCGCGGCAAGGAAGATCCCCGCCGCCTTGGCGAACGTCTGGGCTATGCCTCCATCGCACGGCCCGCAGGGCGCCTTGCCTGGCTCCACGGCGCAAGTGTAGGGGAAGGTCTCGCGCTTTTGCCTGTCGTGGAACGTCTGATCGCCAGTGGCTTTCGCGTGCTGGTGACGAGTGGCACCGTCACTTCCGCGAATATCTTGGCCTCGCGCTTGCCGCCGGGAGCGCAACATCAATATGTGCCGGTCGATGCACCGCTTTACCTGCGCCGTTTCCTCGATCACTGGGAACCTGATCTCGTGATGGTGGCGGAATCAGAAATCTGGCCGAATATGATCTGCGCTGTGCATGAACGGGGGATCCCCTTCATTCTCGTCAATGCACGTATGTCGCCACGGTCCTTTCAGCGCTGGCTGAAAATGCCGGGCTTCATCGCTGACCTGCTCTCGCGCATGGATCTGTGTCTGGCCCAGACGCATGATGATGCCATGCGGCTGATGCAGCTTGGTGCACCGCGCGTGCAAGTATGCGGCAATCTGAAATTCGATGTGCCAGCTCCGCCCTATTCCACCTCTGCCCTCGCCCAGATGAGCGCGTCCATCGGCAATCGTCCGGTTTGGTTTGCAGCCTCAACACATGAAGGCGAAGAAGAGATCGCCCTTGAAGTGCATCGCAGACTGCTGGCGCGCTTCCCCAATCTTCTTACCATCGTGGCGCCTCGCCATGCGCCACGCGGCGCGATGATTGCCGAAATGGCGCTGCGCAATGGTATTGAGCCTTCCCTGCGCTCGCGCGGCGATGATGTCACGCCTGCGACAGGCTTCTACATTGCTGACACGATGGGCGAGATGGGCCTGTTCTACCGCCTCACCAGCGTTGTCTTTATGGGCAAGTCGCTGGGTGGCGCACGGGGCGGACAAAACCCGATTGAACCGGCAAAGCTCGGCTGCGTCGTGCTGCATGGGCCAGAGGTTGGCAATTTCGAGGAGGTCTATCGGCATTTGACGCTAGCCAATGGCGCCACGGAAATTCTCAACGCCGCCATGTTGGAGCGCGCATTGCAGGTCTTCCTGTCGGACCCGGCACTTTTGCGGCGCAATGGCCGCGCGGCGAAAGATGCTGTCGAAAATCTCTCAGGCGCAACTGATTGCATCATGCAAACACTGGAGCCATGGCTGCTGCAAATGCAGGCGGAGAACCGCTGATGCGTGCGCCCGGTTTCTGGTGGCGCAACAGGCCCAATGCAGCCGCTCTGGCGCTCTCTCCGATAGGCGCCGTTTATGGCGCCATCACTGCATATCGCATGGCGCAGGAAGGCGTGCGATGCGGTGTCCCCGTGATCTGCGTTGGCAATTTCGTGGCAGGCGGTGCAGGCAAAACGCCAACAGCCATTGCCGTTGCGCAACTATTGATTGGCATGGGTCGCAGCCCTGCTTTCCTTTCGCGTGGCTATGGGCGCGAAAACAATCTTGCACGGCGCGTCGTTCCACAGCGTGATCTCGCGCAAGACGTGGGTGATGAGCCCCTGCTGCTTGCAAAAATAGCGCCCACGATCATTGCACAAGACCGCGTGAGCGGTGCGCAATTATGTGAAGAGACGGGCGCAGATGTCATCATCATGGATGATGGATTGCAAAATCCTTCGCTGCACAAAGATCTGCGCATTGCTGTTGTTGATGGGGGCGTGGGAACGGGCAATGGTCTGTGCATTCCCGCCGGCCCGCTGCGCGCATCTCTCGAACGGCAACTCGCTCATGTCGATGCCATCCTGATCATTGGAGAGGGCGAAGCAGGTGAGCGCGTGGCGCAACAGGCCCAGAAAGCGGGCAAGAGCCTGTTGCGGGCCACACTCGCCCCTGAGCCTGGCATGGCCATGGGCCTGCGTGATCGCGACGTGCTGGCTTTTGCGGGTATCGGCCGGCCGGACAAGTTTTTCGAGACTTTGCGCGCATTGGGTGCGCAGCTTGTTGAGACGGAAAGTTTCCCCGACCATCACGCTTTCACAGCGCGCGAAATTGCGGGGCTTCAGTCACGCGCCAGACGACTGGGCGCGGCACTGGTGACGACTGAGAAAGATGCGGTCCGTCTCGGCGCGGCTGCTGACGAGCTTCTGGTCCTGCCTGTAACACTCAAATTGCAGGACGAAACGGGCCTTGCCCATCTCCTCGCTCATCTGCTGGCGAAATTCAGAGCTTCACCGTAATGCCGAGCCGCTCCAGCTTGGCTTGCGGACTGACATAGGCTTCCTGCAAATCCACATCCCAATATTTCAGCTCATCGAGCGGGATGGTCTGGCGTGTGACGGCGCAGCGCACATAGGCGCCGGGCTTCAGGACGCGAAACTCGCCATCCTGATATTCGACCTGCGCCTCGCCGGGCATGGGTGTGGGACGTTCGATACGGTTCATGGCCGCTCTAATAGCAAATCAAGCCGCGCGTGTCTCGTAGCCTGCCGCCGTGATGGCTTGGGCCAGAGCCTGCGGCTCCATCTTGGTCTCAGCCTCCAGTCGGCCAGACGCCAGATCAATCGCCACATCCGCCGTCGGATCATTGCGCTTGACGATGCGCGTGACGGAATTGACGCAACCCTGACAGGTCATGCCCTTCACCATCAAGACAACCTTGGCCATGGCTCTCACTCCTCGCTAAAGGCTTCCCCTTCGATCTCTACGAGATAGTGAGGATTCGCCAATCCTGCCACCTGTACGAAAGTGCTGGCGGGCGCATGATCGCCCAGACGACGGTTGCGGATCTCACGCACTGCGCCAGATCCGCCGGGAACTGTGCAATAAATCACCAGCTTGACGAGATGGTGTCTTGTCATGCCAGCCGCCGCCAGTAGCGCCTCAATATTATCGAAGACCTGTTCGGTCTGCGCTTCCAGCCCCTCCACCAGCGTTCCATCCGCCTTCATGGCGACTTGTCCGGAGATGAAGAGCCGGCGCCCCGGCCCTTGCACCACCACGCCCTGAGAAAAGCGCGAGCCAGGCTTGGCCAGTGTTGAGGGGTTCAGAAATTCGGCCATGGTCGCGTTCCTCCTTTGAGACGTGAGCCCTATTCTTGCGGTTTGTGGCAGGATGTCCACAAGGCAGGGCGCGCACGTTCTTTTGATTTGGTGGGTCCGGGTCTAAGGTCCGCCCGACTCTCAGCCCCACGGGAGTCGATCTGGAGAGGATCATGCTTGGTTGGTTTCAGGCCCTGATGCCGCGCGAAGAAAAGTTCTTCGATCATTTCGCTCGTCACGCGCAGGTTCTGGTGGCTGGTGCGGATGCGCTGCGTCAATTGCTTGATGGCGGCGAGAATGTGAAGAGCTGCTGCGAGCGCGTTTTCAAGCATGAGACAGAGGCCGATGCGATCACCCATGAAGTGATGCTTGCTGTCCGTCGCACCTTCATCACGCCCTTTGATCGCAGCGACATTCAAGACCTCGTCGCCTCCATGGATGATGCCATTGACCAGATGCAGCAGACGGCAAAAGCCATCATGCTTTTCGAAGTCACGGAATTCGACCCGCAGATGAAGCAGATGGGCGATATCATCGTGCGCTCTGCCGCCATCACTGTGGAAGTGATCGCTGCCCTGCGTGACATGCGCAAACAAGCCAACAAGCTCTCCCAGCTAACTGGCGACATGGTGCAACTCGAAGAACAAGCTGACCATCTGCATGATGCTGGACTGAAGCAGCTCTTCCTGACGCATCGCCAATCGGACCCGATGGCCTTCATCGTGGGAACGGAAATCTACAGTCATCTCGAAAAGGTCGTTGACCGATTTGAGGATGTCGCCAACCGCGTCAATGGCATTGTCATTGAGCATCTGTAAGGTCGCGCCGTGACCATCAGCCTTGAACTCCTGTGGGTCATCATCTTTGTGGCCCTCGCCTTCGACTTTCTGAACGGGCTGCATGATGCGGCCAATTCAATCGCGACCATTGTTTCCACCCGCGTCTTACGTCCGCAATATGCCGTTGCCTGGGCCGCTTTCTTCAACTTCATCGCCTTTCTCTTTTTCGGACTGAGCGTGGCGCAAACTGTAGGTACCGGCATCATCTCGCCAGACATCGTTGATCCTCGCGTGATCCTCGGCGCGCTTGCGGGCGCGATTGCCTGGAATGTGCTGACCTGGCTCGCCGGCATCCCCTCATCCAGCTCACATGCCCTTATTGGCGGCTTGGTGGGCGCAGGCGTGGCCAAAGCCGGGTTCGATGCAATTGTCTGGAAAGGTCTCATCAAGACGGGGGCGGCGATCTTCGTTTCGCCAACCATTGGTTTCCTGCTGGCACTGACCCTTGTGCTTCTTGTGTCGTGGCTCTTCGTGCGTGTGGCGCCCTCCTCCGTCGATAATACATTCCGCTCGCTGCAATTCGTCTCAGCCTCCCTCTATTCCCTCGGCCATGGCGGCAATGATGCGCAAAAGACCATGGGCATCATCGCCGTGTTGCTCTATTCGCAGGGCCAACTGGAAGGCGGCTTCCATGTGCCTTTTTGGGTGGTCATCACCTGCCAGGCAGCGATGGGGCTTGGAACGCTCTTTGGCGGTTGGCGGATCGTTCACACAATGGGCTCGAAGATCACCCGCCTCACGCCGCAACAGGGCTTCTGCGCTGAGACAGGTGGCGCGATCACGCTCTTTGCAGCAACGCATTTCGGCGTGCCGGTTTCCACCACACATACCATCACCGGAGCCATTATTGGCGTAGGCGCGGCCCGACGCATTTCAGCCGTGCGCTGGAACATTGCAAAGGATATCGTAACGGCTTGGGTGGTAACACTGCCTGCCGCCGCACTGATCGGCGGTCTCTCTTACTGGGCCGCGGGCCTGTTCCTGTGAGGGGATGAATGACAGAGCAGGCGAGCCATCCCGCAAATTCAGAGCCTCGCCCGCAATATGCTGCCCTGCCTTACCGCATCCATGATGGTGTGGAGATCCTGCTGATTTCATCGCGTGACACTGGCCGCTGGGTCCTGCCCAAGGGCTGGCCCATGCAAGGCCGCACACCCTCAGGCACGGCCGCACGCGAGGCTTTGGAGGAGGCAGGTGTGGTGGGCAAAATCAGCTCCGAGCCGATTGGCCATTATCACTACATGAAGCGCAAGAAGAGTGGGCGCGAGGTGCTCTGCCATGTGACCGTTTTTCCCATGCTGGTCGAACGCCAGCGCAAGTCTTGGCCGGAAATGCATCAGCGCCGCACCTGCTGGTTTGCGCTGTCGGAAGCAGCTGCCCTCGTGAACGAGCCTGAGCTGCAGCAAGTGATCCGCAATTTTGCAGCCTTGCCAGATCTCGGCCCTGCTTCGGGCGATTGACCTTCCCGCGACTGGCTTGAGATCCTTTGTGCGTCACTTCCCGTAAGAGCACTATCCGCCAAGGGAGCCGATCATGCAGCTCATCAAAATCACCACCGCGCTGGCTTTTGCGACCCTGCTTCTGACAGGCACCGTTCGTGCCGAGATCAAGACGCAGAGCATCGACTACAAGCATGGAGATGTCGTGCTTGAAGGATATGTCGCCTTCGACGACAGCAAGGCCGGCAAGCGCCCTGCCGTTGTGATTTATCATCAGTGGACCGGTCCCTCCGACCATGAGCGCTCGGTCGCGCGTGAACTGGCGAAGCTCGGCTATGTCGCCTTCGTGGCGGATATTTTCGGCAAGGGAGTACGCCCCGCGCCGCCCAAGGAAGCTGCCGCCGAAACGGGGAAATATACGAAGGATCGCGGGCTGCTAAGGGCGCGCGCCAAGGCTGGCTTTGACCATGTTGCGAGCCTTGCCAATGTGGACGCAAGCCGCATCGCCGTGATCGGCTATTGCTTCGGCGGCACCACTGCCCTTGAGCTTGGCCGCGCCGGGCTCCCCGCAAAGAGCTTCGTCTCACTGCATGGCAGCCTGTCAAATCCTGCACCCGATGATGCGCGCAATTTCAAGGCTCCTGTCCTCGTTCTGCATGGAGCAGCCGACAGCATCGTCTCTGACAAGGAGGTTGAGACCTTCCTGACCGAGATGCGCGCTGCCAATCTGGATGTCACCTTTGCCTCCTATTCGGGCGCGCCGCATGGCTTCACCCAGCCGGGCAATTCCTTCCGACCCGTCGCAGCCGCACGGGCCTGGCAGACCATGACCAACTTCCTCAGCGAAACATTGGGCAACTAAGTGCAAGCCATGGCTGGCCCTCCGATCATGGGTGGGCCAGCCCTGTGGTTGACAGCGCTGCCCGCGGCCTTTAGCCGAGCCCTATGACCTCTTCAGCCTCCATCCCCATTCTCAGCCATGCGCGCGATTTGCTTGCGGGCTATGACGTTGCCCTCTGCGATGTATGGGGTGTGATCCATAACGGTCGCGAACATTTCCCGGCCGCCTGCGAAGCTCTGATCCGCTTTCGCGAGCAAGGCGGTCGCGTCGTACTGGTGACCAATGCGCCGCGCCCCAATACGCCCATCCGCTTGCAGCTCGACGGTCTGAAAGTCCCGCGTAACTGTTTCGATGATATTGTGACATCGGGCGATGTGACGATGAGTTTCATTGCCGCTCACGGCGATGCGCCGGTGCATCACATCGGGCCTGAGCGCGACCATGCGCTGTTTGCAGAACTTGCAGACCTGGGCCACAAGCCGCCGCGGGTTGGCATTGATGAGGCGACTTATGTGATCTGTACCGGCCTCAATGATGAATATTCAGAAACGCCGGACGATTATACGCAGCGCTTGCAACAGATGAAGGCACGCCAGCTCGACTTCATCTCCGCCAATCCTGATCTCATAGTTCATGTAGGCGACCGGCTGCTTTACTGCTCAGGCGCGCTTGCCGAACTTTACGAGCAAATGGGTGGCAAGGTCATTCAGGCCGGCAAGCCCTATGCGCCGATCTATCAGCGCGCTTATGAGATTGCGCAGCAACTCGTCGGCAAGAATATTTCGAAGTCGCGCGTGATTGGCATCGGGGATGCGATGCGAACGGATGTCAAAGGCGCCTGCGATTTCGGTATAGATGCGCTCTTCGTCACCTCAGGCATCCACCGTGATGAGTTGCACCCGCATAGCGCGCTTGATGAAGCAGCGTTGCACCAATTCATCACCGATGCACCGGTGACGCCCAAAGCCGCCATTCCTGCCTTGGTGTGGTGACCCAGATGATTGTCGCACGCGACCCGCAATCACCCCCCTTCGGACTGCAAGGCTGTGTGGTAGCCATCGGCAATTTCGATGGCGTGCATCGTGGCCATGCAGCCGTCATTCATCGCGCCAAGGCGCTGGCAGAAAAGCTCGGCAAGCCCTGCGCGGCGCTGACTTTCGAACCTCATCCGGTTGATTTCTTCGCTGGTTCCGGCACCGTTTTCAGGCTGACGCCGGAGGCAGAAAAAGTGCGCGGCCTTGCGCGTCAGGGCCTCGATGGCACCATCATTGTCAGCTTTGATGGCGCTGTGGCGAGCATGGACGCGGAAGCCTTTGTGCAGAATATTCTGATCAAGCGACTGGGCATCAGTGGCGCGGTCGTCGGCTATGACTTTCATTTCGGCAAAGCCCGCAGCGGATCTCCCGCATTTCTGAAGGAGGCGGGCACACGACATGGCTTTGCTGTGGAGGTGGTCGAGAAGGTCGTCGCAGATGTTGATGGCGCCTCCGAGGCCGTGCATTCCAATGCCGCCCGCAAGGCGCTCGAAGAGGGTGATGTCACGCGAGCCGCCTCCATCCTTGGTCATGAATGGTTTGCGGTGGGTGAAGTGGTGCATGGCGAGAAGCTGGGCCGACAGCTCGGCTTCCCCACGGCCAATGTCCGCCTCGACCCGTCCTGCCGGTTGCGACATGGAATTTATGCCGTGCGGCTGACGGTGGATGGCATTGCCCATGGCGGGGTCGCCAATTTCGGCCGCCGCCCGACGGTGACGGATACCGGGGCGCCCTTGCTGGAAACATTCATTTTCGATTTTTCCGGCGATCTCTACGGCAAGACCGTGGAAGTGGCCTTTGTTGGCTGGATCCGGGGGGAGGAGAAATTCCCTTCCCTCGACGCGCTGGTGGCCGAAATGAACCGGGACAAGGAAAAGGCGCGCGCCCTGTTGCGCGGTCGTTGACCAAAGCCGTCGCTAAAACTGGCGCTTTGGCCCCAAATCCTCTATGTCCGGCCTCGCCCGCGCAGCTATGCGCCTGCCCGCTTTTCAGGTTGGACAATGAACGAGACCAGCGCCAAAGGCCCCGATTATTCCAAGTCGCTCTATCTGCCGGAGACGGCCTTCCCCATGCGGGCGGGCCTGCCGCAGAAAGAGCCGGAGATTCTGGCGCGCTGGAACGCCATGGATCTCTACAAGAAGATGCGGGAGACGGGGCGCGGACGACCAAAATTCGTCCTGCATGATGGCCCGCCCTATGCCAATGGCAATATTCATATCGGCCATGCGCTGAACAAGATCCTGAAGGACATGGTTTGCCGCTCGCAGCAGATGCTCGGCAAAGATTCGAACTATGTGCCGGGCTGGGACTGTCACGGCCTGCCGATCGAATGGAAGATCGAGGAAGATAATTACCGCTCGAAGGGCAAGCCGAAGCCGGAGCTTTCCGACAGCGCAGCCATGATCGCCTTCCGCCGCGAATGTCGCGCCTATGCAGAACATTGGCTTGATGTTCAGCGCGAGGAATTCAAGCGTCTTGGCGTGACAGGCGATTGGTCGCATCCTTACGCCACCATGAGCTATGACGCGGAAGCGCAGATCGCCCGCGAGATCATGAAATTCGCGGAGAATGGCCTGCTCTATCGCGGCTCAAAGCCGGTGATGTGGTCAGTTGTCGAAAAGACCGCCCTTGCTGAAGCCGAAGTGGAATATGAAGACCATACCAGCGACACGGTGTGGGTCGCCTTTCCGCTGAAAGATGGCAAGGGCGATTTTAAGGGCGCTTCCGTTGTCATCTGGACGACGACGCCATGGACCCTGCCTGCCAATCGCGCGGTCTCCTTCTCGTCAAAGATCACCTACGGCCTCTATCGGATCACGCAGGCGCCTGAAGGGAATTGGGCTAAAGTTGGCGGTTCCTACATTCTCGCGGACAAGCTTGCAGGTGATGTATTCAAGGCAGCGAAGGTGGACGCCTTTGAGCGTGTATGTGATGCCAGGCCCGGTGAGCTGGGCCTGTGCGCGCATCCGCTGGCTGCCTTTGATGCGGGTTATTCTTTCCATGTGCCACTGCTCGACGGTGATCACGTCACAGATGATACGGGCACAGGCTTTGTGCACACGGCACCCAGCCATGGCCGCGAAGACTTTGACATCTGGATGGCAAGCCAGCGCCTCCTGATTGCACAAGGCATCGACACGCGCATTCCCTACACGGTTGATGCGGATGGCTTCTACACAAAGGAAGCTTTCGGCTTCGGCCCTGAGTCTGAGGGTGGCGCCAAGCGCGTCATTGATGACAAGGGCGCGAAGGGCAATGCAAATGACACTGTGATCAAGGCGCTTGCCTCTGTGGGCACGATCATCGCGCGCGGTCGCCTCAAACATCAATATCCCCATTCATGGCGCTCCAAGAAGCCCGTGATCTTCCGCAACACGCCGCAATGGTTCATTGCAATGGATCGCGCCTTCGATGCGCCGGGTGCGTCGAAAGATACAAGCCTTCGCGATCTCGCCTTGAAGGCGATCAAGGAAACCCGTTGGGTTCCTGCTGCAGGTGAAAACCGCATCACCGGGATGATTGCCAATCGCCCTGACTGGGTTGTGTCGCGCCAGCGCGCCTGGGGCGTGCCGATCTGCGTCTTTGTGAAGAAAGGCACGCATGACATTTTGGTGGATGCGCAAGTGAATGCGCGCATTGCAGACGCCTTTGACAAGGAAGGCGCTGATGCGTGGTACGCGCCGGGCGCTGCACAGAAATTCCTCGGCTCGACCTATAAGGCCGAAGATTACGAAAAGATTGATGATGTCCTCGATGTATGGTTCGACTCAGGTTCGACCCACTCTTTCACGCTTGAGAAGCGCGAGGATCTGGCTACCCGTCGGCTGCGTGACGGTGGGCCTGATGAGGTGATGTATCTCGAAGGCTCCGACCAGCATCGCGGCTGGTTCCATTCGTCGCTGCTGGAGAGCTGCGGCACGCGCGGACGTGCGCCTTATGATGTTGTTCTGACCCATGGCTTCGTGCTCGATGAAAAGGGTCAGAAAATGTCAAAGTCGCTGGGCAATGTCGTGGCCCCGCAGACGGTCATCAAGGATTCCGGCGCTGACATTTTGCGTCTGTGGGTTGCAGCCTCCGACTATTCGGATGATCTGCGCATTGGGCCTGAAATCCTCAAGACCTTTGTTGAGACCTATCGCAAGTTGCGCAACACGATCCGCTGGATGCTTGGTGCCCTGTCACATTTCGACCCGTCCCAGACAGTAGCGCGCAGCGATATGCCAGAGCTTGATCGTCTGATGCTGCATCGTCTGGCTGAGCTTGATCCAGCCATCAGTGATGCTTATGCGAATTTCGATTACAAGAAAGTCATCGCGCTCCTTACGCATTTCATGACGAGCGATCTGTCGGCATTCTATTTCGACATTCGCAAGGATACGCTCTATTGCGATCCAGCTTCCAGCATGACCCGCAAGAGTGCGCTGACAGCAATCGACATCATCTGCGAGTCAATCTTGAAATGGCTCGCGCCGATCCTCTGCTTCACCACTGATGAAGCATGGGTGGAATTCCGTCCCAAGGCGGAAGCCTCCATCCATCTGACAACTTTTGTCAGCGGACTTGAAAACTGGCGAGATGAGGAGCTCGCTGAGAAGTGGCGCCTCATTCGTCGGGCGCGCGCGGTCGTGACGGGCGCGCTTGAGCTTGAACGGGCCGCCAAGCGCATCGGCTCATCGCTTGAAGCAGCGCCGCAAGTTTACGTCGTGGACGAGACACTGCGCGCATTGCTCAACAGCACGGATTTTGCCGAAGTGTGCATCACCTCCGGAATTGAACTGCGCGCAGGGGATGGCCCGGCAGATGCCTTCCGTCTGGCCGATGCGCCGGGCATTGCGGTTGTGCCGCAGCGCGCGAGCGGCGTGAAATGCGCCCGCTCGTGGAAATATTTTGACCCGGCGACCGCTGACCCGGCCTTTCCTGATGTGACCCCGCGCGATGCGCAGGCCCTCAAGGAGCTGGCCGCGGCTGGCAAATGGCCTGCCTGATGGGGCCGCGGCTGGCAGGCATCCTGACAGCTCTTGTAACCCTGGTTGTTGATCAGGGGCATAAGCTGTGGATGCTGTTTGTCTTTGACATCGCCAGCAAGCAGCCGGTTCAGCTGGCCCCTTTCCTCGACCTGGTTATGGCCTGGAATCCGGGCATTTCCTATTCGCTCCTGCGGGCTGACACTGACCTTGGCCGCTATGGGCTGCTCGCCTTGTCGCTGAGCGTGACGGCCGGGCTGACGGTCTGGCTTTGGCGCGCTCCCGACCGGCTCACCACCTTGGCGCTTGGGCTCATTATTGGCGGTGCACTGGGCAATGCCTATGACCGCTTCGCCTATGGGGCGGTGGCGGATTTCTTCCATTTCCACATCGGTAGCTTCAGCTGGTACGTGTTTAACCTTGCTGATGTGGCGATCGTTGCCGGGGTGGGACTTCTCCTGTATGAAAGCTTTGGATTTGGCCAAAAGCCGGAGGCGGCCTGAGCCGCTCGCCACCAATTTGCCGCGAAGCCATGCAACAAGGCGGCTTAGTCGGATGAGTGGGGATTTGATCATGTTGAAGAGCCAGATGCGTCTTCCCATTCTTGCTGTCAGCGCGGCCTTTGCCTTGGGCGCTGCCATGGGCCCGGCCCATGCCCTCAAGGATGATGGCTCAGGCTCGCCCATCGAGTCGCTTGGCACGGCCTTTGGCCTGATTGCGCCGCCCGCTGACCCGGTCATCACCTATCGCGAGCGTTCCCCGCTGGTGCTGCCACCCAGCACGACATCGCTGCCCGCGCCGCGCAAGCCGGTCGTGCAGGGCGCGCAGAATTGGCCGCAAGATCAGGAAGTGGTCCGCGCCCGCCGCAACAAAGATGAAAGCCCCGCCCGCCTGCGAGGCGAAGCGGCGGCAGACGAAAATGCCCGTCTGAAGCCCGGCGACAACCGCAATGTCTACGCCCCCAGCCGTTCGGCTGGCCCGGTCAACGGCCCCGGTGCTGGCGATCCTTGCGCCAATCTCGACCCCGACAACAAGAACTGCCCGCCTGACCAGTATTGGAAGCGGCTTTCGGTTCAGCATCAGCCTCAGGCGCAGAACAAGCTGCAAGCCGGTGTCGAGCCCCCGCGCACCTATCTCACGCAGCCGCCCAAGGGCTATATGACGCCCACCAGCAGCAATGTGAAAGCGGGCTTCGAGCCCCGGCGCAACGATGTTGTCGAAGATCCTCGCGACTTCTACTGGAAACGCGGTCAAAGCCGCGAGTAACGCATCCCAAGCTTTCAGGGGCCGACCTTCGGGTCGGCCTTTTCATTTACGCCGAGGGACTGACAGACCAAGCCTTGCCGTCCTATATTCTTCTTCGAAAGCTTTTCGCAGATTGGCCTCACCGCATGACCTTTCCCGCTTCCCTTTCCCTGACCCCCGGCTCCACCCATCAGCCTGAACAGGGCTCAGGCCCGAATATCAGCGATTTCCGTCTGGCCAATGGCATGGATGTCGTCGTAATCCCTGATCATCGCGCGCCCGTCGTCACCCATATGGTGTGGTATCGCAACGGATCGGCAGATGATCCGCTCGGCAAATCAGGCATCGCGCATTTCCTGGAACATTTGATGTTCAAAGGCACGAAGAACCACAAGCAGGGTGAATTCTCCGAGACCGTTGCTGAACTCGGCGGTCAGGAGAATGCTTTCACCTCCAATGACTATACCGCCTATTATCAGCGCGTGGCGAAAGAACATCTCGCCACCATGATGCGCTTTGAAGCTGACCGCATGACCAATCTCGTTCTGACCGACGAGGTTGTGGCCCCCGAACGCGATGTCGTTTTGGAAGAACGCCGCATGCGCACAGATAGCGACCCGTCTGCGCAGCTCAATGAAGCCGTGCAAG
>CAZLBA010000080.1:0-14236 GCA_964557555.1 uncultured Beijerinckia sp.
ACGGCCACCGGAGCATAGTTGTCGTTGGCAACTATAGGTTTGACCCGATAACGGCGGTATCATGCCGGGCAAAAGCACACCCTTTACACCCCCCGTCGAACCTATTTCGCCCCCGCCAGAACCCGCCGTAACGGGCTCTGGTGGAGGCGCCGGGTACTGCCCCCGGGTCCGAAAGGTTTATTTCGGTGACCGTTTATCGCCATAGTCTCCCTTGCGGGTAGCAAGCGGAATATAGGCGCTGGACCGCCCCATTGAAAGTGGGGCGGGGTGTCAGCTTCGCGTATTTTGGGGGATGGCCGGGGTAAAGCCCCGGCGCGGCCTGATCAGAGATGGGCGATTTTCGGCATGACTTCCGAGCGGAACAGCTCCATGGAGCGCAGAGCCGTCTCAAAAGACAATGTTCCGAAGAACATATAGGCGAGGAGATAATTCGTCCCCAGCTCCGCCTGCTGTTCGGTGATCTTGCGCACCACCGTCTCCGGCGAACCGCAAATCACCATGCCATTGTCTTCGCAAGAGGCGAAGTCGATGCCGCGATGGACATTGAGGCGGGCCGTCAGTTCGCTGGAACCGTTGAGCTTGCGGATATAGTTCAGGCTCTCCAGGTGATGCTCAAAAGCAGGCTTCATCAGGCGCTGCGCTTCAGCATCCGTATCCGCCACCACGATATGACGCAGCTGGCCGATCGCGGCGCCGCCTTTGAACTCGGCTTTCGGCTGAGCAGGACCGCCACGCTTGGCGAGCGCAGCCTTATAGGCGTTGATATTCACCTTGGCATGGGCGGTGCCGCCATTGGCGGTGAAATGCATACCCTGTTCACCGGCAAAGGTCGCGCCGATCTCATTCGATGAGCCATACCAGAAAGCAGGATGCGGGCCTTGCAGCGGGCGCAGCGCCATCGGCACGTCGGTATAGGTGTAATAGGGTCCGCTATGTGTCAGCTTGTCGGTCGTGAGACCCTTCACGAGGCACTCATAGGCATCAAGAAAGATGTTGCGCGAGTCTTCGTGATTGACCTTGTGATAGTTCAGTTCAAACGGCGAGACACCGCGGCCAACACCGATCTCCATGCGGCCACGCGAGAGATGATCGAGCATACAAATTTCTTCGATCAGACGCAGCGGCGAATAAAGCGGCAGCAGATAGCAAAGAGGCCCAAAGCGCAGGCGCTTTGTCAGGCGCGCGAGGGCGCCAAGATAAACGCCGGGCACCGGGACCATATTCAAGGGCGTGCAGTGATGTTCGGCGACATGCAGGCAGTAGAAGCCAGCTTCATCGGCAAGCTGTGCGAAAGCCAAGCGCTCATCGAAAGTCGTCGCAAGGGCGCGATCCGAACGTTCGATGTGATCAAACAAACCAACTCTCATGTTTCCTCCGCAGGATTTCCCTGCCTTTAGTGCATTGGGGGACGATCATCCCCGATGGTGACTCGCTTCATAAGCCGCCGTTCATGTTCTGAAAAGTCCGTGCGGGCATGTTGGGTGGCGCGATTATCCCACACCACGATATCGCCCACCTTCCATTTGTGCTGGTAGGTGAAGCGGGGATCTTCAGCGTGATCGCAGAGCTGGTCGAGAAGCGCCCGGCTTTCGGTGGGCTCAAGCCCATTGATGCGGTCGCTCATCAGCCGGCAGACATAAAGCGCCTTCTTGCCGGTTTCCGGGATCGTACGCGCGACGGGATGTTCACATTGCGGGCCTTGGCCTTCGCGCTTGTCGGGCGAGGTCGCGCCATAAGTGAAGGTGTTGAGCGCGGTGCGGCCGGCTATTTTTTGCTTCAGCTCTTCAGGCAGCGTTTCATAGGCCAGCACCATATTGGCAAAGAGCGTGTCGCCGCCTTCCTTGGGGATTTCGAGCGCCATCAAAGCGGCCGCGCGGCAGGGCTGCTTCTGGTGAATGCGGTCAAAGTGGAAAGACATTTCGCCATCGGGCAATTGGCCGAGTGGCTTTCCATCTTCGCGGATATTGGAGATGACCATGATGTCATCGCGGCCGGAGAGCGGCGAAATCACACGGGACTTTTCAATGGTGCCGAAACATTTGCCAAATTCGACAAGCTCCGCATCCGTCAAATGCTGATCATGCAGGACGAGGATGTGATATTTCAAAAAGGCGTCAAAAATCGCCTTGCGGTCCTCTTCTGTAATGTTGCGCGCATCGAGGCCGAGGATTTCAGCACCCAAGGGCGCGTCCAGCGGCTTGACCGTGATGGGCATGTTTCAGGCTCCCTGAGCTTGGCGCCGCTTGCTGGCGCTTATTGTCAGGCAGTCTAAAGGAAGGATGTGCGTCTAGCCAAGTCCGCCGGAACAGATCTGTTGGGCAAATTGCAGCTGATGCGACGGCGACGAGCCTTTGGCCCGTCGCCCTCTTCGCCTACTCAGCGCCCAGCAGCTTCTTGGCAAGCGCAATGGCCTGCGGCGATGTGGCGACAATTTCCCTGGCGATCTTGTCGAGATTTTCACCGCCATTGGGCTCGACGGGGATCATCATTTTCTTGGCTTCCGCGAGGAAGTCAGGATCCTTCATCGTCGCATCAAAAGCACGACGCAGGGCGTCCACACGATCTTGCGGCACGCCCGGTGGCAGGAAGACGGCGCGTGCAAATTCAGATGAGCCGCAAATCATCAAAAGCGCCGCCTTCTGTTCCGGCGTCTTGGCGAGTTCGACGAGGGTTGGCACATCTGGCAGAAGTGGATCGCGTGTCAGCCCGTCCACGACGAGCGGTTTCAGCTTCTTCTGTTCGATATATTGAGGCGCCTGCGTGACGACGCTGATCCAGCTTGCGCCGCGGCCCTGAATTTCCCCGCGCTCCATCGCCAGATTCAAATCAGCTGCGCCATTATAGCCAAGCACAAATTTGAATTTGGTGCCCATGATTTCATTGAGCGCCTGCGGGACGGTGAAGGTCGGTGAATTGCGCCCGGTTGCGCCGATGATGACCTCCTTCTGCGTCGCTTCTTCGAGCGATTGCGCGGGAGCTGTGTGCCAGACGCCCAGAAAATTGCGCAGCGGTGCCATATTGCCGACCCAGCGCCATTTCGAAATATCGTATTTGCCTGCGACCTGCGCTTCGACGAGTTGGCTCGTCACATTGGTCTGCTGCGTCATACCGATCATCGTGCCGTCTTTGGGCGCCGTGTGTTCCATTTGAATGGAGGTCGAGATCCCGCCTCCCACGCCGCCCGCCAATTTGACGATGATCGTCGGCTTGCCGGGAATATGCTTGCTCATATGGGCAGCAAGGACACGCGCATAAATGTCATAGCTGCCGCCAGCGCCAGCACCGACCATGAAAGTGATCGTCTTGCCGTTGTAGAATTGCTCAACGCTTTGAGCCTGTGCTGCTGCAGGGGCAAGAAGAGCCACACCTGCAAAAGCGAGAAAATAGGATCGCACGATTTTCCTCCATGAACCCTTGGAGCCGCTTTGGGCTTGGGCCTCGCCTTAGCACAGCCGCCAGCTTCCATCCATCGAATGAGAGATATACCATTGCCGCGCTTCATGGCATCTTATCACATGAAGAAAACCGACTGGGGAGGTCGGCATGACCCAGATGGCTGCTCATAGCTCCGCGGAAATTCCGGCCGTCCAGACGCGCCCGGTGATCCGCACCCTCAAGCGCGACGATGTCGTTCACGCGCTCGAAGCCGGCTGGCGCGATTTCAAGGCTGCTCCCCAATATGGCCTTGTTTTCGGTCTGCTCTACACGTTGGGCGGTTGGGCCATTATCGCGCTCGCCAATCTGTCCGGCTTTTATTACTTCGCCTATCCGCTGGCGACGGGCTTTGCCCTCATCGCGCCTTTTGTTGCAGCGGGAATCTATGATGTCAGCCGCCGGCTCGAACGCGGTGAGGCATTGTCATGGGGCGGGATCATCGCCTCGGTGCGCAGCGCAGGCGCGCGCGATCTGGGCTGGATGGCGCTGGTGCTGACATTTGCATTGATCATCTGGATTGATTTCGCCGTCTTTCTCTATCTGATCTTTTATGGCGTCCATATGCCGGACTTCCGCGAATTCTTCATTGAGGCGGTGACCACACCCTCCGGCCTTGCCTTTCTTGCGCTCGGTAATCTGCTTGGTGCAGTCATTGCTTTTGCAGTCTTCTCGATCACTGTTGTCTCTTGCCCAATGCTGCTTGATCGTGATGTGGACTTTGTAACCGCTATGCTGACGAGCCTTCGCTGCGTTCGTCAAAATCCATGGCAGATGCTCGGTTGGGCCTTGATGATCGCGTTGTGGTTTGCCGTTGCCATGGTGACCATGCTGGCCGCGCTGGTCGTGATCTTGCCTGTGCTGGGTCATGCGACCTGGCACCTCTACAGGATGGTGATTGCCGACGAGCCTTGAGACGCTAAGTTAGGCAGAGCGATTTCAATCAAGCTTTGCCGGTGATCTGATGGAAGAACAATCTGAAACCCCGCGCGCGTTCTCGCCCGTGGGGTTTGTCTTGAGCCTCCTTGCCATCGGACTTTTCAGTGTTTTGTTTTTCGGCTTTGGCCTTGCATTGCTGTTCGCGGGCGATGCAGCGCTGCATGGCCTCGATCATGCGTGGCAGTTGCCCAAGCTCCTCACGGGTCAGCCAGCACCGGGGCGTGAGGGAGTGAGGGATGCGCTGGTGCTGTCCTTGGGCTGTCTTGTTTATCTCTCCCTGATCGCTGGCCTCTATGTCATGGCGCGGCGGCGCGAAGGGGCGCATTGGCGACTGGCCTTGGCATGGAAGCCGGGAATGCGAGGGCGTCCATTCTGGGGGCTTTTCTTGTTGGCCTGCGCCTATGGCGTTGCGGCGAGTCTGGCGCTCAGCCAATTGCCCTCCGGGAATCGCAGCGGTTTCTCCATGCCCGAATCATGGGTGGCTGTACTGCTCTCTCTCGTGCTGATTGTGATCATGGCACCGCTGGCGGAAGAGCTGATGTTCCGGGGCTGGGTCTTTACCGGGCTGCGGCGGTTTGGTTTTCAGATCGCGCTTTGGGGCAGCGCCCTGCTTTTTGCCGTGGCCCATTGGGGCGGAACCATTTTCTACAGTCTGGCAATCCTGCCCATCGGGCTCATTTTGGGTGTCCTGCGCGAGAAAACCGGCTCGGTGCGAACGACCACTGCCTTTCATGCCCTCTATAATTTCCTGATGTGGGGGCTGACCTTTCTGGGGAAGGTTTGAGCGGGCAGGGGAAATGGCGTGCGGGATCGGCTAGATTGCGCGCCAACCACGGGAACCATCATGCAAGCCTATCATGACCTTCTGCGCCGCGCTCTGGATGAGGGCACGCGCAAGTCCGACCGCACCGGCACCGGTACTCTCTCGGTGTTCGGTCATCAGATGCGCTTTGACCTGTCGCAGGGCTTCCCCCTCGTCACGACCAAGAAGCTGCATTTGAAGTCGATCATCCATGAGCTTTTGTGGTTTCTCGCAGGCGATACGAATATCGCCTATCTAAAAGAAAATGGTGTCAGCATCTGGGACGAATGGGCGGATGCGCAGGGCAATCTTGGCCCGGTCTATGGCAAGCAGTGGCGCTCCTGGGAAGGTGCGGATGGGCGCACCCATGACCAGATCAAATGGCTACTGGATGAGATCAAGCGCAACCCTGACTCGCGCCGCCTCGTGATCTCGGCCTGGAATGTGGCTGATCTCGACAAGATGAAACTCGCACCCTGCCACTGTCTGTTTCAGTTCTACGTCGCGGATGGCAGGCTCTCTTGCCAGCTCTATCAGCGCAGCGCCGATATTTTTCTGGGCGTGCCCTTCAATATCGCAAGTTATGCGCTGCTCACCCAGATGATTGCGCAGGTCTGTGGCTTGCAGCCGGGTGATTTCGTGCATTCCTTCGGAGATGCGCATCTTTATCTGAACCATCTGGAACAGGCGCGCGAGCAATTGTCCCGCACGCCGCGCGCTCTGCCGCAGCTGCGTCTGAATCCGGCAGTGAAGTCGCTCTTTGACTTCAGGTATGAGGACATCACGATTGAGGCCTATGATCCATGGCCCGCGATCAAGGCGCCGGTCGCAGTATGAGCCCCCCGCTCGCCATCGTGGTGGCTGTCGCCCGCAATGGAGTCATCGGTGGCGACAACCGCCTGTTGTGGAAGCTGCGCAGTGACATGCTTCACTTTCGCGCGATCACGATGGGCAAGCCCATGATCATGGGACGCCGGACATGGGACTCGATTGGTCGTCCCTTGCCCGGCCGTGAAAGCATTGTGGTCACCCGCGACCAGAGCTTTGCGGCAGCCGGCGCCCATGTGGTGCATGACATTGAGGCGGCGCTGCACCTCGCTCAGGAGCGCGCCAAAGCCATGAATGCTGCGGAAATCGTGCTTGCCGGCGGCGGGGACCTCTATCGCCAGCTGATCGACCGCTGCGACCTGTTGCATGTCACCGAGGTCGATCTTGCCCCGGACGGGGATGCGACTTTCCCACCCATTGATCCCGCGCAGTGGCGCGAGGTGAGCCGGGAGGCCCATCAGGCGGGGCAGGGGGATGAAGCCGACTACAGTTTCGTGACCTATATGCGTGCATGAGGCCACGTTGAAAACGGCCCCACCGGTGTTTACCTGACATCTGGTATCTCACGACAGGCGAGGACGGAATGCCCTGGAGTAATCAAGGTGGAGGTGGAGGCGGGCCATGGGGCAAGCCTCCGAATCAGGGACCCTGGGGCCAAGGGCCCTCTGGGAGCGGTGGTGGTCAAACCCCGCCTGATCTCGAAGAAATGTTGCGCCGTAGCCAGGACCGGCTGCGTCAGGCCATCCCTGGTGGTGGCTTTGGCGGCAAGGGTCTGTTGCTTGCACTCGTACTCGCCGTTGGCGGCTGGGGCTTGAGCGGCTTCTACACGGTGCAGCCCAACGAGGTGGGTCTCAATACCGTCTTCGGTCGCTATGTCAGCAAGACCAGCTCCGGTCTGAATTACAATTGGCCGGCGCCGATCGGCAGCGTGCAGAAGATGCGCGTGACGGATCGTAATTCGACCAGCATCGGCTTCAATTTCCGCATTGATACGCGCACCGGCAATCAGATCACGACCGACGTGAATGAAGAGAGCTTGATGCTCACCGGTGATGAAAACATCGCGGATGTGAAATTCGTCGTCATCTGGCAGATTGATCCGCTGAAGCCTGAGGATTTCGCCTATAATGTTCGCCGCCCGGAGGCCACCATCAAGGCAGTGGCTGAAAGCGCGATGCGCGAGATCGTTGGCCGCAGCCAGATCCAGCGCATTCTCACTGCAGACCGCAAGGCCATTGAGCCTGCCGTGCAGGAGTTGATGCAGAAGGTGCTGGATGATTACGCGGCGGGCGTAAAAGTCATTCAGGTGCAGTTGCAATCTGTCGATCCGCCGGAACAGGTCATCGCGGCCTTCCGTGACGTGACGGCGGCGCAGCAGGACCAGGACCGCCTGCGCAATGAGGCCGAGGCCTATGCCAATCGCGTGGTGCCGGAAGCCCGCGGTGCGGCAGCGCGTATTCTGCAAGAGGCGCAGGCCTATCGCGAACAGACCGTGGCGGAAGCCGTGGGTCAGGCCGCGCGCTTTGCCAAAGTGGCGGAAGAATATCGCAAGGCTCCCCAGATCACGCGCGAGCGGATCTATCTTGAAACCATGGAACGTGTGTTCGGCGGCATGAACAAGGTGATTGTTGATCAGCAAGGCACGCAAGGCGTGGTGCCCTATCTGCCGTTGAGTGGTCTGGAGGCGCAGCCCAATCTGCCAGCACCCCAGCAAAATACCTCACAGGGCCAGATGCGTCAGGGAGGTCAGCGATGAAAAATTCCTCCCTTCCGATGATCCTGCTGGGCGTCGTACTTGTCGCCATCGTGGCAATCGGCAGCTCCGCTTTCACTGTGCGCCAGACTGAACAGGCTTTGGTGCTGCGATTTGGTGAGCCGCTGTCAGGCCGTGGCCTGATCACGCGACCGGGTCTGCATTTCAAGGTCCCCTTCGTGGAAACGGTTGTCTATCTCGATAATCGCATCCTTGATGTTGAGACGTCCAAGCAGGAAGTGCTGGCTGCAGACAATAACCGCATCGAGGTCGATGCTTTCCTGCGTTACAAGATCGTCGATCCGCTGCGCTTCTATCAGACCGTGCGCTCGCCGCAGGGGGCTGAAAGCCAGCTCGGTAATGTGCTGAACTCAGCCGTGCGTCGCGTCCTGGGTGAAGCCAATATGCCGCAAATCGTGCGAGACCAGCGTGCTCAGCTGATGGTGCGCATCCGCGAGCAGGTCGAGACCGAAGCGCAAAAATTCGGTGTCACGATCAAGGATGTTCGCATTCGTCGTGCGGATTTGCCGCGCCAGATCTCGGAACGCGTCTATAGCCGTATGCAGACCGAGCGTGCGCGTGAAGCGGCAGAGTTCCGCGCGCAGGGTGCCGAACAGGCCTTGCGCATCACCTCCAAGGCTGACCGCGATGTGGTCGTCATCCGGGCACAGGCTCAGCAGGAAGCTGACCAGCTGCGCGGTGAGGGTGAGGCGGAACGCAATCGTATTTTTGCCGAAGCCTATGGCAAGGATGCGGAGTTCTTCACCTTCTGGCGCAGTATGCAGGCCTATGAGACAGGGCTGAAGTCGTCAGATACCCGCATGATCATGACACCGAATTCCCAATTCTTCAGGTACTTCGGCAAGTCAGGCACGGACGGTCCGGGCAAGTAAGGAATAGGGCGGCGAGAAATTCTTCAATTTCCCCGTTTTCTCGTCGCCTTTCCGCCCCATTCTGTGGTTCGATTGAGTTGTTCGCCCGCAAGCTTTGGCGGGAATGACAGGAGTGATTTGCATGGGCTTCGACCCGATCTTCAAACCTCGCAAGCTGGTTATGGGTGTGGCTCTGGCCACGGCCATTGGTATGGGTGTCGCGCCCATGCCCGGTCTGATCCTGCCGGTTGAGGCGCAGACGCGCCGGCCCGATTCATTCGCGGATTTGGCCGAGCGGGTGAGCGAGGCGGTGGTGAATATTTCAGCCGCACAAACCGTTGAGACGCGCTCGCAGGCCCAGCCCAATCTTCCTCAGGGCACGCCTTTTGATGATCTGTTCGAAGAGTTCTTCCGCCGCCGTGGCCAAGGCGATGGGCCGACGCCCGCGCCGCGCCAGCAACAGCGCCGCTCGAACTCGCTTGGCTCCGGCTTCGTGATTGATTCAGCCGGTATCGTCATCACCAATAATCACGTCATTGCTGATGCCAATGACATCACAGTCATCTTCACCGATGGGCAGCGTCTGAAGGCGGAAATCGTCGGCAAGGATCCCAAGATCGACATTGCGGTCCTGCGCGTGAAGCCTGAGAAGCCGCTGAAGTCGGTGAAGTTTGGCGATAGTGAAAAGCTGCGCGTCGGTGACTGGGTGATGGCGGTTGGCAATCCCTTCGGTCTGGGTGGCACTGTGACAGCCGGTATCGTCTCGGCGCGTAACCGCAACATAGATAGCGGCCCCTATGACAATTACATCCAGACGGATGCGTCGATTAACAAGGGCAATTCTGGCGGGCCACTGTTCGACATGAATGGCGATGTGATCGGTGTGAACACCGCAATCCTTTCGCCCTCCGGTGGTTCGGTGGGTATCGGCTTTGCGACACCGGCCGCAACTGTCATGCCGATCGTGCAGCAATTGCTTGAATTCGGTGAGACGCGCCGTGGCTGGCTTGGTGTGCGCATCCAGAATGTTGATGACACCATTGCCGAAAGCCTCGGCCTTGGACGTCCGCGTGGCGCCCTCGTTGCAGGCGTTGATGAGAAGGGTCCGGGCCGACCGGCCGGCATTCGTGTTGGCGATGTCATCGTCAAATTCGACGGCAAGGATGTGAAGGACTCGCGCGATCTGCCCAAGCTCGTGGCTGCGACGCCCGTTGGCAAGGAAGTCGCGGTGATCGTCGTGCGTGGTGGCAAGGAGACGCCGCTCAAGGTCACACTCGGCCGTCTGGAAGATGGTGAGAAGCAAGCCGCGCTTGATGCGGGCAAGAGCGGTGGTGCTGATAATCGCAACACCGCGCAGAAGGCGCTCGGCCTTGAATTCGGCGCCCTGACGGCAGAGACACGCAAGCGCTTCAATCTGAAGGATGGCGCCGAAGGCGTGTTGGTGACCTCGGTTGAGCCCGGTTCACAAGCCGCCGAGCGGCGCATTCAGCCTGGTGATCGCATCCTTGAGATCAATCAGGACGCTGTGTCAAAGCCCGAAGACGTCGCACGCAAGATCAAGGAGCTGAAAGACGCAGGCCGTAAGTCTGCTTTGCTCTTCGTGGCTTCGCCCAATGACGACAAGCGCTTTGTGCCGCTGCCGTTGAATTAAGGGGGCGCATCTTCCTTCTTCCATGAGGAGAAGGTGCCCGCAGCGCGGGCGGATGAGGGGATCGGATCTAAAACGAAAGAGGCACCATCGCTGGTGTCTCTTTTTTCTTTGTCTCGATCCCCCCATCAGTCAGTTCCGCTGACAGCTTCTCCCAATGGGAGAAGCAGGGCGCGTTCCTCTCACACGAAATCTGCGCGCTTGTAGCCTTGCGCATAAAGCAATGCGCTCAAGTCACCATGGTCGATCCTGTACCCAGCTGCAGCAGCAACAGCGGGCTTGGCATGGAAAGCGACGCCCATGCCGGCTTCACCGATCATCGACAAATCATTGGCGCCATCACCAACGGCCATGGTCTCCTCTTTCACCAAACCGAGCTTGGTCCGCAGTTCAACAAGGGTTTCGAGTTTCGCCTCACGCCCAAGGATCGGCTCTGTCACGCGTCCAGTGAATTTCGCGCCTTCGACAATCAGCGTGTTGGCGCGGTTCTCATCAAAGCCGATCTTGGCTGCAATTTCGCGCGTGAAGACCGTGAAGCCGCCGGACACAAGTGCCGTATAGGCGCCATGTTTGCGCAGGGTGCGCACGAGTTCAGTGCCGCCGGGTGTCAGCTTGATGCGCTCGGCAATCACCGTTGCAACGACATCGGCAGACAGACCCGCAAGCAAGGCAACGCGTGCCTTGAGCGAGGTTTCAAACACCAGCTCACCGCGCATGGTGCGTTCGGTGATTTCGGCAACCTCGGCTTTTTTGCCGACGAAGTCAGCCAGCTCGTCGATACATTCCTGACCGATCATGGTTGAATCCATGTCAGCCAAAAAGAGCTTCTTGCGACGATGTGCGAGCGGTTGGGCAAAGACATCGACGGGAGCGTCGCCCAATTCGAGACGAATAGCATCCGCAATCTTGCGATTGTCGATTGCGCCTTCAGGGGCGAAGGGAATATCAACGGCGATGCGGTCGCAAAGCCATTGGGGCTCACCGGCGGCCGGCAGGAGGCTTGTCGCCACACGGACAAGCGCCCCATTCAGGAGGGGCTGATCGGTTGGGGCGACGAGAGTGAGAACATGCGTCATTGCGGGCAAGCACTTTCCGGGTCTGGGAGCCCGCTCAGCTGATGGCGGGCGCGCTTTCGGCCATTCTCATTGCAGGCCCGACGGCCAGCGGCAAGTCTGCTTTGGCGATTTCCCTCGCTGAGGAGCTGGGCGGCAGCATCATCAATGCCGATTCCATGCAGGTTTATCGCGATCTGCGCATCATCACCGCCCGCCCCACCCCCGAAGAGGAGGCTATGGCCCCTCATCACCTCTTTGGCCATGTGGATGGGGCGGTGAATTACTCGGTCGGCAAATGGCTGTTGGATGCTGAACAGCAGCTCGCAGAGGTCCGCGCCCAAGGCCGGCTGCCGATCTTTGCCGGCGGCACGGGCATGTATTTCAAGGCGCTGCTGCGGGGCCTGTCCGAGATCCCGCCCGTGCCTGACGTGGTGCGCGCGGCGGTTCGGGCGGAGGCCGAGGGCCTGACTGCCGCCGAGCTTCACGCAAGACTGGCCGCGCGGGATGCCGAGATGGCCGCGCGCCTGCGCCCCAGCGATCCGCAGCGCATTTTGCGGGCACTTGAGGTCCATGCCGCCACGGGACAGAGCCTTGCGCGCTTTCAGGGCGCTCGCAGCCCGGCTGTGCTCGACCCGGAAGAGTGCCTTTGTATCTTCCTCGCTCCAGAGCGCCAGCCGCTCTATGAGCGGATTGATGCGCGTTTTGAGGCGATGATGGAGATGGGGGCTTTGGAAGAAGTCGAGCGCCTCGCCGCCCGCAAGCTCGATCCCGCTCTGCCCGTGATGCGCGCCCATGGCGTGCCGGGGCTCATCGCTTACCTCGAAGGTAAGGCCTCAAGGGACGAGGCTGTGGCAAAGGGCCAGACGGATACGCGGCATTATTCCAAGCGCCAATTCACCTTCATTCGGCACCAGCTGCCGGAGTTCATCTGGGTGCAGCCGGAAGGGGCGCTGGGGGTCGCGCGGCAGTTGGCAGTCGGCAGTCGTCAGTCGTAGGGAACGCGGCCCCTTCGCTATTGGGAGAAGGTGCCCGCGGATGCGGGCGGATGAGGGGTTACCACCTGTCAGAATGGAGACCCGATCCCCCCATCGGTCAGCTCCGCTGACAGCTTCTCCCAATGGGAGAAGCGGGAGCCTCCTCTTGCGGCCGCTTTCCCTACGACTGCCGACTGCCAACTGTCTCTCCTTAACCCTAGCCAAGCGTCTTACGCCCACAGCGCTTGACCCGTCTCAGCCCCTTCGCTACTGTCGCCACGGTTTCAGGTGGAGAGGCGCATGCGCGCGAACCTTGTAGTATGTGGAGCGCCAGACACGGGCCGGGTTTGATCCCCGGACTTCCCGCCGCTGGCGCTTAATCCGAGGCCCTCTGGGGGCCTTTTTTGTTGCCTCAACCTGATCGCGTGACTGAGCTGACGGAGAGTGACGATGTCGAAGCAAATGACCGGTGCGCAAATGGTCGTCGAAGCCCTGAAGGATCAGGGTGTCGATACGGTATTCGGCTATCCGGGCGGCGCGGTGCTCCCGATCTATGACGCGATCTTCCAGCAGGATCAGGTGAAGCATGTGCTTGTGCGCCATGAACAGGGCGCGGCCCATGCGGCGGAAGGCTATGCGCGGTCAACCGGCAAGGTTGGCGTGTTGCTCGTCACCTCCGGCCCCGGCGCCACCAATGCGATCACGGGCCTCACCGATGCGCTGCTCGATTCCATTCCCCTTGTTTGTCTGACCGGTCAGGTGCCGACCCATCTCATCGGCTCAGACGCCTTTCAGGAATGCGACACGGTTGGCATTACGCGTCATTGTACCAAGCACAATTATCTCGTGCGCTCGATTGAAGATCTGCCGCGCATTCTGCATGAGGCATTTTATGTCGCGCGCAGCGGTCGTCCCGGCCCGGTCGTGATTGATCTGCCGAAAGATGTGCAGTTTGCCTCCGGCATCTATCAGGCGCCTGTCAATGTGCAGCACAAGACCTATCAGCCCAAGCTCAAGGGCGACATGGATCGCATCCGTCAGGCACTTGAAATGATGAAGAGCGCTAAACGTCCTGTGCTCTACACAGGCGGTGGCATCATCAATTCAGGCCCGGTTGCCTCAACGCTCCTGCGTGAGCTTGTTGAGCTCACCGGCTTTCCCATCACCTCAACTTTGATGGGGCTCGGCGCTTATCCGGCATCAGGCAAGAACTGGCTTGGCATGTTGGGGATGCATGGCACCTACGAAGCCAATCACACCATGCATGATTGCGATCTGATGATTGCGATTGGCGCGCGTTTTGATGACCGCATCACGGGCCGTCTGGATGCCTTCTCGCCTGGCTCGAAGAAGATCCATATTGATATTGACCCGTCTTCGATCAACAAGAATGTTCATGTTGATCTGCCCATCGTTGGCGATTGCGCGCATGTGCTGGAAGACATGGTGCGCTTGTGGCGCTCGGAAGGCATGAAGAGCGACAAGGAAGCGCTCGCTGCATGGTGGAAGCAGATTGATCACTGGCGTGCGCGCAAGTCGCTCGCCTTCCGTCCGTCAAAGACGGCGATCAAGCCGCAACATGCCATCCAGCGTCTCTATGAGCTGACGAAGGATCGTGACACTTACATCACGACAGAAGTTGGTCAGCATCAGATGTGGGCGGCTCAGCATTATCACTTCAATGAGCCCAATCGCTGGATGACCTCTGGTGGTCTTGGCACCATGGGTTACGGCTTGCCTGCAGCCATTGGTACGCAGCTCGCGCATCCGAAATCACTCGTCATCGACATTGCAGGCGAAGCCTCGATCCAGATGAACATTCAGGAAATGTCGACGGCGGTTCAGTATCGCCTGCCGGTGAAGGTCTTCATCCTGAACAATGAATATATGGGCATGGTGCGCCAGTGGCAGGAATTGCTGCATGGCGGGCGCT
>CAZLBA010000081.1:0-13869 GCA_964557555.1 uncultured Beijerinckia sp.
AGCCGGAGACGGGCGAAGAGATTTACCACTCCTTCCTCGGTGTGCCGATCTTGCGTGGTGGCAATACGCTTGGTGTTCTGGTCGTGCAGAACAGGGCGCGCCGCACCTATTCGGAAGAAGAGATCGAGGTCTTGCAAACAACCGCCATGTTGCTGGCGGAGATGATTGCTTCGGGCGAGCTGCAAGCCATTGTGCGCCCCGGCGCAGAGATTGGCCTTCGCGGCCCGATCGCGCTTGAAGGGTCGCCCTTGGCGGAAGGCGTGGGGCTTGGTCATGTTGTCTTGCATGAGCCGCGCATCGTCATCACCCAACTTGTTGCCGAAGATCTCAAGGCAGAAGAACACCGGCTCGAAGAAGCGATCAATGCGGTACGTGAATCGATCGACAAGCTCGTTGATCGTTCCGACCATACGGGACCGGGGGAACATCGCGAGATCCTCGAAACCTTCCGCATGTTCGCGCATGATCAGGGCTGGTTGCGCCGCTTGCGTGAAGCCGTTCATACCGGCTTGACGGCTGAGGCGGCGGTCGAGCGTGTGCAGAATGATGCGCGTGCGAAATTGCAACGCAGGCCGGATCCTTATCTGCGCGAACGCCTGCATGATCTGGACGATCTTGCCAACCGCCTGTTGCATCAACTCACCGGCCAATCCTTTGTCGCAGCCAATGAGGATATGCCCGACAATGCGATTGTCGTGGCCCGCTCCATGGGGCCTGCAGCTCTGCTTGATTATGATCGCAAGAAGCTACGCGGTCTCGTCCTTGAAGAAGGTGGCCGCTCAAGCCATGTGGCAATTGTCGCGCGCGCGCTCGGCCTGTCGGCTGTTGGCGAGGTGCCAAACATCATCGACCACGTTGAGCAGGGCGATGCCATCATTGTTGATGGTTCATCGGGCGAAGTTTATGTGCGCCCGGCCATTGATGTGGAGGCTGCCTACGCGGAAAAAGCGCGTCTGCGTGCGCGGCGACAGGAACAATATCGCAAGTTACGGGACGTTCCCGCTACCACCAAGGATGGGGTGACGATTGATCTTCACATGAATGCCGGCCTTTTGGTGGATTTGCCGCATCTGGAAGAGACGGGGGCCTTGTCGATTGGCCTGTTCCGAACCGAATTGCAATTCATGGTCGCGTCGCAGTTTCCGCGCATGGAAGCGCAGATCGCGCTCTATAAATCAGTGCTTGACGCAGCGGGTGGAAAGCCTGTGACATTCCGCACGCTGGACATCGGCGGCGACAAGATCCTGCCTTATATGCAGGCTTTTGATGAAGAGAATCCTGCGCTCGGTTGGCGGGCGATCCGCATCGGTCTTGATCGTCCTGGGCTGTTGCGGTCGCAGTTGCGAGCGATGTTGCGTGCGGGTGCCGGGCGTGACATGCGTATCATGTTCCCCATGGTCTCTGACGTCAGTGAATTTGATGCCGCCAAAGAGATTGTCGAGCGAGAAAAGCGTCACCTCTCCCGCCATCAGTATGAGCTGCCGACTTCGCTGAAGCTCGGCATCATGATTGAGGTGCCCTCGATCTTATGGCAGCTTGATGAAGTGCTGGAGCGAGTGGACTTCTTGTCCATTGGCTCCAATGATCTCTTCCAATATCTGTTTGCCGCTGATCGCGATAACCGGCGCGTCGCCAATCGTTTCGATCCCATTTCGCCCGCCTTTTTGCGTGCATTGCGCAAGGTGGTCGATAAGGGTCAGGCGGCGGGTAAATCGGTGACGCTGTGCGGTGAGATGGGTGGTCGCCTCATTGAAGCGATGGCGCTGATTGGCATTGGGATGAATGGCCTGTCCATGACCGCCTCGTCGATCGGACCTGTAAAGGCGATGATCCTGGCATTGGAAGCAAAGCCGTTACGCGAATTGATGGATCAGTTGATCGCGCAAAATCATGGTAGCGAACATATTCGCGAGGCGCTGCGCTCTTATGCAGAGGCCAAGGGCGTACCGCTCTAGCCAGTCGGCATGATATTCATTTCCGATCTTGCGAGAGCCCATGCTGCCTGAAGACAAACTCAATCTCATCCTGCGTCGTCACGAGGAACTATCGGCCAAGCTTGCAGAAGGTGCGAGCGGGGCTGAATTTGCCAATCTCTCTCGTGAATATGCCGATCTTGAAGATGTGGTGAGCGCCATCAGGGCATGGCGTGCAGCGCAAGACAATCTCAAAGGCGTTGAGGAAATGCTGGCGGATGCCAGTGTCGATGCTGAAATGCGTGAACTGGCCGAGGCCGAGCGTGACGAGGCGCGTGATGTTGTTGCGCGGCTTGAGCAGCAAATTCGCATCGCACTTCTGCCGAAGGACGCAGCAGATGAGGGTGGTGCCATTCTGGAAGTGCGTGCAGGCACGGGAGGCGATGAGGCTGCGCTTTTTGCGGGCGATCTCTTTCGCATGTATCAGCGCTATGCCGAAGGCAAAGGCTGGAAGGTTGAGTTATTGTCCGCGAGCGAAGGAACCGCTGGCGGTTATAAGGAAATCATCGCTGGCATTGCCGGGCGCGGTGTCTTTGCGCGATTGAAATTTGAATCAGGCGTGCATCGCGTGCAGCGCGTGCCTGATACTGAGACGCAAGGGCGCATCCACACATCTGCAGCCACAGTGGCAGTTCTGCCCGAAGCGCAGGACGTTGATATCGACATCAATGAGGCAGATTTGAAGATTGAGACCATGCGTGCACAAGGCGCGGGTGGTCAGCATGTCAACAAAACGGAATCGGCCATTCGTGTCACGCATCTGCCGAGTGGCACTGTCATATTTGTGCAGGATGAGCGCTCGCAACACAAAAATCGCGCGCGAGCCATGGGGCTTTTGAAGGCGCGGCTCTATGACGCTGAGCGTCAGAAGCTTGATGCCGAGCGTGCGGCGGATCGCAAAAGCCAAGTCGGTTCAGGAGATCGGTCGGAGCGCATTCGCACCTATAACTTCCCGCAAGGTCGGGTGACGGATCACCGGATCAATCTCACGCTCTATAAATTGGACAAGGTGATCACGGGCGAAGCGCTGGATGATGTAATTGATCCGCTCATCACTGAACATCAGGCAGCGCAGCTTGCGGCAAGTGAGGCATGATGCGTGCGGCCCTCATCATTGCGGTTAGTCGCAGCAAGACGCATAGCTTTTCAAAGCCCAATGAAATGTCCATCAGGCTGGTGCCTGGGTTTGGTGTTGAAGGTGACGCGCATTTCGGTGCTACGGTGAAACATCGCCATACGATGCAGAAAAACCCACATGCGCCTAATCTGCGGCAGGTTCACTTGATTGACGCAGAGCGTCTGGAGGAATTTGCTGCACAGGGTTTTGAGGTGAAGCCGGGCGAGATGGGCGAAAATATCACCGTAAGAGGTGTCAACCTGCTCGATCTGCCACAAGGCACGCGGTTGCGTCTGGGAGCGCAAGCGCTCGTGGAGCTGACGGGTTTGCGCAAACCGTGCAGCCTCATCGACAAGTTCAAACGTGGCCTGATGGCTGAGACGATTGGCAAGCGCGAGGACGGTCGAGTGCTTTGGAAAGCCGGCGTGATGTCTGTTGTGCTGGAAGGCGGCGATGTTTATGCGGGCGATACGATTACAATCCTCTTGCCGGAGGGGCCGCATCGCCCGCTTGAGAAGGTTGACTGATCAGCGGCTTGCAAGACGCACTGCAATGCCATGCGCGCTGATGCGCTTCAACGGCACGGGTGCGAGATCTTCCATCATCACGCCATCTTCGCTGTAGCGCACGCCGATCAGCGCATCAGCGTCCACTTCGCGGGCGCGATCAATCAGGGCCTGGAGTGCTTTTTCCTGAAGTCGTTCGCGGTCTGCCTGACCAAACCATGGCGAGCCTGCTTCAAGACGACCGATAGGATAAAGGACGCTTGAGCCTTCGATCTGATCGGTGAAACTGATGCGCATTTCTGTAGGTCCCCATTCGCGGCCATGATGGTGCCGCGCGATTGTTCTCGCTCAGCTTCAAGGCTGCTTGAGGATCGGAATGGGGAAAAGCTTGGCCGCAATCAAGGCAGCGCCGCTGTTCATTGCCATCATGATAAACAGCAGATGAACAGCGCCGTGATTTGTTTCAGTGACGGAAATGTCGGTGACCTGTGAGCACCATGGCAAGGCCTGCTTCGTCCGCTGCCTTGATAACTTCATCATCGCGCATCGAGCCGCCAGGCTGGATCACGGCGGTGGCGCCAGCTTCGGCCGCAGCCAGCAAGCCATCGGCAAAGGGGAAGAAGGCGTCAGACGCCACCACCGAGCCCTTGGCAAGTGACTCACTCAGGCCCGCAGCCTTGGCCGCTTCCGCAGCCTTCCAAGCGGCGATGCGGGAGGAATCAACGCGGCTCATCTGGCCCGCGCCCACACCAACGGTTGCCCCATTCCGCGCATAGACGATTGCATTCGACTTGACATGCTTGGCCACACGGAAGGCGAATTTGAGATCAGCGAGTTCTTGTGGGCTCGGTGCGCGCTTGGTGACGACTTTGAGATCCATGTCATCAACAACGGCATTGTCGCGGCCCTGTACCAGCAAGCCACCCGCCACTGTGCGCAGGGTGAGGCCGCCAGCGCGTGGATCAGGCAAGCCACCAGTCAGAAGCAGACGGAGATTCTTTTTTGCCGCCACGAGCGCGATGGCCTCGTCATCAGCATCGGGTGCGATGATGACTTCGGTGAAGATCTTGACGATCTCGGCAGCTGCTTGCGCATCGAGCTTCCGATTCAGGGCAACAATGCCGCCAAAGGCCGAGACAGGGTCGCATCGCAACGCTTTTTCATAAGCCTCCAGCAAGCTGGCACCTTCGGCAACGCCGCAGGGATTGGCATGTTTGATGATGGCAACAGCAGCGGTGCGCTTGGGATCGAATTCGCTGACGCATTCGAAAGCAGCGTCGGTGTCATTCACATTGTTATAGGAGAGCGTCTTGCCCTGCACTTGACGCGCCGTTGCAACGCCGAAGCGCTGCTCAGGCGTTTTGTAGAAACCAGCAGATTGATGCGGGTTTTCGCCATAACGCATCTTTTCGAGCAGTGCACCGCCCATGGCGCGATAATCAGGCGCGCTCTCGCCAATCTCATTGGCAAACCAGTTCGAGATGGCAGCATCATAGGCTGCGGTGCGCGCATAGGCTTTTTGGGCGAGGCGCTTGCGCAGGACGAGTGTGGTGGCCCCGGCATTGGCTTGCAGCGTTTCCAGTACGCTAGCATAGTCGCTCACATCGACAACAACCGCCACGTCCGCATGGTTCTTGGCTGCAGCGCGGATCATGGCTGGACCGCCAATGTCGATATTCTCGACGCAGTCGTCATAATCCGCGCCCTTCGCCACAGTTGCTTCGAAGGGATAGAGATTGACGACCAGAAGGTCGATCGGACCGATGCCATGAGCCAGCATGGCAGCTTCATGCTCAGGATTCTCGCGGATCGCGAGCAGACCGCCATGCACCTTGGGATGCAGGGTCTTGACGCGCCCATCCATCATCTCAGGAAAGCCTGTCAGATCCGACACATCCTTTACCGGCAGACCTGCATCCGCGAGAGCCTTGCGCGTGCCGCCTGTTGAGACGAGTTCAATACCAAGGCCCGAAAGGGCTTTGGCGAAATCTATAAGGCCAGCCTTGTCAGAAACGGACAGAAGCGCGCGCTGCACGCGGCGAAGGTCGGAAGCCATGATGATGCCTGCCAGATGGAGAAGTCTGCGCGGCGCTTATCATGGCGCGGCGGGCGACAAAAGGAGCCGCGCCGAGGAATTCGACGAAGGTTCGGGAAAACTTCTGCAAAGCTCGATCCGGCGGCGGCTTTGTGCGTAAGCTCAGGGCGGCGCTTCGCCGCAGGTGCTTTTTTGGCGAATCAAAGCGTTGTCATGGCAAAAGGCGCTTCCTACATGTGCTCTGCCGAAGGCCCAGCTTGCCAAGTGAGGTGAATGGGCTTATTGTGCAGTGCACAAAATGACCTGTTGCAGCGCAAAAGCCTGTAACCAACTGATAAGACCGGATAACCGACATGCGTCCCAACGCTGCCCCCAAGGGTAAAACCACTCCTCGTCCGCCCGTGCGCGTGCGCCATGATCCCCCCACGCTTGAAGAGGCCGTCTTCGCGGCTCAGGGTTTGAGCGATGATGTTGAGCATCAGGCGGCCATCGCCGCTGAGCTCATGGGCGCGCCGCTTGAGGAGGCGCGCGAATTGGCGGCCAAGATGTGGGTGAAGGCAGCGGCAGTGAAGCGCGCACCCGAACCTGAGGTCACTTTCACCAGCAATCGTCAGGGCACGCAGCGCGCGGTTGTCGTTGAGCGTCGCCCATCTGTGACGGTGGAGCGCAAGGGCAGCTTCAAGATCGAGCGAAGCGATGGCGTTGTGGTGGAGCGCAAGCCCTTCCGCGGTCTCGGCGCGCCCGGCCAGCCGCGCACGCTCATCAAGCTCGGTGGGCGCTGATTACAATTCG
Source organism: uncultured Beijerinckia sp. (assembly GCA_964557555.1). Classification (GTDB taxonomy): domain Bacteria; phylum Pseudomonadota; class Alphaproteobacteria; order Rhizobiales; family Beijerinckiaceae; genus Terripilifer. Next base: position 6,424 of record CAZLBA010000081.1, read on the forward strand.
TTGCGGAAGGTGCGCGTGAAGCGCCACAGCAAATGCGTATCTTCCCGCATATTGGCATGAATGACGATCTGCTCGCTGCCGCGAACGCCATCGGCGGATGCAAAATAAATGCTCTCTTCGAGCGCGAGCGGACGACCTCCTGCGTGGAAGGTCCATAAATCCCCATTCGGCAGACTAAGTTCAATGACGCGATTGTCATCGCGCAAGCTTGCGCGCACCGCAGGATGCAAGTGGAAGCGCGCGGCATAATCGACCATGCCAGCGCCGGGAATACGGCGGCTCGCGACAGTGAGCTTGTCTTCACCTTCGAGGCGCTCGCCATCATGGGTGAGTGTGAGAGTGCGCGTATGGATGAGGCCCTGACGGTTTTCATAACCGTCATGGCTGGCTTCAAGTCTCGTCATGCCGTCATACAGATGTCGCTCGACAGCTACATGAACCGGCCCGCTGATGATGCGTCCCTCAAGCCAGCGATTGAGGCCTTGGCCTGATGCGAAATGGCATGAGGAGGAATCAGCCACAACCAGCGTCGAATGTGCGGCGGTCGAGCGGGCGGCTTCGCGCAAGGTGCCGCGACTTTCGTCTGGACTGCCGCAATTGACGATGATGCGCTGCGGCCCGCTGGAAAACTCGAAGGACAGGCAGCCTGCATGTGCGCGTTCGGAAAACTCAGGCTGCGGCGCGGCCCCACAATCCATCACCACAATGGCGTCATTGGCTTCCACGCGCTGATAACCGCTATAGGGTGCATTGGTTAGCGGATCTGCGCGGGCATCATCATAAGCAAGCACGGTGGCGAGCGCATGGGGTGCGGTTGAGCCCATGCCGTTGAAGAGCGCGAGTGAACCATCGCCCAAACGGAAGAGACGCAACATCGGCATCATGCGATCAATTGCATTTAGGAGCTGCGATGGCGCAGTTGCTGTTTGCGCAAGATAGGTCTGGCGCAAGGGCAGGAGGTCGAGCAAGAGATCGACAATCACTTGCGGATTGCGACTGATATGCCCGCCATCGCCAAGGATCTGCCGGTCAAGTTCCTCGCTCAGATATTTTGTCGCGCGCTTTTGCAAGCCTTTCATTGCATCGGCACATAGGCCCAGATTGGCAAGTGCAATGGCGCATAGAAGCCGCTCCTCGCCAGCAAGTCCGCTTTGCATCGCGCTTTGCAGGATTGCGCCGTGACGGCTGATGCTTTTCAGAAAGCGCCGATAGAAATCGCGATCTGCCTGCTCCAAGATCAAAGGCGATTGCGAGAGCCAAGAGATGAGGCGGCGCGCAGCAACGCGTGGCTCCCAATCAACGCCATCATCTTTGCGGCCGCGCAATTCGATCCAGTCATCCACGAGGGCCTGCGCATTGGCACGCGCCAGGGCCGTATCGGCCGCGCGCAAATGGCGCAGCCAGCCAAAGCCTGCCAGTGTCGTCGCCCAAGCTGCCGATGGTGGCGGCAAATTGAACGGCGTCTCGCCATGTGTGTTGACCACCCGCCCAGAGAAGCTGAAATAGCCCGCATAGATATCTGCAGCGACGGTGGGATCGGATGTGCGGATATCTTGTGGCGCGATCAACAAACGTTCGGGCCCGCGCAGCTGCACGGCTGAAATGATGCGCATGGGCCAAACGAATCCACGACGCAGCAGGCCCAAGCCTTGCTGCGCGACGAGACGCGCCAGACGCCGATGTTCAGCCACCACTTGAGACAAGCCTGCGCTACTCCGATTCCAACCTCACGCGCGACGGGTGAGACGCGCAGCAAAAAAGCCGTCCAGTCCACTCCGGCGGCTATCTCTATCGTAGAGATGGCAGGGAAGCGTGCGCAAGTCACCTTCTGCGTTAATGCACGGCTCAAGTCCAGTCATTTCCGCTGGGGAAATGGGCACGCGCATCACATCGGGGTTACGGCGCAGAAGTGCCGAGATCTGCTGCTCACCCTCTTCGGGCTCCAGCGAACAGGTGCAATAGACAAGCCGACCGCCGGGTTTCAGTAATTCCATGGCATGGTCGAGCATTCGCGCCTGAACGCCTGCAAGGGAGGTGATGTCGCTTGCCCGCTTGATCCATGCAACGTCGGGGTGACGGCGGATCGTACCTGTTGCTGAACAAGGTGCATCGAGCAAGATGGCATCAAATGCAGGTGCTTCGAATGTGAGCGCATCACCGACGCGCAGTGTCGCAGAGAGGCCGAGACGTTCGAGATTGACGCTGAGTCTCTTCATGCGCTCGGCCGAACGATCAAGCGCTGTGACCTCGGCGCCAGTCACCGCCAGTTGCGCTGTCTTGCCGCCGGGCGCTGCGCAAAGATCAAGCACATGTTCACTCGTCTTCGCATTCAGCAAACGCGCTGGCAGACTCGCCGCGGCGTCCTGCACCCACCAGGCGCCCTCTTCATAGCCGGGCAATTCGCTGATCGGCGTGTGCTCGATCAGGCGGATGGAGCCCTGCGGCAAAAGAAGTCCGTTTAGTTTTTTCGCCCATGTTGCGCCGTCACCTTTGACGGTGAGATCAAGGGTTGGTTCGCATTGATGCATCTGCGCGATGAGGCGTGCTTGTTCTTCACCATAATGCTGGCGCCAGCGCGCTGCGAGCCATTGTGGCGTGTCAATGAAAGGATCGTCACTGATCATCAGATCATCGCGCGCACGCGCAATGTTGCGCAAGACGGCATTGACGAGAGAGGCATAGGGTTGGCTGCGGGGATCACGACGTGCGGCGTGAACTGCAAGATCAACTGCAGCATGATCTGGCACGTCGAGAAACAATATCTGCGCTGCGCCTGCCACCAGCAACCATTCGAGCTGGTTGGCCTTGCGTGGCAGGCCTTTTTCGAGAAACTGGCCAAGTGCTGCGCGGATCGTGCCAAGCCTGCGCAAGGAAACGGTTGCAATTGAGCGTACCAGCGCGCGATCGCGTGGCTCAAGATCAGCCATGCGGCCAGCAGGGCCTTCCGCAAGCCGATCATCGAGGCTCAAGCCCTGTCCAGCGACTTCGCTGATCACAGCAGCAGCAATGATGCGCGGCTGCAAGCCTTGCGGAAGAGGCTGCGGCGCGTGCTGGCCGCGCGGGCGAAAATTTCGGGAATTTTTTGTCACGCGAGGACGCTTGCGCTCAGGCCAGAGGTTGCAGGTTCACCGATCAGGCATCAACGGCGAAGCACCTTGCCAGCATAGGTGGCAGGGCGGGTTGAGGCAAGTTGGCTCACATCGTCAGAAGCGCCGGCCCCAGGGACCGCGCGAGGTCGGACGTAGTCCGCCACCGTTCAGGAAGGAGCTGGGTGCAGATCTCACACCCATCTGCTGTGCAAGCTGCTGAAGCGCGGCCACGCGGTTTTCGACATTGGGATGGGTCGAGAAGAGATTATCCATGCCAGCACCCGACAGAGGGTTCATGATATACATATGTGCCATGGCGGGATGCGCTTCGGCATTGGCATCGGGCACAGCCGCAACGCCACCGGAAATTTTCACAAGCGCATGAGCGAGCCAGTGCGGATTGCCGCAAATCATCGCGCCCATGCGGTCGGCTTCATATTCACGCGAACGGCTGACCGCCATTTGCACAATCATCGCTGCGATGGGCGCGAGAATGGCAATGGCAATGGAGGCGATGGGGCCGGGGCCATCGCGGCGCTGGCCAAAAAACATGCCGAAATTGGCAAGAGCTGAAATGGCACCGGCCAGCGTGGCCGTGACGGTCATGGTCAGTGTGTCGCGATTTTTGATATGAGCGAGCTCATGGGCGATCACGCCAGCCAATTCCTCGCGGGTGAGCATGTGCATGAGGCCCGTATTCACCGCTACGGCTGCGTTTTGCGGGTCGCGGCCTGTGGCAAATGCATTGGGCTGGTCACTCTCGACAATATAGACGCGCGGCATGGGTAGATTTGCGCGTGCGGCAAGCTCGCTGACGAGGCGCACGAGATCAGGCGCGCTGCGCGCATCAACCTCCTGAGCACCTGTCGCAGCCAAGGCCATGCTGTCAGAGTTCCACCATGCGATGACATTGGTGATGGCAGCAAAGCCAAGCGCCAGAAGCGCGCCTGTCTGTCCACCCAGCAAGCCGCCGACCATCACGAAAAGCGCGGTCATCGCGGCGAGCAGCAAAGCGGTACGCATGTAATTGGCAGGCATCGAACTCTCCTGAAGCGGGGCGGTACACAACCCGCGCCATGTGATCTATATTTGGTGTTGTGAGTGGGCTTGCCGCAAGTGGGGGCCTGAACGGACAAGCAAGTGTGATGAGCGAAGAGACACGATCCGCAGATGCCGAAAGGGCAGCCGAGGCAGAAGCGCCCAAAAAAGTGTTGAGCCCAGCAGCGCAGCGCGCTTTGGCGGAAGCTGAAGAACGTCGCCGTCTGCGCGCGCAAGAAGAAGCCCGCCCCCGTGAGATCAACGGGCGAGGCGGGCTTGATCCGGTTCGCTATGGCGATTGGGAGATCAAGGGACTGACGAGCGACTTCTGATCAGTCGCTCGCGTCATTTACGCCTTGTCGAGGCCGTAAAGCGTATGGAGCGTGCGCACGGCCAGCTCCGTATATTCCGCATCAATGAGCACCGAGAACTTGATCTCGCTGGTCGTGATAGCGCGGATATTGATGCCCTTGTCGGCAAGCGCCTTGAAGGCGCGTGCAGCGACACCTGCATGGGAGCGCATCCCGATGCCGATCGCGGAAATCTTCACCACATCTGTGGCGCCCTGGATCGATTCATAACCGATCTGTCCACGCAGGCCTTCAAGAATGGCCTTGGCGCGTTCGAAATCGGCCGTGGGCACTGTGAAGGTGATGTCAGTGGATTTCTTGTCGTTGGACACAACCTGAATGATCATGTCGACATTGATATTGGCATCCGCCAGCGGAACGAAAATCGCTGCGGCCACGCCTGGCTTGTCCGCCACGGAGCGCAGCGTCAATTGAGCCTCATCTTTCGAGAAGGCAATTCCGGTGACGACCTGCTGTTCCACGATATCCTCCTCGTCACAAATAAGCGTACCCGGCTGCGGATTGGCCGGATCATCGAAGGATGAGCGCACAAAGGTCTTCACCTTATGCACCATCGCCACTTCGACGGAGCGCACCTGCAGCACCTTGGCGCCGAGCGACGCCATTTCGAGCATTTCTTCAAAAGCCACGCGGTCGAGACGCTTGGCCTTGGGCACGATGCGCGGATCGGTCGTGTAGACGCCATCCACATCGGTATAGATGTCGCAACGATCAGCCTGAATGGCAGCTGCTACAGCAACGGCGCTTGTGTCAGAGCCGCCGCGGCCCAGTGTCGTCACCCGACCGCTCTCAGCATGAATGCCCTGAAAGCCCGCAACCACGGCCACTTCCTTGCGCTTGAATCCTTCGATCAGCGAAGAGCCGTCGATCGACTCAATGCGCGCGGAACCATGCGCATCGGAGGTGCGGATGGGAATCTGCCAGCCCTGCCATGAGCGCGCGGGAATGCCAATCTCCTGCAGCGCGATGGCGAGCAGGCCTGATGTCACCTGTTCGCCAGAAGCAACGACAGCATCATATTCGCGCTTGTCATAGAGTTTCGAGGCATCAGCGCACCAGGCGACGAGTTCATTCGTCTTGCCGGACATGGCGGAGACGATGACAGCTACTTCATTGCCGGCTTCCACTTCGCGCTTCACATGCTGCGCGACATTGCGGATCCGTTCGATGTTGGCGACAGAGGTGCCGCCGAATTTCATGACGAGCCGGGCCATGGGTCTCTTTGCACTTGAAGCCGAGCGGCCAGCACAGGCGACCGCATCGACGGGGGTGTGATTTGCCCAAGGCGGAGCCGCCGCAGGCGAGCGGTTCTATGGCTGTCACACTCCCGCCTGTCAACGCGAGGCGCTGTTTTTCACCCCTCAGACCTTGGCATGGCGTCGCTCAAAGGCCTGACGAGCTGCCCCACGCAACCGCCGTTTCCATCTTTCGCCAGCGCGTTTCCGTTGCAATGGCTCGCCCGATTGGGCGGCGGCAAGCAACTGGTCGAGGGCCGCAAAAGCCTTGGGCACTGGGGCTGGAGCCGGGGCCGAGCCCAAGACACTTTCGCCAGGGGCGGGGGGCGGATCGCTGAGTCGGGCGAGAACGGCACTGGCAAGATCAGGCGTGACAGGCACATGCCGCACCTGACCTTCGGGAATTTTGCGCGGTCGGCCGCGCTTGCGGGGAATGGCCGGCGAAGCCGCCTCCGCCTTTGGCTTGTTACGTGAGCCCGGTGGACGGCCCCGGCGGCGCGCCGGCTCTTCGAGCAGGAGTGGAGCGGGTGCGGGTGTTTCGAGGCTTTGCAGAATACGGCCTGCCGGCTTTTGCCCCGTGGCCTTGGCGGGCGTGGTGCTGAATAATTTCCGCTCGGCCAGCTGATGCGCGATGGTCTTGTTTTCTTGCAAGACAGTCTTTGTCTGCGCCGGGGCCTTGGCTTTGGCCCCCTTCCTCACTTCAACGACGAAGGGCTTGATCGGACGCTTCATCTGTTTCCTGATCCTATCATTGGCAGGATTGAGAAGCCCCCGGAGCCTGGTGCAATCACTTTGCTCTAAAAAGGACCTGACAATCCGAAAAGAAATAAACGACGCTGGGTAAGCTAAGGTGCATGGTCGCACATGGCAATGGCCGGATTGGTGTTGTTGGAAAAAAGAAGTAGAAGGGCTTCAGCCAAGGAGCCTTGAGCGATGCAGGACATGAGATCATCCGTCGATCCCGCCGATGTGGCGCGCTTCGAGGAACTCAGTAAAAGCTGGTGGGATCCGCGCGGCCCGATGAAGCCGCTGCATCAGATCAACCCGCTTCGCTTGCGCTTTGTTGAGGATCAATTGCAAGCCCATGGTCAATCGCTTGCGGGCTTGCGCGTGCTCGACATTGGCTGTGGCGGTGGACTCTTCAGTGAGGCTTTGGCCGAACAGGGCGCGCAGGTCACAGGCATTGATCCCTCACCCGGTGTGATTGATGTTGCGCGTCTTCACATGCAGGAGAGCGCGCTTTCCATCGACTATCAGTCACGCACGGCAGAAGATCTTGCCGCCAGTGGAGCGCAGTTCGATGTCGTTTGCGCCATGGAAGTGTTGGAACATGTGGTGGACATGCCGCGCTTCGTGGCCACTGCCGCGCAAATGGTGAAACCGGGTGGATGGTTTTTCGCCGCGACTCTCAACCGGACCTTGAAGAGTTTTGCGCTCGCCATCATCGGGGCTGAATATATTTTGCGCTGGGTGCCGAAGGGCACGCATCAGTGGGAAAAATTCATCACGCCAGCTGAACTCGAAGACGCGATGGAAGATGGCGGCATCACGGCTGGTGCCCGCGCGGGGGTCGTCTTTCATCCGCTGCTCAACAAGTGGTCGGTGTCTCGCGATACTGATATCAACTATATGTTGTGCGGTCGGCGCATGTGAGCGCATGAACCCTGCGGCCAATTAACCACACTCCCGGAATCGTAAGCGTGACGGGATGAC
>CAZLBA010000082.1:0-13840 GCA_964557555.1 uncultured Beijerinckia sp.
GAATTCCATCAAAACGAGTTTCGGGCGCAGCTGTTCGGGCGCCTCACGGAAGTAGGGTTCGAGGATGAGATCTTCCGCGCCTTCCACATCGAGCTTCACCGCGTCGATATGGTCAAAACCTTCTTGCGCAACGATGCTGGAGAGCGTCTTGGAGGGCACGCGAATCTGGTCGCCACGCGAGTCAGCATTCACAATGCGCATGGAGGTCTCACCCTTATTGCCATGTGCGACAAAGAGCGTGATCTCACCTTCTACATCCGCCACCGCGCAATTCAGAGCCTTCACGGTGGAGAAATCATTCAGCCGCACATTGTAAATCAGCCGCTCAAAAATTTCCGGCTGCGGCTCAATGGCCAGCAAGCGCGCACGCGGACCCGCAAGGGCTGCGACAAAGAGCGTATAACCACCGATATTCGCGCCGATATCTAGAAACACGAAGTCAGGCGTGATGCGGCTTGCGAGCAATTCGCGCTCCGCCGCGTCGAAATATTGGGGCGTGAAGAGAATGCGCTTCTCGCAGACATTGTTGTAGGGATAGAGCCGCATTCTGGCGCCCAGCGACTGCGTATCCACCGGCTGCCCCTTCAGCGCGCGGGTGGCGAGCCCGCGCAGCAAAAAGGCCTTGCGCTTGCCGAGCCAGGAAGCATCGCAGCGCCGCGTGCGCTCCATCAGGCCCTCGATGAAGGGCGTGGGGGCAAACTGGCCGAAGGCAGGCGTCTCACTGGTCATGGGGCAGGTGAACTCGATTCTCAAAGCCAAGGCCCTGACGGGCGCAGGCTCATACCATGCCCGCCCCCGGAAAGACACAGCCGCATCAATGGTCGCAAAAAAGGACGGTCCCCAAAGGCTTGGCCATTGCCCCGGCGCCCTGCGGCACCCCTCGCGAAAACCGCCTGCGCCCCCTATCTTTCCATCAGTCCCCATTTCCCGTAAGCACTAGGGCTCGCGAGCCCGTTTCCAGCCGTTCCGGTGATCCGATGACCTTCGTAGAAGCCTCTCTGGCGCCCGCGCGCAAGACGGGCCAGATCAAACTCCATGGCCCCGAAGACTTCGAGGGAATGCGCAAGGCTGGCCGACTGGCCGCAGAGGCACTCGACCAGCTCGCCCCACTGGTGAAGCCCGGCGTGACGACGCAGGCGCTGGACAAGATCGCCTTTGAATTCGCCATGGACCACAAGGCCTATCCCGCCCCGCTGGGATATCGCGGCTATCGCAAGTCCATCTGCACCTCGATCAATCACGTCGTCTGCCACGGCATTCCAGATGACAAGCCGCTGCGCGACGGCGATATCGTCAATATTGATGTGACGCTCATTGTCGATGGCTGGCATGGTGACTCAAGCCGCATGTATCTCGTCGGCGCCGTCCCGCGTCGTGCAGAACGCCTTGTTGAAGTGACCTATGAGTCGATGATGCGCGGCATCGCCGCTGTCAAACCAGGCGCCACCACGGGCGACATCGGCGCTGCCATTCAGGAATATGCTGAAGCTGAACGCTGCTCGGTCGTGCGCGACTTTTGCGGCCACGGTCTTGGTCGCCTCTTCCATGATGAGCCCAACATCCTTCATTATGGACGCCGCGGTGAGGGTGTGGTGTTGAAGCCCGGCATGTTCTTCACCATTGAGCCCATGATCAATCTTGGCCGTCCTCATGTGAAGATTCTGAATGATGGCTGGACGGCCGTGACGCGTGACCGTTCGCTCTCGGCGCAGTTTGAACATACGGTTGGCGTCACAGATGATGGCGTTGAAATTTTCACGCTGTCACCGGCTGGACTGCATCAACCGCCCTATGGAGCGCAAGCGTGAGCGAAGCGCCTGAGGAGCCGTCACAACCTCAGGGCCTCGCAGAGGCAGCTGCCGTTCCACATTACAAGGGCCATCGCGACAGATTGCGCCAACGCTTCGCTGAGGGTGGTGAAGCAGGAATGCCGGACTATGAAGTGCTGGAGCTTCTGCTCTTCCGCAGCATTCCACAGCGCGACATCAAACCACTCGCAAAAGATCTCGTGCAACGCTTTGGCAGTCTGGCGGGCGTGCTTGGCGCAAGCAAAGAGCGCCTGATGGACGTGAATGGCATAGGTCAGAGCACCGCGCTGGATCTGAAGCTGATCGAGGCAGCAGGCCGGCGCATGGCGCGTCAATCGCTCAAGGACAAACCGGTTCTCGGCTCCTGGAAAGATGTGATTGATTATTGCCATGCTGCCATGGCCCATTCAGAGCGCGAACTGTTTCGCATTCTCTTTCTCGACAAGCGTAACTGCCTCATCACCGACGAAGTGCAAGGCGTGGGCACGGTTGATCACGCTCCAGTCTATCCGCGTGAGGTCATCCGCCGAGCGCTTGAAGTGGGGGCCACGGCCATCGTGCTGGTGCACAACCATCCCTCCGGCGATCCAAGCCCCTCCGCGACAGATATTCGCATGACAAAGGAGATTATTGCGATTGCCGAACCCATGGGCATTTCGGTGCATGACCATATCATCATCGGTCGCCATGGCCATGCGAGTATGCGCGGTCAAAAGCTCATCTGAGGACGCGGCTTGCGCGCGGCGCCGCTCTGGCCCACATAAGACCCAATCAAGTCAAAGGTTACATCTCTTGCGCACATCCGACGTTGATATCCTCATCATACCGGGGCTGGGCGGCTCTGGCCCAGACCACTGGCAAAGCCGCTGGGAAGCGAAGCTTTCGACAGCGCGCATGGTGCAGCAAGACGATTGGCTCCGCCCGCAATTGGCGGACTGGACGCAGCGCATTCAAAACGCAGTCGAGACCGCCACCCGCCCCGTCCTGCTCGTCGCACATTCGCTGGGCGTTGCAGCTGTCGTGCATATTGCGCCCCGTCTCCCAAAGCAGATCGTGCGTGGCGCCTTGCTTGTTGCGCCCCCCAGCGAAGCCAAGACGCGAGAGATCGACGCGATTGATCAAGCTTTCACACCCTATCCGCGTGACCCACTGCCCTTTCCTTCGCTGATCGTGGGCAGCCGCAATGATCCTTATGCGACATTCAGCGAAACTGAGGATCTTGGGTTTGCTTGGGGCAGCCGTTGTCTTGATGCTGGCGAAGCAGGCCATATCAATGTCGAGTCTGGACACGGTCCCTGGCCGGAAGGCTTGATGTCACTGGCTGGCTTTCTGAAGAAGCTGTGACATGCCCGTGCCACCCTTCATGGCAGCCTTGCTCGCCGGGCTCAGTGGCACACTCGCCCATCTCTTGCTGATGAGCGCCAAGAGCGCGTTCAACATCATGCCGGACTTTCAGCCCTATGAAGCCCTGCAAATGACACTCAGCGCAATGACTGGACGCGAATTGCATCCCCTCCTGCTATGGCTGCTGTCGTGGCTCAATGGTGCGCTGATCGTGGGATTCATCTTTGCGCGTATTTGGCGGCGAGTGCCGGGCCGAAGTGGACTGGCAAAGGGTCTCGTCTTTGGCATGGCTGCATGGCTCATCATGGGGCTTGCCATCTTCCCCCTGATCGGACTTGGCCTGTTTGGCAGCGCCTATGGCATGGAAGCGCCATGGCTGTCGGCAATCATGCTACTGATTTATAGCGCCACGATGGGCAGCGCCTATGGCTTGCTTTGTGATGCTGCTGGCGCATCGCGCGAAATCAGCAAACCCTGATCAAGCATACATTGCCATGCAGCTTCCGCATCATCAGCGAAGCGAAACAGATCCAGCGCAGACTGCTCCATCATGCCGGCTTCAACAAAGGCATCGAAATTGATGATCTTGCGCCAGTAAACCTCATCGAACAGCACGATGGGCAGGCGCGCGACCTTGTTGGTCAAACGCAGGTTCAAAATTTCAAACAACTCGTCCATGGTGCCAAAACCACCAGGAAAAACGATAAGCGCATTGGCGCGCATCACAAGATGCATCTTGCGCATGGCAAAGTAATGAAAGCGAAAGGTGAGTTCCGGTGTGGTATAGGAATTGGGCTCCTGCTCATGCGGCAAGGTTATGTTGAAGCCGATGGAGGGCGCTCCTGCATCAAGCGCCCCGCGATTGGCGGCTTCCATCAGACCTGGGCCACCGCCTGTTGCAATGACATTCTCACGCACATCCCCATTGTGGCGCAGTGCGCCGCCACGTTCAGAGGCGATCTGCCCAAAACGCCGCGCTTGCCCATACCAGCGGGACTGTTCCCCCGGCCCATCTTCCCGAACACGCGCGGAGCCGAAAGCCACGATGGTGGAACGCACACCCCAGCGCCGCAGCATTTCTTCCGCATGTGCATATTCGAGCAGGAAACGCACACCACGCATGGAATCGCCCAGCAGAAAATCTTGATTGAGCGCGGCGATGCGATAAGCGGGTGAGTCCAGTTGTTCGCGCGTGGCCATGATGATCCCGATTTGACAGAGAGGCCCAGAACGCCAACTCTACAGCCAGAAAAGAGTTCTGACGAGAGAGAGCCCATGCGCCTGAGGTTTCACGGGGCAAGCCACACGGTTACAGGATCCTGCTTCTTGCTGGAGGGAGATGGCGCAAGCATCCTCATTGATTGCGGCATGTTTCAGGGGTCAAAGACGGAGAAGGAGCTTAATTATCGCGACTTCCCCTTCACGCCTTCGCAGATCCACGCGGTCGTCCTCACCCATGCTCATATTGATCACAGCGGCCTTCTGCCAAAGCTTGTGAAACATGGCTTCAAAGGTCATATCCACGCTACGCGTCCAACCGCTGATCTTTGCTCCGTGATGCTGCCTGACTCCGCCCATATTCAGGAGATGGAGGTCGAACAACTCAATCGTCGCAATCGCCAGCGCGGGCAGGATGAGGTTGAACCAATCTATAATGACGAGGATGCTGAGCAAACGCTAACGCAATTTGCAGCGCATGATTATGACCGCTGGATTGATGTTGCACCGGGCTTTCGCGCGCGATTCTGGAATGCTGGCCATCTGCTTGGTTCAGCCTCTGTCGAAATCGAGGCGGCCACACGCAAGGGCACGACGCGTCTGCTCTTTTCAGGCGATATCGGCACCAAGGCGAAATTGCTGCAAGTCGATCCTGAAGGTCCCAAGGGGATCGACCACCTGATTTGCGAATCCACCTATGGCGATACGCAGCGCCCCACCCTTTCAGTGCAGGCGCGCCGGGCCTCACTCAAGCGCGAAGTGCTCGAAGCCGCCAGACGCGGCGGCGCCTTGCTCATTCCCTCTTTCGCGGTTGAACGCACACAAGAACTCATTGCAGATCTTGTGGCCCTTGCTGATGCGAAGGATATTCCCGAATGTCCCATCTTCATCGACTCGCCACTTGCCATGCGCGCCAGTGAAGTCTTCCGCGCCCATACGCATGAGATGCATGATGGCGGCGCTTTGCTTCATGCGCTCAACCATCACAATGTGCGTTTCACAGAAAGCGTCGAACAGAGTAAAGCCATCGGACGCTTCCGTGGTTTTCATATTGTCCTGTCAGCCAGTGGCATGTGCGAAGCCGGACGCATCCGCCACCACCTCAAAAATTGGTTGTGGCGGTCGGATGCAACTGTGCTGCTTGTCGGCTTTCAGGCGCAAGGCACATTGGGCCGCATCTTGCAGGAAGGGGCTGCAGTTGTGCGGATCATGGGCGAACAGGTGCGCGTTGCAGCCAGTATCCGCACGCTTGATATTTACTCCGGCCATGCAGATGCTGATGGGCTGGTGCAATGGGTGAATGAGCGTGCACCCGTGCATGGCCAAATCTTCCTCGTACATGGCGAAGAGGAGGCGCTTGCAGGATTGAAAGCGCGCCTGTCGCAGATCATGCCGACACAGATCGTCTCTGCCCCCTTGCTGGATGACTGCGTCGAACTTGATGGCGCAAAAGCCACGCCCGTTTGTGGTCCCGCACCCCGCCTCAGTCAGGAGGGGCTTGGCCATCGCGACTGGCATAATGATCTCTCGCGCCTCGTGCTCGACATTGATGAGCAAATTCGCAAGGCCGCTGATGAAAAGACCCGCCGCGTCCTGATCCGCCGCTTGCGGCGTGCTTTGGAAGCCCAAGATTGATGCTTTCCCTCCTGCTGAAGCTCGTGTTTAATCGGAGCTGTTCAGGGAGGGATTCATGGCCGTCACAAAAGCCAAGACCAAAAAGGGCGACACCAAACTCGCAACCGCACGCTTTGATGACAAAGACCAGCTGATCAAGAAATCCAATGCACGATTGGGCTGGGCATCGGACGCCATGGCCGAGATGCTGCGCCGCCTTGATCTACGCTACATCGCATTGACGCCGGGGGCGAGCTATCGCGGCTTGCATGACAGTCTTGTCAATTATCTTGGAAATCGTGATCCGCAAATGATGGTCTGCCTGCATGAGGAACATGCGGTTGGCATTGCTCAGGGCTATGCGAAGATCACCGAAAAGCCGATGGGCGTCGCGCTCCATTCCAATGTGGGACTGATGCATGCGACCATGGCCGTCTTCAATGCCTGGTGCGCGCGCAATCCAATGGTCATCCTTGGCGCCACAGGCCCCGGCGATGCAGAGGAACGCAGACCGTGGATTGACTGGATTCACACAGCCAAAGATCAGGGCGCACTCATTCGCCATTACACGAAATGGGATGATGAACCCCGCTCTGCGGCCGCCAGCGTCGAAGCCCTCACCCGCGCATGGCAGATTGCCTCCACACCGCCCTATGGCCCTACCTATGTGTGCCTTGATGTCGGATTGCAGGAAAGCAAATTGACGGGGGAAATCCGCTTCCCGGACATGGAGCGCTTTCAGCCCGGCACGCCGCCTGCCCCCACACAAGAGGCCGTGCAGCAGGCCGCGCAATGGCTCCTGAAAGCGAAGAAACCGCTCATCCTGATGGGTCGCGGCTCGCGCAATATGGAGGACTGGAACGCGCGCATTGCTTTGGCAGAAGCACTGGGCGCAGCCGTGCTCACCGACATGAAACTGCCGCCCGCTTTTCCAACACAGCATCCCCTTCATCCGCTGGAGCCACGCTTCCGCCCCTCGCCTGCATCATCCCAGATGACGAAGGAAGCGGATGTGATCCTTTCGCTGGATTGGGTTGATCTTCGCGGCCACTTCATCCAGACGCTTGGCAAGGATGCCGAGGTGAAGGCAAAGGTCATTCACTGCTCAGTCGATGATTATCTGCATAATGGCTGGAGCATGGATTATTTCGGCCTGCCACCTGCCGATCTCAAAATCCTTTCCACCTCTGATCAACTCGTTCATGCCCTTCTCGCGGAAGTGCAGAAGCAGCGAGGTGCAAAGGGCAAGACCAAGGCAAAATGGCCAGCGCGCAAGGAGCCTGATCTCAAGCCCGCGAAAAAGTCCGGGGTGATGAGCCTGCGTGACCTCGCGCAAACTGTGCGCGAATTTGTCGATGGTCGAAAAGTGACCATGGCAGGCTATGCACTGGGTTGGCCATCCGACACGGTCAACTTCACGCATCCGCTCGATTATGCAGGCATCGACGGAGGTGGCGGTGTTGGCTCCGGCCCATCAAATGCGATTGGCACTGCGCTTGCGGTGAAAGGCTCCGACCGTTTCCCCATGACGGTGATAGGCGATGGCGACTTCACCATGGGCTGCAATGCCTTCTGGACGGCGGCCCATATGGGCATTCCGCTCCTCGTCGTGGTGGCCAATAATCAGGTCTATTACAACGATGTCGCACATCAGGAGCGGATGGCAGTCGTGCGCGGTCGCCCCGTTGAAAACAAATTCGTCGGACAAGAAATGGTGCAACCAGCCATCGACATTGTTGCACTTGCCAAGGCACAGGGGCTTGATGGAGAGGGGCCGGTGATGAACGCGGCCGATTTCGCAGCTGCGCTGAAGCGTGGCGAGAAGATCGTCAAAGCCGGCGGCATCTATGTCATCGACGCGCGTGTTGATGTGGGCGCACCCGGCAGCGAGCGCGGCCACACGGCAGGCCGTAAAGACTGAACAAGATAAAGGCTGAATCAAAAGGCCGCCTTCTCAGGCGGCCTTCCTTCACCGGCGCGGCGGAATTTGCACCAACTCGCGCATCTGCTCCGGCGTCAGTGGCGCCGGGATATATTTGAATTCAACGGCAGCAGCCACGACGCCTTCCAGATCCGACACACGATCAGGATTGGAAGCCGATTTGGTCACGAATTCATCGAGCGTACGCTTGGCAATCGGCACCGGCACTTCGGCCCATTTGGCATAGGCCTCTGCGCCCTCCGCGCCTGCATAAACAAAGTCGAGCGTCTCGCGATAGGCATCCATATAGCGCTGGGCAAGATCGCGCTTGGATGTCAGAAACGCATGATTGGCAATGATGACGCGCGACGTTTGCTTGGCAAGGGCCGGCACGTCAGAGGCGCGCCACAAGACACGGATCTCGCCCTTTTCAATTTGCGCCACGCCGAAGGGGGCGCCTGACCAGCCAACATCTACCTGACCCGTCATCACCTGCGTAAGAGTTGCAGGCCCTGTTCCCGTGGCTGTCGGCTTAAAGGCAACGCCCAAATGTTTCTGCATTTGCAGAACGACATTATGGGCTGACGATCCATTGGTGGAAAAGGCAACCGATTTGCCCTGCGCGTCATGCGGCGTCTTGATCGAAGAGTCTGCCCGCACATACCAGAAGAGATTCGAGTCACCCGTAAAGCTCGCGCCGATGACGCGCAATGGCGCACCTTTGGCAAAGGCACCAACCGCTCCCAACAGGCCTGTTGCCACACCGATGTCGGTGCTGCCTGCAATGACGGCCTGTTGCGTCTCGCCACTGCCCGCTGTGTAGGTGATTTCAAGATCAATGCCGTGCTTGGCGAAGATGCCTTTGAGCTTGCCGACTTCGGAGACCTGGGATTCCCCAAGACCGCGTCCACCAACCGCGACCCGCAGCTTGTCAAGCGCAAGCGCTTCCCCCGCAATGGACAGGCCAGCAAGAACGGCCGCCACCGTCGCAACACCACGCATCATGAGCTTCCCTCCCCGGAAAAGGCGGCGGGTTGATCCCGCCAGCCCCTGAGTTTCAGTGCAGCAAATGTAGCACGAAAGGAATTTTGAGATAGGTGCCAACCATCACCGCAAGGCCAGCGCCACCCAGCACCATGGCAACACCAGCAAACATCATCACAGAGGTGAGCAGCGCGACGGAACACATTACGATGCCGAGCTGAATGATGAGCGAGGAGATTTCATAAGCGTGATATTGCTCGAAATAGCCATCACGTTTGGCTTCAAGCTCCTTGGCACGGCGGGTCAGCTCGCGACGGCCTTCATTGGTTTCAGGCTCGCTCTCCCAGCGGTCAATATTGGCTTGCCACGCCTTGAGCTGCTTCTCGACATCAGGTCGCGTTACATCGACCTGCATCCGCGTATTTTCCAGCTGCGTGCGCAGCATGGTCTGGCGGATCGTCTTCGCCTGAAAGAAATTCCACGTATTGCTCGCCTCGATATTGATCGCCAGCGCGTTGGTCTGGGCCGACTTGCCGAGCATCTCTGACACGGCGAGAAACAGCGCCAGAACCGAGATCAAAAGACCAATCAGTTTTGCAGTTGATTTGCCGCTATGGGCCGCTTCATGCGTGGCCTCATGCGCAACTTCATGGACAGCTTCCGCCATGGGTATCCCCTCACCAGTGGCTATGATTCGATGGCTGCCATGATAGGTGACTTCACAGCAGCGCTACAGCTGGACTAAAAGCCAAAGCCCAGCCGCAGGCGCGCTTCATGGCGCTGGAAATTGGTGAGATCAAGACGCCGACCCGCTTCTCCCACTGCATTTCCGGCCACCTGCACATTCCATCCCCCTGCCAGCCAGACATGATCGGCAAGGCGCAGGAAGAAATTGGGGCCGGTAAACACTGCGTGACCGAGCTTCTCATTCAAAAAGGCGCCCTCATAGCTGCGCACATGGCGCACTTCGCCTCCCATGAAGAGTGAATCTGATAGCTTGACGGAGAGCGCGCCGGAGAGGCCGAGTTCGGAGGCGGGCGACCAGCCTGTCGCGCGGGGCAGATGCCCGAAGCCCGGCGCATAGCTCAGATTGACTGCACCAAAGACCTTGCCCTCGACCAGTTCGCGATCCGCGATCACTGCGAAGTGGGTATCAAAGCCCGCCTCGCGCTGGCCATCTCCATTGATGCGGGTGAAGGCTGGCACCACCGCGAGCGTCAGGCCGAAGGGAGACTTCTCGCGGTCCAGCAGCCGGTGCTTGACCTCGAAGGAAAAGCCCTCGACCCGCAGACCATGGGTGTTGGGGATATCCGGCACATTGCGCAGGCTGTGCCAGTCGAGATGCAGTCCCGGCGCAATTCGCCAGTTAGGAGCAATGCCCCATTTCAGCTCGCTCGACTGGGTGAGCGCGGAATAACGGCCCGTCCGCGTCCCAAAGCGGCCGAAAAGGCCCATTTCCAGCTCTTTCTCACCGACTGGGCCAATATCCGAGCCCTCCGTGAAGCCGAACAGATGCTCACTATCCTGCTCCTCGGCAAATCCGGGGCTGATGGCCAGAACCGACAACATCATGATGGCCAACAACCGCTTCATGGCTATGCTCCTTGTTTGCTATGCCCATGTCGGCCAGCTTGGCTTGGCTGTCAACCGGATCTCGCCCGCCAGCCGGTTTCGCAGCGCATTTTGCTGAGGTAAAGTCGCGGGAAATGCCGACTCGTAAAACGGCAACACAGACAGGGGGAGCCTCGAAAATGATTTCACGCCGTGACCTTCTAGCCTCCGGCGCCGCATTGGCCGCGATGCCGCTGATGGGCAGCGCCGTGGCGCAAGGCCCCTCTCTCGTCCGCAAGGCAATCCCCTCGAGCGGTGAGATGATCCCCGTCATCGGTCTTGGCACAGCGCGCCGCTATGAGGATGTGAAGGGCGAAGCCGAAATGCCGCCGCTGCGCGAAACGCTGAAAGCTTTCAAGGCGAGCGGCCTGACGGTGATCGACTCCTCGCCCACCTATGGCACTGCGGAAGCGGTGGTTGGCCAGATCCTTGAAGAGCAAAAGAGCCGACAGGGCCTCTTCCTCGCAACCAAGGTCAGCATCATGGGCCGCGAGGCTGGCATCAACCAGATCGAACAGAGCTTCAAGAAACTGCGGACAGACAAGATCGACCTGCTGGCCGTACATAATCTGCGTGATCTTGATGTGCATCTGAAGACCCTGCGCGATCTCAAGCAACAGGGACGCATCCGCTATATCGGCGTGACAACATCCTTCGACAATCAATATGCCGATTTCGAAGCCATGATGCGGCGCGAGCAGCTTGACTTCATCCAGATTGATTACGCTCTCGACAATCGCAATGCAGATGAACGCATCCTGCCGCTCGCAAGGGAGCGCGGCATGGCCGTCATGGTCAATCTGCCTTTTGGCCGCGGACGACTGTTCAGCGCCGTACAAGGCAAACCCATGCCGGACTGGGCGGCAGAATTTGACTGCAAGAGCTGGGCGCAATTCTTCCTGAAATATATTGTCTCGCATCCCAGCGTCACCTGCACCATGCCGGGCATGGCAAGGCCTGACTATGTGATGGACAATGCGGGGGCTGCGCAGGGCCGTATGCCTGATGCGGCATTGCGCAAGAAGATGGAGCAGTTCATTGACGGCCTCTGAGACACCTGTGGGTGTGAGCCGTCTTCGCGCTTATGCAAACCGCAGCTTGCAGGTCCGCCCCGAAGAATTCGGGGCCGTTCTGCTGTCTTGCCTGTTCATCTTCTCGGTGATGAGCGCCTATTATGTTTTGCGTCCCATCCGCGACGAGATGGGAATTGCAGGGGGCGTTGATAAACTGCCGTGGCTGTTCACCGGAACCTTGCTGGCAATGCTGGCAGCCAATCCGCTCTTTGCGATGCTCGTGAAGAAATTTCCGCGCCAGACCTTTATTACGGTCTCCTACCGGTTCTTCATGTTCAATCTGCTCTGTTTCGCGCTTTATCTCGAATTTGCGCCGAGCGAACATCATGTATGGACCGGGCGCGTCTTCTTCATCTGGATATCCGTCTTCAATCTCTTCGTCGTATCGGTGTTTTGGGCTTTCATCGTCGATATCTTCGATGCTGAACAAGGCAAGCGGCTGTTTGGTTTATTCGCGGCCGGGGCAACCATCGGGGCCATTTTGGGCTCAAGCCTGACCTCACTGCTCGTGTCGGTGATCGGACAGAATTATCTGCTCTTCTTCTCAATTGCGCTGCTCGAAATTGGCGTTTTCGCCGTGCATCGTCTGACGCGTCTGTCAAAGCAATTCCACCATCAAGTACCGGTTGACGATGCGCGCGAGGATCGACCAGTGGGTGGATCTGTTCTGGCAGGCTTCACCCACACGCTTGCGTCACCTTATCTGCTGGGGATCGGCATTTTTATGCTGATCTATTCCGTCACCTCAACTGTCATCTATTTCCAGCAGGCCGAGATCGTTCGCGATGCCTTTGCAAACCGCGCCGAACGTGTGGCGTTCTTTGCGCGCGTTGATCTTCTGGTGAACATACTCACCCTCACCTTGCAGATCTTCGCCACAGGCCGAATCCTGCGCCGCTTTGGCGTGGCGATCACCTTATCCGCCCTGCCGCTCATCAGTCTGCTGGGCTTTGGCCTTCTGGCTTTATGGCCAACACTCACCATACTGGTCGTGGCTCAGGTCGGGCGCCGCGTTGGCAATTTCGCCTTTGCCCGACCCTCTCGCGAGATGCTGTTCACCGTGGTTTCACGAGAGGACAAATACAAGACGAAGAACTTCCTTGATACGGTCGTCTATCGCACGGGCGATCAGTTTGGCAGCTGGTCTTATGCCTTTCTCGGCTGGTTGGGGCTGAAACTCGCAGGCATTGCCATTGTCATCCTGCCCATATGCGCCTTGTGGATGGGCTTGAGCGCCTGGCTTGGTCGGCAGCAAAAAATCCGCGAGGCCAAGCCGGTCGAGACATAAGCGATCACATGAGCGATCACATGGGGATCACAAAATAAATCACGCCTTAGTGAGGTGTGGGTGATCGACTGTGAATGCCGCTTAGACTGCTTAATTTTAAGGCTTCCCTTAAGTTCATAGCGCGGGAACCACCGCGCAAAATCACTGAGGGATGACCATGACTGTGGCACTCGACCAGAAAGCGCCAGAACGCGCTCGGCCAATGACGCGCGAAGAGAAGCGCGTCATTCTGGCCTCCTCCGCAGGTACCATTTTCGAATGGTATGATTTCTATCTGTACGGATCACTCGCCGCCATCATTGGCGCGCAGTTTTTCTCCTCCTTCCCGGAAGCAACGCGCAACGTCTTCGCGCTTCTTGCCTTCGCCGCAGGCTTCCTCGTTCGTCCCTTCGGCGCGCTCTTCTTCGGCCGCCTCGGTGACCTCGTGGGTCGCAAATACACCTTCTTGATGACCATCGTCATCATGGGTGCCTCGACCTTCATTGTGGGTTTGTTGCCGACCTATAATCAGATCGGCTGGCTTGCACCTGTTACGCTCATCCTCCTGCGCATGTTGCAGGGTCTTGCTCTGGGCGGTGAATATGGCGGCGCCGTTGTGTATGTCGCAGAACATGCCCCGCCCGGTCGCCGTGGTTATTTCACCAGCTGGATTCAGACGACCGCAACACTCGGCCTTCTGCTCTCGCTGATGGTGATCTTGTCAGTGCGCAGCTATATGGGCGAAAAGGACTTCGCTGATTGGGGCTGGCGTATTCCTTTCCTGCTCTCGATCTTCCTGCTCGCCATTTCGCTGTGGATTCGCTTGCAGATGGAAGAGAGCCCCGCCTTCAAGAAGATGAAGGAAGAAGGCACGCAATCTAAGGCGCCGCTGTCAGAAGCCTTCGGTCAATGGAAGAATGCTCGCTTTGCGGTCATTGCCTTGCTTGGCCTTGTCGCGGGTCAGGCGGTCGTGTGGTACACGGGCCAGTTCTATGCGCTG
>CAZLBA010000083.1:0-11053 GCA_964557555.1 uncultured Beijerinckia sp.
CGGCACAAAGCCATCACCTTCCAGATCAGGCCCACCGGCATAGCGCTCACCAGCACGAATCCCACCCAAGAGATCGCGGCCGGAATGACATTCAGCGCAATGTGCAAGCGCCTCTGTCAAATAGCGCCCACGCGCAAGCTCATCGCTCTCGCCCTCGATTTTCGGCAAGTCACCAACATCGAGATAAAGCGCCTTCCAAAGACCAAGAGCCCAGCGCTGATTGAAAGGAAAGGCCAAGCGATGCCCTGGCGCACGCCCTTCAACGGCAGGCAAGCTGCGCAAATAGGCCATGAGATCGGCTATGTCCTCCAGACGCGACTTGGCATAGGTCGTATAGGGAAAAGACGGATAATAATGCTCGCCCTTGGGAGAGACGCCGCGTTTCATCGCATTTGCCAGATCGCTCGCTTGCCAGCTGCCGATTCCATCGCGCATATGCGGAGAAATATTGGGCGCAACAAAGACACCAAAGGGTGATTTCAATTCGCGCCCACCACCCAGTTGCAGCCGATCCTCCCGCCCCTTCGTCATGTGGCAAGAGCCACAGCCGCCGGCATCAAAGATGAGCTTGCCACGCTGGGCATCACCATCGTGCAATGCACTGCTGATGAGCGGCGCTGGCGCAGCGATCACCCAGAGCGCGAGTAGTCCCGCACCCAAAGTAACCAAGGCTGCCAGCGCGCGAATTCTCATCACTGACGACGCAGGCGATAGCTGCGATGACAATCGACACAGGAACGATCAATGGTTGCAAAAGAGGCTTTGAAACTGGCCTCATCTTTCACATTGGTCTGGGCCTCCCGCGCAAGCTTGCCGAAGCTGGCCCATTTCGCGGCGAAGTCATCAGGCGTTTCCCAGATCTTGGGTGCAGCGCGCGTGTCGCCGTTCTTCGAGGTGTCGGGATAAAGCTTCGGACCCGTTTCCGCAGCTTCCACAGAGGCCTTCAGATAGGCCTGAACCTTGGCGAGATCGAAAGGCGCCTGGCCCTTGTCCATCCGCACCAGCTCATCACCTGCATCACCCAACTGCTTCATCAGATTTTTGCGGGCGGTGATGACATCGCTCTGGGCAAGCGCGACCATGGACCCACACACAAGCGCAACAAGTGCAATAGCGGAACGCAGCATGCTCGGAATCTCCTTCAAGAACTTCAGAGCTTTAGCTAGCCCATTCCGCTGCGTCCGCAAACTGGGGAAAAGGAAAGCCCTAATCCACCAGCACCTTTTCACCCGCGCCCGCCCATTCGAGCATACCGCCGGTGAAATGGGCCCGCACATCCATACGCCCCGCCGCCTGCGCCAGACCAAGCGCGGTGATCGAACGGCGACCGGAGCGGCAATGCAGCACAACGCGCTGGCCGGGCTTTTGCGGTGGCAGCGCGGCCGGATCAAAAACCGAAAGCGCGTTGAGCGTTGCGCCGGGAATGCGTCCTGCCTCCCACTCATTAGGTTCGCGCACATCAACAAGCGCGATGGAGCCATCTGCCAGTCCCGCTTTCAACTCTTCGAGGCTGACATCTTCGACGATGATCTTGTCCATGGGGTCTCCAAAGGCTTCAGGATTGATATGGCCAGATACCAGCAAATTCAGCCGCGACAAACAATGCCGCGCCCGCAAAGAGCACCACAAAGGGATGCAACTTGCGCCGCCAGGTGAGCCACAGGCTCGCCCCCACCGCACTGATCCAGACCAAGGGCTGATTGCCCGTCAGGCCGATGATGGAGACCGCCCCCGCCAGAACGAGCCCAACCGCAATGGGGGCAAGCCCGCGCTCCAGCGCCGTATGCCAGTTGCGGCCACGATAGCGGTCATAGGCGCGTGCGAGAAAGATGCACAGCAGCGAGGCTGGCAGAAACAAAGCGAGCGTGGCGACAAGCGCGCCGATCCAGCCCGCCACTTTCCAGCCAATCAGCGTGGCAAGCATGGCCCCCGGCCCCGGCGCCACGCGCGCAATCGAAAACATGTCAATGAATTCGCGCGCTGTGACCCATTGCATCACATCCACCGCCTCGCGCTGCAGGGGGGCAAAAATGCTCGGCCCGCCGCCCACCGACAGCAGTGAAAAAGGCACGAGCACGATGGTGAGGCCGACGAGGGGATGATCACGCATCGCGCTTCTCCCTCGGCCAGGCCAATGCCACGCTGAGCGGGGCGGCGACCAGAACCACCGGCACCAAGGGCCATTGGAAAATGCCAATCGCGACAAAGACAGCGAAAGCCATGCCGCCCATGCTCACGCTACGGCAGCCATGCGAGGCCCCGGCAAAACCCATGCGCAACACCATGCCGACCGCCGCAGCAGCAATCCCGTCCATGGCCGAATGGAAAAAAGGCAGCTTGATGATGTCGTCATAAACCGAGGCAAGGGCGATCACGAGGAAAAAGGGGCCCGTCAAAACGGCAAAGAGCGCCACCAGCGCTCCAGCCGGCCCACGAAGCACTTGGCCAATATAGACCGCCATATTCGAGACATTGGCTCCAGGCAGCACCTGACCCAAAGCCAGCCCTGACAAAAACTGCCCTTCCGTCAGCCACCCCTTTTGCGTGACCGTGATGCGGTGCATCCAGCCTGTTACGCCGCCCCCAAAGCTGAAGGCCCCCACTTGCAGAAAGACGCTGGCAATCGCGCCAAGGCTCACCCGGCGACGTGCCTGCGCTTGATTGTCATCCTCCACAGGGTCCCCCTCACGATTCGTTCAATCGCCACCTTGCCACAAGCTGGCTCTGTTTACCTGAGGCCGCGCCTGCCGTAAGTTTTGTGAATCCTTCATGGGATCAAGGTCGGAAGCGGCCAACAGGGAACAGGAAACGCTGGGGCAATGGCGCAATACCGTTTGACCGTCGATACGGGCGGCACTTTTTCCGACTTCGTTTATGTGAATGACGAGACCAGAGAAGTCTCCATCGCGAAATTTCCTTCCACGCCCGATGACCCTTCCCGCGCCATTCTGGCAGGTGTGGAAGAGCTGATCTCACGCGGCGTGGCGCCAGCCGATATTCGCTATTTCTGTCACGGCACCACGGTCGGCACCAATGCGCTCTTGGAAGGCAAGGGTGTGCGCACCGGCCTCATCGTGACGCAAGGCTTTCGCGGCATCTATGAAGTGGCCGAACAATCGCGCCCCCATGGTCCAGCGATCTTCGACATTCTCTATGACCGCCCGGAAATGCTGGTGCCCCCAAGCCGCACCGGCGAGGCCGTGGAGCGTGTCGCCTTTGATGGCGAAGTGCTGCTGCCGCTTGATGAAGAGGCCCTGCGCCAGACAATCCGCGATCTGCGCGAAGAAGACGTGCAGTCGATTGCAGTCTGCCTGCTCTTCTCATTCCTTGCGCCTCACCATGAAGAGCGCGTGTGCGCTATCATCGCAGAAGAGATGCCCAATTGCAGCGTTTCGCTCTCCAGCGAAATCGTGCCGCAGATCCGCGAATATTACCGCCTATCCACCACGGTCATTAACGCTTATCTGCAACCCATCCTCGCCCGTTACATCGCCAATCTCGACGCGCGATTGAAAGACGCAGGCGTTGTCACACCGCAAAAATACATCATGCAGTCGAATGGTGGCATGTCCACTTTCGACGCGACCGCCAAAAAGGCCGTGGCAACGGTTCTCTCCGGCCCTGCAGGCGGCATTACGGCAAGCGTCCATGCGTGCCGCACCACGGGTTTTCAAAATCTCATCACTTTCGACATGGGCGGCACCAGTTGCGATGTCGCCTTGATCAAGGATGGCGAACCCTCGATCTCCAATCGCGGCAAGGTCGAGGGTCGCGATGTCGCGCTGCCGATGATCGACATCAACACAGTGAGCGCTGGCGGCGGCACACTCGCTCATGTGGATCGCTTTGGCGAATTGATCGTCGGCCCGCAAAGTGCGGGCGCAGTGCCCGGCCCTGCTTGCTATATGCGCGGCGGCACGCAGCCCACCATCACCGATTGCAATCTCGTGCTTGGCTATCTCAGTCCCGATAATTTTCTCGGCGGCAAGATGAAGCTTGATGTCGAAGCGTCGCGCAAAGCCATTCACGATGCCGTCGCAAAGCCGCTTGGCATGAGCATTGAAGATGCCGCCGAAGGCATTGTGCGCATCATCAATGTGAAGATGCAGGAGGCTTGCAAGGCAATCTCCACCATGCGCGGCCATGATCTGCGCGATTTCATGTTGCTCGCTTTTGGCGGCGCTGGCCCGCTTCACTCAAGTCGCATCGCGCAAGATCTCGGCATGGCTGGCGTGATCGTGCCGCTTTATCCCGGCGTCTATTCGGCCATGGGCCTTGTGATGTCGGATGTGAAACATGACTATATCCGATCGCGCCTCACAGCCCTTGCCAATGCATCCGAAGCGCAAGTGAATGGCGTGTTTACCGAGCTGGAGGCGCAAGCGCGTGCCGATCTCGCACAAGAACATTTCACAGACGCGCAAAGCGCCATCGAATATGCACTTGATATGCGCTATGCAGGTCAGGGCTATGAGATGACACTCCCCTGCCCTGCACCTTTGAAAGCAGGCGATCTGCAAAAGCTGCGCGCAGCCTTCGACGAAGAACACCGCAAGACCTTCGGCCACACGGCCCCCAATGAACCCGTCGAAATCGTCTCTTACCGCCTGCGCGGTGTGGGCCGGGTGCCACCAGTTGAACTGCCGAAATTCAAGCCCACCGGGGCCACATTGAAGGATGCGCTGCGCGAGATGCGGCCTGCACGATTTGATGGCAAGACGCTCGAATGTCCCGTCTATCAACGCGAGAAGCTTGATGTGGGCGCGACTTTTTCAGGCCCTGCCCTTGTCGATCAACTTGATTGCACCACCGTCATCCCGCCCGGTCAATCGGTGCGCATTGATGACTACCGCAACATGATCATCAGCATCGGAGGCTGACATGATGACGTCGAAAAAGCCCGATGCGGTGGAACTCGAAATCATCAAGGCTAGTCTTGATGGCATAGTGCAGGAGATGCAAAACTCCCTCTTCCGCACTGGCTATTCAACCATTGTGCGCGAAAGTCAGGACGCTTCTTGCGCGATCATGGATGCACATGGCGATGTGGTGGCGCAGCATGTCGTGCTGCCCCTGCATATCGGCTCTTTTCCGGCCTGCTGTCAGGCAATCATCCGCACTTACGACGATATTGAAGAAGGCGATGCCTTCCTCATCAACCACCCCTATGAAGGTGGCAGCCCCCATGCGCCCGACATGTGCGTCATCACGCCTGTCTTTGCAGATGGGGAACTGATCGCCTTCTGCGGTTCGATTGCGCATAAGAGCGATATCGGCGGGCCTGTGCCGGGCTCTTGCTCAGGTCAGGCGAAAGAGATCTTCAATGAGGGTCTGCATCTGCCGCCCGTGCGCTATCAACGCAAATTCCACCCGCAGCGCGACATTGAGCGCATCATCGGCGCCAATAGCCGCACACCCGAATTGGTCTTGGGTGATATTCGCGGACAATTGGGCTCAAGCCGCTTGGGCGAGCAGCGCTTGCAAGAACTCACCGCCAAATTCACCCGCGAGAAAACGCTGGCCAGTTTCGAGCGCTTGCTTGATCTCTCACGCCTGCGCATGAAAGCCGCCATCGCGGAATGGAATGATGGGCGCTATGAGGCCGAGCGCTTTGTCGATGATGACGGCGTGCGGCTCAATCAGCCGGTGAAGATCCATGTCGTCGTGGAGAAGAAGGGTGAGGAGATCACTTTTGACTTCACCGGCAGCGATGATCAAACGGTTGGCCCTGCCAATATTCGCCCGCCACTGGTGCGCGGCGCGATTGCCTATTGCCTCATCGCCCTTGTTGATCCGCATATCTTCATCAATAGCGGATTGATGCGCGCTTTCGACATCAAGGTGCGGGATGGCAGCGTGATGAATCCGCGCTTTCCGGCGCCGCTCAACACCTACAATCCAACGGTACATGCAACCGTGGAGGCGGTTTTTGCCGCCCTCGTCAATATCGTGCCGCAAAAGGCGCGTGCAGATGGCTGCGGCAGTCGCTCCATCATTTTAGGCGGACGCAGCACCAAAGCAGGCCAGAGCTATGTGCAATATGAAATTCTGGGTGGCGGCGGTGGTGCGCGGGCGAGCAAGGACGGCGCATCGGGCACATCGGTCAATCAGTCCAATGCGAAAATCGCTCCGATTGAAATCATCGAAAGCGAGTTCCCCACCCGTGTCATGCGCTTTGAACTGATCCGCGACTCAGGTGGTATCGGCGCCTTCCGTGGCGGGCTGGGCATTCGCCGTGAATATCTCAATCTGCAGGATGCGCGCTTCTCCATTCGCTCTACCAAACATGTCATTGCACCCAATGGCGCAGCCGGTGGCGGCAAGGGGCGCACGGGTGACATCGTCGTCAATCCCGGCCGCGCCGATGAGAAGCGCTTGCCCACCCGCTATGCCGATTATCCGCTCAAGGGCGAAGACACATTCTGCCTTGATACGCCCGGCGGCGGGGGCCTGGGCGATGCGCGCCAGCGCGATCCGCAACTCGTGCTGCGTGATGTGAATGAAGGCTATGTCAGCGAGGAAGCGGCGCGCCGCGATTATGCTGTCGCGCTCACTCGCCAGGGCCGCAAATATCAACTCGATGAAGCTGGCACAGCCGCGCTTCGTGCCAGCAAGGTCTAGGGAGGACAGAATGAGCGTAAAGACCACCGCCATGATCGGCTTGGGCGCCATGGGCTATCAGATGGCACGCCACATGGTGAACAAGGGCTATGAGGTCTATGGGCTCGATGTGAACCCAAAGATGAATGAGCAAGCGCAAGCTGTGGGCGTCAAGATTGCTGCAAGCCCTGCCGAGATCGGCGCCGTGGCCGAAGTCGTCGTCGTGATGGTCGCAACCGATGCACAGGTAGAGGACGTCATCGTCAAATCCGGAATGCTGGACCGTATGAAAAAGGGCTCGGTCATCTGCGTCGCCAGCTCCTGCTCCGTTGATACAGCCAAAGAGCTGGAGACAATCTGCAATGCGAAGGGCATCGAGATTCTCGACACGCCCGTCGTGCTCGGTCAGGAAGCCTGCAACAATGGCACCATGACCGTCTTTTGCGGCGGCAAGCAGGACGCCTTTGAGAAAGCAAAGCCTGTCATGCAGTGCTTTGGTGCGAATGTGATGCATGTGGGCGCTGCCGGTATGGGCCAGCTCACCAAGACGATCAATAATATGCTGCTCTGGGCCTGTATGTCGGCCAATTTCGAAGCCCTGACCTTTGCCAAGAAGATGGGCGCCGACATCCCCAAGATGATTGATGCCTTGCAATATTCGAGTGGCGCAAACTGGTCACTATCGCGATGGGGCCAGAGCACCGGTAAATGGGCGGAGAAAGACATGGATGTCGCGCTCGATCTCGCGCAAGACGCCAAATGTCCAGTGCCGCTGGCAGCTCTCGTCGATCAGCTGATGAAGGGCATGAATCAGGAAAAGATGAGACAACTTCTTGCGTAATGCACCGAACACGGTCTGGGAGGATGAGATGAGGTTCAAAGGTCAAGTTGCGATGGTCACAGGTGCTGGCCGCAACATCGGAGAGGATGTCTCAAAACTGCTCGCAGAACATGGCGCAACCATTGCGGTCATTGATATCGACCAGACGCGGGGCGAAAAGGTTGCCAATGACATTGTGGCTGCCGGTGGACAGGCCAAATGGTTTGGCTGCGATGTCGCTTCTGAAGAAGCCATCATAGGCTGTGTTGCAGCGGTGCAGAAGGCTTTCGGCCGCATCGACATGCTGGTCAACAATGCCGCCATCTCCGACAACAAGGATATGTTCAATCTTGCGACATCCGAATGGAACCGCGTGCTGGCCATCACATTGACCGCGCCGTTTCTGCTGACGCGGGAAGTCGCGAAAGTCATGATCGCCAACAAGACCGCCGGCCGCATCGTCAATGTCAGTTCAACCTCCGGCTATTTCGGTCGCAATCGCGCAACCGCTTACACCGCTGCCAAAGGTGGGCTCGTCAATCTCACCAAGTCGCAAGCCATTCAGCTTGCCGAGCACAAGATCCGCGTTAATGCGGTTGTGCCCAACAAGATTGGCTCCCCTGTCGGCAAGGATGAGTTCGACCCCTCGCGCCCCGTTGTAAATTTGGCAGGTCGTCCCGGCGTGCCGCGCGATCTTGCCAATGCAGCGCTCTTTCTCCTTTCGGAGGAAAGCTCCTTCATCATTGGGGCAGCCCTTTTTGTCGATGGTGGCTGCACAACCATGATGCCGGGCAATAGTTAAACGAGGGTCAGTCCACAACGGCAATAGAAACAGGTTTCGCGAGGGAGGAGAAGATGACGGGCATGACGTTCAGTTCGATCTTTGGTTTCACCCGCAGCAAAATGATGGCGTCGGGCCTTGGTCTTGCCTTTGCGCTGTCGGCAATGCCTGCCAGCGCAAACGACTTTTACGAAGGCAAGCGCCTGACCTTTGTGGTGGGCGGCACCGCAGGCGCGGGACTTGATACTTATGTGCGCGTGCTGGCGCGCCATATTGGCAAACATGTGCCGGGCAAGCCCGACAGCATCGTGCAAAACATGCCCGGCGCAGGCAGCATGAAGGCGGCCGAATATATGGAAGCACAGGCCGCAAAGGACGGTACGGTGATCGGCTCGATCTTTCCCGGCGCCGTCATGGCCCCCTTGCTGGAAAGCGTGAAACCGCGATTTGATCCGCGCCGCTTCCAATATCTGGGTACCGCTGAAACGGGCGCCCGCATTTGCGCAACCTTCCACACATCGAAAGTGAAAACTTTTGAAGATGCGACCAGGATGAAGGCCGTCGTCGGCGCCTCTCAGTCAGGCGGCTCATCCCGTGACTACACGCTCCTGTCCAATGCTCTGGCCAAAACCCAATTCCAGATGGTCTCTGGCTATCAGGGCGGCGCCGATATGTTCCTTGCAATGGAGCGCGGCGAAGTGGAAGGCCTGTGCGGCTTTGATTGGTCCACCATCAAGGCTGCACGCAGCCAATGGCTGAGAGACAAGCAGATCAACATCATCGTTCAATTCGGCATCAATGATGATCCTGAGCTGACCAAGATGGGCGTTCCGAATTTCTCCAAATTCGTGTCCGCCGCAGATCGCCCTGTGGTGGATATGATCGTCGCACAGCAAGTCTTCAGCCGCATGTTTCTGGTGCCTGCAGAAGTGCCCGCCGATCGTGTGAAGATCTTGCGCGATGCTTTCATGAAGGCGATGGCGGACCCGGAGTTCCGGGCTGATGCTGAGAAGGCCCAGCTCAATATTGACCCACTGAATGGCGCCAAGGTGCAGGAAGTGGTGGAGCAGATTTTCAGCTCCTCGCCCAATATTGTCGAGCGCGGCCGCAAGGCGATTGCCCCTTAAACCGAACAAAGTCTGCCCTTGTCCTCCCGTCTTGGCTTTGCGAAAATGGACCAAATGCAAAGCCAAACGGGAGGCAGTTGAATGAGCGGTGCGGACGTCAAAGTCATCAGGGATCTGGAATTCGTCCGGCGTGGCGAGACTGCTTTGGCTGGCGATCTTTATCTGCCCGCCGACAAGCCCAATGCACCTTGCGTGATTGCCATCCATGGTGGCGCGTGGCAGCGCGGTGGGCCGAAGAGCTATGCACGCCTTGGCCCCTATCTCGCCCAGCAGGGCATTGCAGTCTTCGCGGTGACCTATCGTTTCGCGCCGAAGAATCTCTATCCTGCCGCCGTGCATGATGCGCGTGCGGCGGTGCAATTCATCCGCAGCAAGGGCGGTGAATATGGAATCGACCCCGCCCGGCTAGGCGTGATGGGCGATTCTGCAGGCGGCCATCTCGCCGCGCTCGTCGCATTGGCAGGGGACAATAGCGAATTTGCAGGCAAGCCTGAGGATGCCTATCCCGGCGTCAGCACCAATGTGAAAGTCTGCGTGCCGATCTACGGCATTTTCGATCTGGTCGCCCAGTGGGAATTCGACCATATCCTCGCGCCCAAGGGCAATCTTTGTGAGATCTTCCTGGGGCTCAGCGCGCTTGAGGATCGCTTTGCCTATCACAAGGCCTCACCCATCAACTACATCACGAAAAAGGCCACCCAGATCGCCTTCTTCATGGCGTGGGGCACGCGTGATGATATTGTCGAGCCCGTAAGCCAGTCCGAGCGCTTCCGCGATGCGCTGAAGCGGGCCGATGTCTTTGTGCGAACGGCCACGGTGGATACGGGGCATTTCTGGATCCATGATCCGCTGGATGAGCCCGGCAGCTTCCCAGCCTTCGTTGCCCCCCGCATTATGCGATTCCTGGCTGAGAAGCTTTAGCCGAAATGCTAAAGGGGCCGACCAGTTGTCGGCCCCAATTTCCTCTGCTAGCCTTTCGCTTGACGCTTTCAAAAAGCGTCAGCGGGGGCTGCCCGCCTCCGCCAAATAACACCGGACGAACGGTGGGGGAGGAACATGAATCAACATCATCACATCGAGGCACAGGCTTCGGCCAATCTGCCCTTGCTCATGAGTTCGCTCGTCTCGCGACTGGGGCGTGAAACAGTGCGCGGCCTCACGGGCCTGCGGCTCGGCGCGCAAGGCGCACGGGTGCTTGTTTTCCTGGCTGAGCAATCGGGCCTGCGCTGCTCCGCGCTCGCTCAGGCTGTCGGCCTTGAAGCCACCGCCCTCTCGCATCTCTTGCGCAGTCTGGCTGATCAGGGGCTGATCGAGCGCGAGCGTGCGCGCAATGACAACCGCTCTATCGAGGTGCGCCTGACGCAGAAGGGACGCGAAGTCGCACGCCGCTGTCAGGAAATCGGCTCAAAGAGCGAACGCCATCTCATGGCTGGTATGAGCGAGCAGGAGCTGTTGCAACTGCATTCGCTCCTTCTGCGCATGAGCGCCAATATGGATGCTGCCGAGCGACGCGCGGGCTAATCAGCCCGCAGCTTTCGCAAAGAGCTGAACAATATTGCCGTCGAGATCCCGGAAGGCGAGCACGCGCCCATGGCTGCCCATGTCGCGCCGCTGCACGATTTCGCAACCCGCGCTGGTGAGCTTTTGCTCATATGGGGCGAGGTCATCAACCTCAAGCGCCGTCACTGCGCCACCATCGAGCGAGGCGCTTTCTTCAGGGCTCGC
>CAZLBA010000083.1:11098-13619 GCA_964557555.1 uncultured Beijerinckia sp.
TGCCAGCGTCAAACTGCGCCCAGCGATCGCCATCGCGAAACTTCAGCTTCAGCCCAAAAGTGCCCTCATAGAAGGCAACGGCCCGATCCATATTCGTGACGGTGTAATAGACACATTGAACCCGCTTGAGCACGTTTCTCACCCCTTGTTCGTATTGGCACCCACAGTGGCCGGGCACGCATGAACCGTCAACAGGGGGGCATTTGTGACGCCCGCCCGCAGGCTCTATAAGACCTGTCGAAGCGCTGAAGCGCTATTGGAGGGGGTCGCCCATGTACAAGAAAATTCCCGTCATCGCTCTTGAAGAACATTACTGGGACAAGGAGCTTGCCGCCCAGCTGCAAGGCGCTGAAGGCAACCGGTCCGAGGACATGCTGAAGCGTCTCTATGACCTCGGTGACTTGCGCCTGAAGGAGATGGACGAGGCGGGCATTGATATTCAGGTGCTCTCGCACGGCGCCCCTTCTGCACAGAAGCTTGATCCCACCATCGCGGTTGATCTGACCAAGCGCGTCAATGACCGTTTGGCACAAGCCGTCTCGCGCCATCCAACCCGCTTTGCAGGCTTTGCAGCCTTGCCGACCGCCCATCCGGAAGCAGCGGCACGCGAACTGGAACGTTGCGTGAAAGAGCTCAACATGGTGGGCGCGATGATCTGCGGCCTCACCAATGGCATGTTTCATGATGATGAACGTTTCTGGCCGATCTTTGAGACGGCGGAAAAGCTGGGCGTGCCGATTTATTTCCACCCCTCTTTCCCTGATCGTGCGGTCTCTGCTGCCTATTACGACAAATATGCGAAGGACTATCCGCAAGTCGTTCGGGCAGCCTGGGGCTATACGGTTGAAACCGCGACACAGGCCATTCGTCTCATTCTGAGCGGCCTGTTCAAGAAGCACCCCAAGCTTAACATCATTCTGGGCCATTTCGGTGAGACATTGCCCTATCAGTTGTGGCGCATTGATCAGGCCCTGAAGCGTCCCGGCCATGAGGAAGTGAATTTCCGCGATATCTTCACGAAAAACTTCTACATCACAACGAGCGGCCACTTCTCCACCACCGCGCTTGTCTGCTCCATGATGGAGATGAGCATCGACCATGTGATGTTCTCGGTGGACTATCCATTCGTAGCCAACAAACCCGCGATGGATTGGCTCGACACACTGCAAATCTCGCAAACCGACATGCGCAAATTCTTGTCGGGCAATGCGCGAACACTCCTCAAGCTTTGAGTGAAAGACACGATGTCCAAAGAAACGCTCTATCTCCTGCCCGGCCTTCTGTGTGATGCCTATACCTATGAAAAGCAGATCGCCGCGCTGAAGACTGACTATCATGTGCGCGTGCTGGATTTCTTCGGCTGCGACAGCATGACCATGATGGCCGAACATGTGTTCAAGGATGCACCGGAGCGCTTCTCGGTCTGCGGCTTCTCAATGGGTGGCCGCGTCGCCCTGCAGATGTATCGGATGCAGCCTGAGCGGATTGCACGCTTGTGTCTGCTTGACACTGGCGTGACGCCTGTGGCGGAAGGTGAAGCTGAAAAGCGTCAGGCGCTCATCGACCTTGCCAACAAGCGTGGCATGAATGCGCTCTGTTCTGTCTGGTTGCCCCCCATGCTGCATCCCGACCGGCGCAATGATGCTGCAATTGTCGAGCCTCTGACGGCCATGGTTTGCCGCGCCACCCCCGCCATCTTCGAGGGGCAGATCCGCGCCCTGCTGACACGTGAAGATGCGCGCCCATTGCTGCCGACCATGAAAATGCCGGTCACCGTGGCTGTGGGCCGTCAGGATGAATGGAGCACAGTGGCCCAGCATGAGGCCTTTGCAAAACTGATTCCCGGAGCCAAACTGACGGTCATTGAAGACAGCGGCCATTTCGTGCCGGTGGAACAACCGGAAGCCCTCAACGCGGTGCTGCGCGATTTGATGGCCCAACCGATTTAAGGAGGAAGCCATGCCCAAAGGACCTTTCCGCGCTGACCATGTTGGCAGCCTGCTGCGCCCGCAGGAATTGAAGGATGCACGCGCCAAGGCGGCGAGCGGTGAAATGACCGCTGCCGATTTGCGCGCGATTGAAGACCGCTGCATTCGCGACGTGGTGAAGCTGCAGGAAAGTGTCGGGCTGCAATCTGTGACCGATGGCGAGTTCCGTCGCGCCATGTGGCACACGGATTTCCTCACCGGTTTCGACGGCATCGTACCGACGCATTCCAATTATGCGGTCAAGTTCCATGGAAAGGGCGGCGAGACGGCTGAAACCCGATCCATGCTCTGTGTGAATGGCAAGGTGCGCCGCTCCAAACCCATCATGATTGATCATTTTGCATTCCTGAAATCAGCGACAACCAAGACTGCGAAATTCTGTATGCCATCGGCCACTTATCTCCATGTGCGTGGCGGTCGCAAACTGGTTGATCAGACGGCCTATCCTGACATGCAGGAATTCTGGGACGACATCGCCAAAGGCTATCAGGAAGAAATCGCAGATCTGGCCAAGGCAGGTTGCGATTATGTGC
>CAZLBA010000084.1:0-13564 GCA_964557555.1 uncultured Beijerinckia sp.
TTGCAGATGAAGACGTCGATGATCTTCAATTCAGGCTCATCCATGCCGCCATAAAGATGATTGAGGAACATTTCCTTGGTCAGCGTCGTGCCCTTGCGCAGCGAGAGCAGTTCGAGCATCTGATATTCCTTACCGGTCAGATGCACGCGCACACCGCCGACTTCCACCGTCTTCTGGTCAAGATTGACGACGAGATCGCCTGTCGCGATGACCGACTGCGCATGGCCCTTGGAACGGCGCACGATGGCATGGATGCGCGCCACCAGCTCGTCCTTATGGAAAGGCTTGGTGAGATAGTCGTCAGCGCCGAAGCCCAGACCCTTCACCTTGTCTTCGATGCCAGCGAGACCCGAAAGGATCAGGATGGGCGTCTTGACCTTGGCAACGCGTAGCGTGCGCAGCACCTCATAACCCGACATATCCGGCAGGTTCAGGTCGAGAAGGATGATGTCATAGTCATAGAGCTTGCCGAGATCGACGCCCTCTTCCCCGAGATCCGTCGTGTAGACGTTAAAGTTCTCGGATTTCAGCATCAGTTCGATGCTTTGGGCGGTCGCGCTGTCGTCTTCGATGAGTAATACGCGCATTTCTGTCCCCACGTTGCCCCGCAAAGCCGCCAGCTTTGGCCTGTGCGCTTCGCCAGACGGGCTACGGCCCGCCAAAATCTGCACGCTTAACGTTAACGAGGAATGGTTAACAAAAGGTGATTCCCGCTGACAAGGGGCAAGACGAAAATCTTTGAAATTCCTGAAAAAGCCCGAAAATCGAGGCGTTTCGGCGCCCCAATTTTCTTCATAAAAAGGTTTAAGATTCAGTCTTAAGTGACTCTTGCGACTCGCCTCGATTCGCAAAGCCCTCCTGCGGACACGAGACGGCCCCGATCAGGGGATAAATGCAGGCTGACCCGCTTATTAAGCGCTCTTGGCGTTACCAGCGGGTTAATGCGGCAGAGAATCACATGGAACGGCGCGAATCTTTTCGTCACCCCCTTTCGAGTAAGAAAGGATCAACTTCCATGCGCCATGATCTCTCTGTCTCGCGGAATCTATTCATCCGCCGGAGCCTCCCGGCCCCGGCAGTCATTCACCTGCGTCGCGGAGTATGCGTATGAAGTCGCGGGATACCCTGATCCGTCTGAAGCGGTTCCAGGCCGATGAGAAGCGCCGTCGTGTGGTGCAGATCGAAACCATGATCGCGGAATTCACCCGCATGGCTGGCGATCTGGATCGCGAGATTGCTGCCGAGGAGCAGCGCAGCGGCATCTCCGACCAGAGCCACTTTGCCTATTCGACCTATGCGCGCGCCGCGCGGGGCCGGCGGGACAATCTGCGCCAGTCGATCGAAGACCTGCGCAACCAGCTCGACGACGCCAAGGCGCTTCATGGCGAGGCGCTTGAAGAACTGGCCAAGGTGCAGAGCCTTGAGGGCCGGGAAAAAGGCGAGCGCCTCGGTGACATGGGACGCGACCGCCAAGACCCTGACATGATTGGGCTTCGCTAAGCCCGGCGCAAAAGAGGCGGGACACGACCTCGCGAGGAATGCGTGTCCCGGCTTGCAAGCCAGCCCCTGAACGTGCAGGGATGACCGCGCCGGGGCCTTCCGGCCTCGCTCAAGCGGTCACGAATGAAGCGCTATCTCGATTACATCTGGCCGATTGTCGGCCTCGTCGCTGTCGTCCTCTCGGTGAAGCTTCTGTATGAGAAGCTGGCAGCTGAAGCAGCCAGCGATCCTGCGGTACAGTCCCTGCTGGTCGAAGCCGGACTGTGGGGTGACATCAAGATCATTGCGACCGTGATCTGGGCAAAGCTCGAAGTGATCCCCCCGCAAGGCTATCTTCTGGCCTTCGCCTCGACGCTTCTGGCCTATGTGGCGCTCGCCTGGTACGACCGCATCGCGCTTATTCATCTTGGCAAGGAACGCGGTATTTCGTTCCTCTACATCTCCACCTGTTCCTTCGTGACCTATGCGCTGTCGCACAATATTGGCGCGTCGGTTTTTTCAGGCGGCATGGTGCGCCTGCGCGCTTATACGGCGAAAGGGTTGAGCCCGGCTGAAGTCGCAGTGCTGGTGGCCCTGTGCTCCTTCACCTTTGCCTTCGGCACGATCATCCTTTTGGGACTGGTTCTGCTCTTTGAGCCGGAAATCATTCGCCCGCTTACATCGCTGTCGCAACATTTCGGCATCGGTGATACGGCTGCGCGGATTGTGGGCGCAGGATTGCTGGGCTTTTGCGCGCTCTACACATTCGGCGCGTGGATGAAACTGCCTCCGCTCAAGATCGGCAATTTCCGTCTCGTCTATCCGCGTATGCCGATTGTGGCGCGCCAATATCTGGCCGCCCCCATTGAGCTGATCGGCGCGGCGGGCATCATCTATTTCGCGCTTCCTGCGGAAGGAAATCCCGGCGCCCATGTGGTTTTGGGCGCGTTCCTTCTGTCGTTCTCCGCCGGTCTTCTCTCGCAAGTGCCGGGCGGGGTTGGCGTGATGGAAGCCGTGT
This sequence comes from uncultured Beijerinckia sp., assembly GCA_964557555.1. GTDB lineage: Bacteria > Pseudomonadota > Alphaproteobacteria > Rhizobiales > Beijerinckiaceae > Terripilifer. The sequence goes on from CAZLBA010000084.1 coordinate 2,498, forward strand.
TCCTTGCCATCATGCCCGGTGTGCCCGCCACGGCCGTCTTTGCAGCCCTGCTCGTCTGGCGGCTTTTCTACCTCATCATCCCGCTCGCTTTGTCGATCCCGGTGATCATTCTGTTCGAGCGGTCGCAACTGGGTAAGGTGTCGCGCGAGGCAGTCGCTGCCGAACCGCCAAAGCAAAACGCGCCGGAGTAATCCGGCGCGTTCTGTTGCTTCACACTGGAACTGTTACTGGCGATATTGCTGGATCCGCGTGGTCCGCAAACCCGCCAGTCCATGCTGGTCAATGGACATCTGCCAGCTCAAAAACTCGTCAACGGTCAGCGTGTAACGGCTGCAAGCCTCCTCCAGGGAGAGCAGACCGCCACGCACGGCTGCGACCACCTCAGCCTTGCGGCGGATGACCCAGCGCTTGGTATCGACCGGGGGCAGGTCGGCAATGGTGAGCGGACTACCGTCGGGCCCGATGACATATTTGACCCTCGGACGGTGGGCTTCTGTCATGTTACGCACTCGCTACTCGAAACGCTTCCGATAGAGCCCAAACTAACCGGAGCATTTTAAGATTTGCCTAAGTGGCCCCTTTCAGAAGCCTCTCCAATCCTTGCAAAAAAGGCCTGTTTTCTTGCCAAAGTCTTGCCGCCCCCCGCCCATCCGTGCCCATTCGGGACACAAGGTCAGAGGCTCTTAACCATAGGCTTGACCAGTCATCCCGCTCACAAGCCCGCGGGGCGGCTGCCAGAACGGTTGCATTTGCCCGCCTTTTGAGGTTTTCCTCACCGCTCTCAAGAGGGCCTTATGGACCAGATCGCCGCCAATGCCCCCCCGGCCTTGAACCGGGACAAGATCAACTCGCTTGGCCTCGCCCGCGAGCCTGCCAACACGCGCGTCGTGGTGGCCATGTCAGGCGGCGTCGATTCCTCTGTCGTGGCCGCTCTGCTCAAGCGCGAAGGCTATGACGTCGTCGGCGTCACATTGCAGCTTTACGATCATGGCGCCGCCACCCATCGCAAGGGGGCTTGCTGCGCGGGTCAGGACATTGCCGATGCGCGCCGCGTCTGCGAGCGGCTCGGCATTCCCCATTATGTGCTCGATTATGAATCGCGCTTTCGGGAGAAAGTGATTGATCCTTTCGCGCGCAGCTATGTCGCAGGCGAGACACCCATTCCCTGCGTGGCTTGCAATCAGCACATCAAATTTGCTGATCTCTTCGACACGGCACGGGACCTTGGTGCCGATGTTCTGGCAACAGGTCATTACATCTCCTCGCGTGATGACGGTCAGGGCGGTCGCGCCTTGTTCCGCGCAGCCGATGCTGACCGAGACCAGAGCTATTTCCTCTTTGCAACGACGCGAGACCAGTTGCAGCTCTTGCGTTTTCCTCTAGGCGACTTGCCAAAGAGCAGCGTGCGCGAATTGGCACGCGAATTCGATCTCGTCGTGGCAGACAAGCCTGACAGTCAGGACATCTGCTTCGTGCCGTCCGGCAAATATACAGATGTCATTGCACGCATCGTGCCGGAAGCCGCACAGCCCGGCGACATTGTGCATATTGATGGGCGCGTGCTCGGCCATCACAACGGACTGATGCATTATACCATCGGCCAGCGTCGCGGCCTTGGTCTCACGCAATCCCATCTCACCAATGGCGAACCGCTTTATGTGCTGCGTCTTGATGCATCAAGCAACCGCGTCATCGTCGGCCCGCGTGAGGCCTTGGCGACGCGCGCTGTTTATCTGCGCGAGGTGAACTGGATTGGCGAAGGCGATCTCACGACCATTCCGGCAACGGGGCTTGAGATTGCGGTGCGCCTGCGCTCAACCCGCCCGCCCGCACCAGCAATGCTGATGCGCGATGATCAGGGGCAGATCTGGGTTGAGCTTGCTGCCACCGAAGCAGGCGTGTCGCCGGGACAGGCTTGCGTCTTTTATGAAAGTGCTGATGCACGTGCGCGCGTGCTTGGCGGCGGATTCATCACAGCAACGCAGACACTCCTCGAAGCAGCGAGCGCCTGAGCATGACAGCTCCATCCCTCACCAATACGGATGTTGAAGACGCCTATGCCCGTTGGGCGCCCATCTATGACAAGGTCTTCACGCTGACCATGCGGCCCGGTCGCAAGGCAGCGGCGACAGCGATCAACCGGATTGGCGGGCGCGTGATTGATGTGGGCATTGGCACTGGCCTTGAACTGCCCATGTTTGACCCCTCCGTCACCATTACGGGCATTGACCTGTCGGAACCCATGCTGCGCATTGCGCAAAAGCGGGTCGATGATCTCAAGCTCACCAATGTCGAGGGCTTGCTGGTGATGGATGCGATGAAGCTGGCTTTTCCTGATGCCAGCTTTGACGCGGCCGTCGCCCCTTACGTTCTGACGGTGGTGCCTGAGCCCGAGCGCACACTTGATGAAATGGCGCGCGTCGTGAAGCCCGGCGGCGAGATCGTCCTTGTCAATCACATCGGCGCGGAAAGCGGACCTATCGCTGCGATCGAAGCCTGGCTTGGCAAGCGCAGCGCCTCATTGGGATGGCGCCCGCAATTCCCGTGGTCGATCCTGGGCGACTGGATCGCGCGTCGGCCCGACATCGAGCTTGTGGAACGGCGTACCCTTGCCCCCTTTGGCCTGTTCACTTTGGTGCGGATGAAGCGGCTCTGAAGCCCGGCAGCGCTTTACTCGCCCTGCCCGATCCGATAAGCATCTCCCGCAACGAGCCCCGGCCATTGCGCCGGGGTTTTTCTTGTGGCGGGCTTGCCCGCTTCCGCTTCTGGTGAACAGCGAAAACTGCCATGGCAAATGTGGTCGTCGTCGGCGCCCAATGGGGCGATGAGGGTAAAGGCAAGATCGTCGATTGGCTGTCGATCGAGGCCGATGTGGTTGTGCGCTTTCAGGGCGGACACAATGCGGGCCATACGCTCGTCATCGACGGCAAGGTCTATAAGCTCTCGCTGCTGCCCTCAGGCATTGTGCGGGACGGCAAGCTCTCCGTCATCGGCAATGGTGTTGTGGTTGATCCCCACCATCTGGTGAAGGAGATCGCTGCGATTGAAGCCCAGGGCGTGAAAGTCACCCCTGACAATCTCAAGATCGCTGAAAACGCGCCGCTCATTCTCTCGCTGCATCGCGAGCTTGATGCACATCGCGAGGGTGCGGCCTCTGGTGGGACCAAGATTGGCACCACCATGCGCGGCATTGGACCGGCCTATGAAGACAAGGCCGGCCGCCGCTCGATCCGCGTGATGGACCTTGCCGAACCCGATACGCTGGACGCCAAGATCGAGCGTTTGCTCGCGCATCACAATCCGCTGCGCCGCGGGCTTGGCCTGCCTGAAATCGCAGTCGCCACAATCCGGGACGAAGTGCTGAGCGTTGCGCCAAAAGTTCTGCCCTTCATGGATGCAACCTGGGATCTGCTCGACGGTCTGCGCCGTCAGGGCAAGCGCATTTTGTTTGAAGGCGCTCAAGGTGCCTTGCTCGATGTTGATCACGGCACCTATCCCTTCGTCACCTCCTCGAACACAGTGGCCGCGAATGCGGCGACCGGCTCTGGCCTCGGCCCCAATGCGATTGGCTATGTTCTGGGCATTGCCAAAGCCTATACGACGCGCGTTGGTGGCGGCCCCTTCCCGACCGAACTCTTTGACGAAACGGGCCGCACGATTGGTGAGCGCGGTCATGAATTCGGCACCGTCACGGGTCGCGCACGTCGCTGCGGCTGGTTTGATGCAGTGCTGGTGCGCCAGACGGTCAAAACATCGGGCATTGACGGCATTGCACTGACAAAGCTCGACATTCTCGACGGCTTCCCCGAAATCAAAGTGTGTGTGCGCTATATGCTGGACGGTCAGGAGATTGACCGCCTGCCTGCCAGTCAGGCCGCTCAGGCCCGCGTTCAGCCCGTTTATGAAACGATCGAGGGCTGGACAGGGACGACGGCTGGTGCCCGTTCATGGGCCGATCTGCCCGCGCAAGCCATCAAATATGTTCGCCGCATCGAGGAGCTGATCGGCGCGCCCGTGGCGCTGCTCTCCACAAGCCCGGAGCGCGGTGATACGATTCTCGTTCATAATCCTTTCCAGGACTGACGACCTGTTTTCGCCGCAATTGGCAGAACAAGTCTCAGCCTTGGTGTTTAGGTGATCTGACACGCCGATGGCTGATTATTATCCATTGCTAGAACGCGCTGTGACGAGCCTTTCCGCTTCCACGCGCGAAAGCCGCCAGAAGCTTTATGATCGTGCGCGCAATGCTTTGCTGACGCAGATGCGCAGCATTTCACCGCCCCCTGCACAGGAAGATATCGACCGCGAGGAACAGGCTCTCGATGACGCCATTGCGCGTCTTGAGGAGAAGCTTGCGCGGGAGGTTGAGGCCGCGAGCCCCGCCCCGCCAGCTCTGGCCGCAAGCGCCCCTGATTCGTCCCCCGCCGCTCGCAGTGCTGAATCGGCAACGCCTGAACCGCCATCCGCAGCCTCCGGCCCAGCCGCGAGCGAGACCGATCCCCGCCCGCAGCCTTCTCAGGAGCCGTCCCAAGAGCCGTCCCAAGAGCCCTCTCAGGAGCCCTCTCAGGGGCCCTCTCAGGGGCCCATGGCTGCGCCACTGCCACGCATGGGCGGCTCGCGTCCGCAGGCGCCGGGCTTGGGGGCAAAGGTCGAGATCAAGACGGGGCTGGCCCCGGTGCCGGGAGCGGCTGGCAGCTTCTTCGCCCGTTTCCGCGGCAAGAGCGGAGAGGCCCTGCCCAACCCGCCGGCAGAGCCAAGCCCAGCCGCGCCGCAGCCCGGCGAGAGCAAGCCCGTTCTCAGCCCGCGCGCCCGCCTGCCGGGCCTGCCGGGATCGCAGCGGCCGAGTCTGAAGCCTGAGCCGGAGGGCGAGGCTGCACCAACCGCCCCCGCTGAACCTGCCGAGCCTCTGGCGACAGGCCCCGACACGCCTGAGGAGAAGCGCGAGCAATTGCGCCCCGCTGCCCCCATTGCAGCGGGCGAACAGCGCAACATGATGCGGGTGGCCATTTTCGGCGCCGTCATCCTTGCGACCATTGGCGTCATCGCAACGCTTGCCTTCCAGTGGCGCGATAATCCCGAAGACTATGTGCGCGCCTCTCGTCCAGCCCCCGTGCAGGATGGCGACAGCAACCAACAGCGCAAGATCTCAGAGCGCGTCGGTGGTTCCGGCCAATCCTCACCAAGCGCCACGCGGCCCGGTGAGGCAACACCCGCCACGCAGCGCGCCGTGATGCTGATTGAAGCCCCTGAGGAGCCGCAACGGGTGAAAGCGGTGATCGGCAGCGCAAGCTGGCGTCTCGATACATCCTCAACACCTCATGCGCTTGTGGCTGATATTGATCTGCTCACTCTCGGCACTGCTTCAATGCGCATCTTGCGCAATACAGATTCACGGATGCCTGCGAGCCATATTCTTGAAGTGCGCTTCCGTTTGAAACCCGACAGCGATGCACCGGGTGTGAAAGCCATCGACATCGTGCAAATGCGCGCGGATGACCGCCAGACTGGTGATCCACTTGCGGGGCTGCAAACGCCTGTGACAGAGAATTTCTATCTCGTCGGTCTCGCCAATGCTGAGCCGATGAGCGCCCGCAACCTTGATCTCTTGAAGAGCCGCGGCTGGTTTGACATCCCGATTTTGCTGACCAATGGACGATTGGCAAAACTCACCATTGAAAAAGGTGCTTTTGGCGAGCGCCTGCTCAATCAGGCTTTGCAAAACTGGCAGTGATCAGCGCTGCCGTTGTTTGGCAGGGCCCATTTCTCCACCATCGCGTGAGCTACCGGTGCCTTGCATGGAATGTGTTGTGCTCGACTGATGGCCCTTGGTTCCAGCATTTCCACCTGTCGAATTGCCAGTCCCCGGCCCCACTTTCTTGTTGGTACCGCTGACATTACAGCCTTTGTTGGTCGCTCCTGGCGAACAGTTGGTCTCATTCCCCGTTCCAGCCGAGAATTGTGCTGAAGCCGTACCAAGCGAGGCGATCAACAAGGACATTGCGAGGATGGATGCGCGCATCAGGTGAACTCCTGTGACATTCAGTGGGCGTTGGGCCAATGGGCGTTGGGCGAAGTGAGGAGAACGGTCGAGCGCGCGAAGCGTTTCATCACGATGGGACATGGTCAGACCGCACATCTTTGCTATAGAAGAGATCAAACAACTGACGAACCGGCACGGATTCTGTGATCACTCTCCTCAAGCGCGGCTTTGACAATCCCTGGCTGATGATCTCGCTCACCTGCATCTTCTGGGCAGGCAATGTTGTCGCAGCCCGCAGCGCAATCGGTGAGATTTCGCCTCTTTTGCTCACATCAGGCCGCTGGATGATCGCCTGTGCCATTTTGCTGGTCATCGCCAATCGTTCCTTGCGCGAAGACTGGCCCGGCCTTGCGCCACATTGGCTGCGCATCTTTCTGATGGGCGCTGGCGGCTTCACTGTCTTTCACGCGCTTTACTATCTCTCCGCGCATTATACGAGCGGCGTCAATCTCTCCATTATGCAAGGCGCAAGCCCGGTGCTTGTGCTCATCGGTGCATGGATGTTGTGGCGTATGCGTGTGACATGGTTACAAGGCATCGGCTGCGCGCTGACCATCGTTGGTATTTTGATTGTTGGTACACATGGCAATCTGGCTGAGCTCACCGATTTGAAGTTCAACATTGGTGATATTGGCATGTTGATCGCCAGCGTCATGTATGCCGCCTATACGCTGTCGCTGCGCAATCGACCCAAAGCCTCACCCCTTGGCTTCTTCACAGTCATGGCATTGGCAGCACTCGTCGCCTCCATTCCCGGCGTAATCTTCGAGGCCGTACGCGGCGAGCTGATCATGCCAACCACATCAAAGGGGCTGATGATCCTTCTCTATACGGCGCTGTTTCCCTCTTTGATGGCGCAAATTTTCTATATTCGCAGCATTGAACTGATCGGCCCTAACCGCGCCATCCTGTTTTACAATCTCACGCCTGTTGTCAGCGCGATTCTTGCAACCTTGTTCCTTGATGAGACATTCCAGCTCTATCATGCACTGGCGCTTGCATTTGTGGTAGGTGGCGTGACCATTGCCGAAAAGCTCGGAAGGCCGCAATGAATGACGCGCAAGGCAGACGCCCTCTGCCCTCGCGCCTGATGCGCAATCCGTGGTTGCTGCTTTCTGCAAGCTCCCTCGTGTGGAGCGGCAATGTGGTTGCCGCGCGTGTTGCAGCTGATGAGATTTCGCCCATGGTGCTGGTGGGCCTGCGCTGGATCATGGTCCTCGCCTTACTGGCCTTGGTGTTACGCAAGCAGATTGCGCCAATCTGGCAAAGCCTGAAGCCACATGTCTTCTACATGCTTGTCATGGGGACTTTGGGCTTCACGATTTCCAATGCCATGCTCTATGAAGGCGCGCGCTATACGAGCGGCGTCAATGTGGCCATCATTCAAGGCGTCTTGCCTGTTCTCGTCCTGATTGGTGCGCGCCTTGCGTTTGGCACGCGCGCAGGGCCATTGCGGCAAATCGGTGTTGCACTCACGCTTTGCGGCATTGTTCTCATCGCAGCCGAAGGCGATCCGCAACGGCTCGCTGATCTGCATTTCAACAAAGGTGATGCATGGGCCTTGGCCAGCGCTGCCCTTTATGCGCTGTTCACACTGGCCTTGCACAAGCGGCCATCCATGCCGGCATTGACCTTCTTCGTCGGACTGTCGCTGGGTGCTTGCCTCTCGGCGCTGCTTGGGATGGGGCTTGAAATTCAAGCAGGAGCCGCGCGCTGGCCTGATTGGCGAGGCATTCTCGTCCTGATCTATGTCGCGGTCTTCACCTCCATCATGGGGCAGGTCTTCTGGATCCGGGCTGTTGAAATTGTTGGCCCCGGTCGCGCCGGCGTGTTCCAGAACCTTGTGCCCGTCTTGGGAGCCCTCCTGTCAGTTGTGCTGCTGCGGGAAGACTTCGTTTGGTATCACGCAGCGTCACTCGCACTCGTGCTGGGCGGGATCGCTTTGTCTGAATTGGGCCGAAAAGAGTAAGGCGCCGGATTGCTCCGACGCCTTTTGTTCTTTTGCCGCGTGATCGCGCCTTAGAATTTCAGCGCCTTGGCCTGCTTCACGCCAGCCAGCTGCTGCACCTTGGCCAGCACCGCATCGGGCACATCGCCATCAACTTCCACAAGCGCAATTGCGGAACCACCTGCACGGTCACGGCCGAGCGCGAAGGTTGCGATATTGACGCCAGCATCCCCCAAAAGGCCCGCAAAGCGACCGACGAAGCCCGGCTTATCCTCATTGGTCACATAGACCATGGAGGGCGCGAATTCCGCATCCACCTTGATGCCCTTGATATTGATGATGCGCGGCTTGCCATCATGGAACACGGTGCCAGAGATGCTACGCTCTTGCGTGCTGGTAGCAACCGTCAGGGTGATGAGCGATTCATAATCGCCTTCAGCAGCGCGTGTGACTTCATCAATGACAATACCACGCTCTTTCGCCACGATGGGAGCTGACACGACATTCACATCGCTCAAGGCCGGGCGCAGAATGCCCGCAATGGCAGAGGCCGTTAGCGCCTTCACCTTCAAGTCGGCCACGGCCCCTTCATAAGTGATCGTGACCTTGGTGATGGTGCTCTCGGTCAGCTGCCCCGCGAAGGAACCAAGCTTTTCAGCCAACGCAATGAAAGGCTTCAGCTTGGGGGCCTCTTCCGCCGTGATGGAGGGGAAGTTCACCGCATTGGAGATTGCCCCGCGCATCAGATAATCCGACATCTGCTCGGCCACTTGCAGCGCGACATTCTCCTGCGCTTCTGTCGTCGAGGCACCCAGATGCGGCGTGCAAACCACATTGGGCAAACCAAAGAGCGGATTGCTGGTTGCAGGCTCTTCCGAGAAGACGTCGAATGCACCGCCGGCGACATGGCCGCTTTCAAGCGCGGCACGCATCGCCTGCTCATCAACCAATTCACCACGCGCGCAATTGATGATGCGCACGCCCTTCTTGGTCTTGGCAAGGTTTTGCGCATTCATGATGTTGCGGGTCTGCGGCGTCAAAGGCGTATGCAAGGTGATGAAGTCAGCGCGCTTCAAAAGATCGTCCAGCTCGACCTTCTCGACGCCGAGTGCCATTGCGCGCTCAGGAGACAAGAAGGGATCGAAAGCAATGACGCGCATCCGCAAGCCAACCGCACGTTCAGCCACAATCGAACCAATGTTGCCGCAACCGATGATGCCCAACGTCTTGGCGGTGATTTCAACACCCATGAAGCGGTTCTTTTCCCACTTGCCAGCCTGCGTCGAGGCATCGGCAGCAGGAATTTCACGGGCAACCGCAAACATCATTGCGATGGCATGTTCGGCAGTCGTGATGGAATTGCCAAAGGGCGTGTTCATCACAATGATGCCCTTGGCTGTTGCTGCCGGAATATCGACATTGTCAACGCCGATACCAGCGCGGCCGATGACCTTCAGGCGATCAGCCTTTTCAAGAAGTTTTGCGGTGACCTTGGTCGCAGAGCGGATAGCCAGACCATCATAATTGCCGATGATCTCAGCAAGCTTGTCTTTGTCCTTACCCAGATTAGGCTGGAAATCGACCTCAACACCACGATCCTTGAAGATCTGCACAGCAGCAGGTGAGAGGGCGTCAGAAATCAGTACGCGAGGCGCCATTGTTATTGTCCTTCGCTTGAATGCTATGAGGAAGAAACCTCCCGCGCCTATCCCCGCAGGAGGTTCCTGTGAGGCGATTACTTCAAGCCGGCCTTGGCCGTGTTGAAGGCCCAGTCGAGCCACTGGGTGAGCGCAACCACATCGCTCGTCTCGACCGTGGCGCCACACCAGATGCGCAAGCCCGCCGGAGCATCGCGATAACCGTCGATGTCATAGGCGACCTTTTCCTTGTCGAGCATCGCGGGCAGCTGCTTGACGAAAGCCGCCTGCTCTTCAGCCGAGCGCGCAGTGATCGCGGGATCCACGATCTTCAGGCAGACCGATGTGTTGGAACGAATTGCTTCATTGGCGGCAAGGAAATCGACCCAGGGGGTTTTCGCCACCCAATCAGCCATCGCCTTCAGGTTTGCATCAGCACGCTTGATGAGACCCTCAAGACCGCCAATCGACTTCGACCATTGCAGGGCGTCGATGTAATCTTCCACGCAAAGCATCGAAGGCGTGTTGATCGTATCGCCTTCGAAAATGCCCTTGATGAGCTTGCCGCCATTGGTCAGGCGGAAAATCTTCGGCATCGGCCATTGAGGCGCATAGCTCTCAAGACGCTCAACCGCACGCGGCGAAATGATGAGCATACCGTGAGCGGCTTCACCACCCAGCACCTTCTGCCAGGAATAAGTCACGACATCGAGCTTCGACCAGTCGAGGCGCTGGGCGAATGCCGCAGAGGTCGCATCGCAAATGGTCAGGCCCTTGCGATCAGCCTTGATCCAGTCGCCATTGGGGACCTTCACGCCAGAGGTCGTGCCATTCCAGGTGAAGACAACGTCATTGTCGAAATTCACCTGCGAGAGATCCGGGATCTCGCCATAGGCAGCCTTCAGCGTGCGCACATCCTTCAGCTTGAGCTGCTTGACGACATCCGTCACCCAACCATCGCCGAAGCTTTCCCACGAGAGCATGTCCACGCCACGCGCGCCAAGCATCGACCACATGGCCATTTCAACAGCGCCGGTGTCAGAAGCAGGCACAATGCCGATGAGATAATCAGCCGGCACCTGCAAGATTTCGCGGGTGAGGTCGATGGCGAGTTTCAGCTTCGCCTTGCCGACTTTGGCGCGGTGCGAGCGACCGAGCGGGGCATCTGCCAGATTGTTGAGGGAATAGCCGGGGCGCTTCGCGCAAGGGCCAGAGGAAAAGTTGGGATTGGCCGGCTTCACGGCCGGTTGTGCGATTGTCATTTTAAGCCACCCTTTCAGATGGGCGCCTCCCGTTGGGGGGAGGTGTCCCGTCAAGGGCGATACGCCCGGCCCTGTGGTCCGTCAAGAGCGGGCGACAGTTGAGCTGCTCAGTCAATCATGAACCGAAAGCCAAGCATCAGCTGCTGGGAGGTCAGCTGCGAAGTCATGACATTGGGGGTC
>CAZLBA010000085.1:0-13530 GCA_964557555.1 uncultured Beijerinckia sp.
AAGGCGCTGCCGGCCGCTCGACTTGGCACTTTCCTGAATGCGCCTGCCGTGCCGCTAGCCGTGGGCATGGCGATTGCGTTGCGATAGGTCAGCGTTAGGGCGGCCGCGGCCGGGGTGGTAGCCACGCAAACGGCGCTTGCGCCACGCGCTGCGGCCATGTAATCGCGAACAATCGACGCAATGGCCGCGCCTGACGTTGTGGCGCCGGTCCTATATGCCAGTCCGACACCTGCGCTTGTCGTGCAGGCTGCCACGCCTGTTGCGCCATTGCGCCTGTTGTTCAGCGCCGTTGCGCTGGTGGTGGCAGTTGCCGAAACCTGACAGGTGAACTGCGTGCGCTTCGACGTGGATATCGTGCCGCTGGCCGTGGCTTGCGTCGCGGCAACCGCCGTCAGCCGTAACGAAACCGATGGGATAGAGCACGTGACCTGGACCGTGCCGACCAATTGGACAAGCGATAACCCGGCCTCGGCCCCTGGGAACGATGTCCGGTTAATCGCGCTGCCATTGATCGCATTTTGGGTCATTTGATCGTCAGAGCAATGTTGCCTTCGCCAACCACCACGCTATCCCCGGTCAAGATCAGCCGCGACGAACCCAGCGCGCCGGAGAATAGGATGTTGCCGTCGCCCACCGTCGCACTGTCCCAAATGGCCCAATGCGTAATGGTCTGCCCCGCCGGCCCGGTGGAGGCAGGGAACGCCACTTCCGAGCCGTTGGTGACGAAGATATCCACATCGCCATTGGCATCCTCGGGCAACGGGTTTGCCGTCAAGCTGTTGAGAGGCTGCCGCGCGTATGCGCCAAACGTCGCCTCGCTGCCGTAAGTCGAGTCGCTTGGCGGCGCCGTGTGCAACGCCAGCCACAACCCGACCGGGGGCGTGAAACTCGCCCGTACCGGGTTAAGCGCCATGTTGAATAGCGCAAGCGCAAGATGCTTCGACAGCCCTGCCATGATTAGGTCAGGTCGATCAGCAGTTGCCCGGCCGGGATCACCACCACGTCGCCAGACTGCACGCTGCGGCTGGACGAGAGCGAACCCGAATACATCAGATAGGCACTGGTCCCAAGGGTCTGATCCGACCAGATGGCCCAATGGGTGACGGTCTGGGTCGCGCCCGTGGAGGCCGGGAAGTTAATGTCGCCGGTGTTGGTGGCGCGCACCGTCTGCTCCGGCGCCGTGCCGGTGGTGCTGGAAGTCATCAAGCTGGCAATGTTGACCCGAGCGTAGCCGGAGTAGGTCGCCTCATTGCCGCCGCTGTTGTCGTCGGGGGCGGCGGTATGCAAGCTCATCCACACGCCGGGGCGGGCGCTAAGGCTGGAACGGGTCGAGGCCAGAGTGGCATCGAAGATTGATTGCGCAAGGGCTTTGGAAAATCCGGGCATGATTTGCTCCTGTTACACGGGATTGCTAGGGGGCGGCAGAGGCTTGGGGATTAGGGTTTGCAGCGGCCTCAGCCTGCGCCCTGCCAGTGATTGCGCCGACAAACGCTTGGAAATGAACGCTGGCGCGAGCGTTATCCGCGAACTCGGTGTCTTTGCTGAAGGCGCGATACAAAACGTAGTCGATCAGCGCCGTTGAGTAGATATTGTCCACGCTGATTGCCGCGCCAAGCGTGGTGTCCGGCGGCTCCGCGCCGTAGGACAACTCCACGTAGCCGGTGCCGGTGTTGGGCGGGTACACAAAGAACGTCTTGGGGCTCAGCACCGAATAGGTGAAATGCTGCACCTCGGCCGCCGGGGTGGCCGAATGCCAATTGGGCACCCGCGCATCCAGCATGGCCTGCTCAACCGGGCGAATGGCGCGGCCGGGGTTTACACCCGTTGCGCCCATGTTGCGCGGCACGGAGAAAAGCTGCACGCAATCTGCCGGCAACGCTTGCCGCGTCCCGGGGGCACAAAGGAATGGCACGTTACGGACGTAAGCGTTGGGCTTGTACAGCGTAATGGTGCGCTGCCCATCGTTGAGCCAGGACAGCAGCTCCACATCGCTCCAGCGCACGCCGGAAACGTCTTGCAGCACTGTCTGCGCTTTGTCGATGATGGTGCTCGAGACAATGGTTCCCATGCCGGCCTCAGTGGTGCGACTTGGAATGAATCTCGGCGCGGGCCAGCGACCGCACGGCCGAGGCGCGGGCGTTATTCATCGCCGCGTCAAAGGCGGCGCGGCGCCCCGCTCCATTGATGATGTCCGTCCAAGGCTTGTTGGGCATCAGCATCAGGCGCGAAAGGGCGCCGTTGACCAGATCCTCAAAGTATTGATTGCCGATCCACGACGGGAACCCGGTGGCGGATTGGCTGGGTTGCAAGGCCAAGGTCATTGATAGGCCATTGGTCACCCCAGCATCAGGCATTGGCGCCAAAACAATCTGCTCGCTGTCAATCTGCGAGAAATACTTGGGCGTGCCGCCGGTAGTGCGCCACCTAGGCAATTCAACGTCCAGCCATTCAATCGACTTGTGCGTCAGGGGCACGCCATCCAAGGCAACGTGCATGACCACCGAAACGTCGGCGCCGGTCGGCGGCTCCAGGTCGTAGAACGCCTCGCCCGAAAGCGTGGTCAGGGTGTCCGGCAGATACTTCCAAATCCAACTGCCGGCACAGAACTCGATCACGGCGCGCTTGATCGCGTTTTCCGTAACCGGGTTCGATGGGTCTGCGGCAAGGTACGAAAGTACCTCGTCCAGCAGATCGGCATACTTGGTAGTCGCCACAGCGCAATTCCGCACGGTGCTATTTGGGTGGCACCATTATCGGCAAGTCGGCGCTATTTGACCTTACTCCGGCACGCCAACCACCACATCTAAGTCGCGCTCGAATTCCTCGATCTGGTCAATCAGCGCCTTGGTCGATTTGCGGGCGTCCAATTCCTTGCCCCACTTGTTTGCGGCGTAGGCTTTCAGCTCGGCCTTGCTCATCTTCTCCAGCGGCTTGTTCAGGTCGTCCGGGTCAATCGACACGCTCTCCCCGTCCTCGTCGGTGACCTGAATCGAAACCGGGGTTTGCACCGCCGCCAGATCGCCAGGATTGGCCAGCACCCACTGGTCCGTGTACTTAATCAGGACTTTGGCCTGCGCGTCCGTAACCTGCTGCACGTCGCCATAGCCGTTCCAGGTGACGCCAGAACGGGTCACGTTGTCGTAGGCCGCAGGCTTTTTGCCGACGTACCGAACCGCGATTAACTTTGCCATGTCTCAATCTCTGAAAAAAAGGGGCGACACTAGGCCGCCCCTAAGACCACTCGTTCAGGAGCGTTGCACTTACTTGCCTTCGAACTCGAAGGTAGTGATTACATCAAGCTGGCCCGTGGCCGTGGCGCCGCCGACGGTCGCCGTGATATAGGCGTCATACAGCAGCGTAATCGGGGCCACGGCGGCCTGCCGGGTCGAAGCGGCAGACGCCGTAGAAGTCGCTGCCAGCAGTGCAGCAGCGCCACCGCCAGCTTCCCCGTTGACGTACTCAAAGCCGAGCGACACCGTGGTGCTGGCGCCCAAAGCGGCGTTGACCATCCGCACGTCGTAAATCTTGGTGCCGGCATAAACGCGGTTCAACCGGATTTTGTCGGCCACCGGGACGGCAGCCAGGGTCATGTAGCCGTGCGCGTTGGCCAGCGGGCAAGGGCCGCTGTACATCACGTCTAGCAGCGAGGGGGCATTAAGAGTTGCCATTTGCGAATCTCCAAAAATTAGTCAGAAGGGGGCGTGAGCCCCCATCAATTACGAGCCAAGCAGCGTGCGGCCAGCGGCAGACGCGGGGTCCGGCGCATAGCTGTCAAGCACGGCCACGCCGAAATCGGTGTCTGCGTCGTCGATTCGGAAACGAATCTTGGCAGAGCCACACATCGACGCAGCAACCGTTTCAATGCTGTTGCCGTGGTCCACTTCCTTCTCCGACCAGTCGTAGAAGTAGTCGGAGGCCGATTTGCCGTAGGCTTTGGCAAGCGCCTGGGCACCCACGATGATGGCGCGATCAACCGGCTGGGCCGTGGTCGCGTTTGCTTCCGTGTAGGTGCCGCCGTCAGCGCCGCCCGTGTCATAGGTCACGCTCGTGCCGGTGTTGAAACGGATCGCGTAACGGTTCATGCGCTTGATGAGCACGCCGTTCCACATGATCGTTTCGTAGGCATCGAACAACGGATGCTTGACGCCGGACGACTTACGCTCAAAAGCGTACTGCACAGCCTGCCGCCACGTGGTCTGGCTGGTCCGCGCTTGCAGGTACAGCCACTGACGCTCGGTGACAAACATCACCCACAGCGGATCATTCCAGGCGCGGTCATCGCCCTTGATCTTGACCGACTGCATGACCACCGGGGATTCACGCAACTGAGCCACAACACGATCAATGTCTTGCAGGGTAAGTGCATCGTTGGTTCCAATGTCGCTGGGCAACGTGGCGTCGTTGGCGTAGAACTGCCGATTCTTGGTCGGAGCCTTGACCGTGTTGACCATGATGCTGTTGAAATCCGGGTCACTGGCCAAAGGCACAACCCAATCCGAAGTGCTTTGCGTGCCACGCGCGCCGGCCAATTGCACCAGGGCGGTCTGATCCTCAAGGCGCTGCATCCATGACTGAAGGCCGGCCATGCTGATGTTGCGCAGGTTATGCACCGTGCGCTTCTGGGTCATCCGGCCGCCCGAGTCAGCACCGCCCCGCACTTGGTCAATCCGCACGTCCATGCTGGAGTACGTGAGCTGCATCATGCGGCCTTCGATGCGGGTGTCACCCATCACCGGCTTGCCTTGCAGGATGTTGAACAGGTCGATACTGACCGTATCGCCCGCGCCCTTGGCCAGATCACCGGCCTTGACGATGGGGTAGTCGGGGCTGGTCTGGCCCTTGGTCTTGGCGGCAAACGAGCCTTCCTTGGGCATTTCACCCGACAGCAGGTTCATGAACCCGGGCGAGTGCTGCACGCGGGTAAAAAGACCCACCGAATAAATTTTCCGCGCTAGGGCGGAGCCAACTGGCACATTGGTAGCCATGTTTCAATCCTCGTAATGGTTAAAGTGTTCGGAAGTACGCATCCATTTGTTCAGCCGTCATCGCGGAGAACTTTTCGGCCAATTGCAGAGCGGTCATGCTTTCTGCTGCCTCTCGTTCGTCCTGCGCTGCGTGCTGCCCAACCGGGAACTCGGAAAGCGAAGTCGGCACATTGGTCCGGCCTGCTTTCACTGCGGCATCGGCTTTTGCCTTTGCAGCGGCTTTCAATTCCTCGGCACTCGGTGAAGTGGCCTTGTTGCCCGGAAGATCAATCGGCCCTAATGCGGCCTCTACCATGTCGGCTACCTTGGCGAATCGCTCCTGGAGAGATTTCCCGGCCCATGCGCTTTGCGTTCTGAGCGTGGCGTCAAACTGCTTTGCCAACTCAAACGCTTCGGCGTTGGTCGCCTGGATATGCGCCAGCTTGGGCACCGCATCAATTGCGTCCTGCACCGTTTCCGTGGCAGTCCGCGCTTGCTCGGCCTCTGCGCTGCGCACACTTTCCTCAACGGGTTGCAACTTGGCCTCAAGCTGCTCGGCTTTCGCCATGGCTGCTTGCACCGCCTTGTAGACCGTAGGAAAGTCCTCTTTCAGAGCCTCCAAGTCGTCCGACGATAGGTCGCTAACAGTCTGCTCGTTGGCATCGGTGCGGGCGCGCTCACCATCTTTCGCCCCTTGACTGGCTGCCTGTACCGCCGCCTCCAGCGCCGCCACCCGTTCCCGCATCTCGGCGGCCAATTGCTCGGCCCGTGATGCACGGTCGCGTTCGCTTTTCAGCACCGAGTACGGAATGACGTGCTTTCCGTCCTTGGTGGCGATGCCCTGCGGCTCGCTTTCCGGCTCAGACTGCCCTTGCTCGGCTTTCTGATCGCCCTGATCCTTCGGGTTTTCCTTGACTTCGCTTTCCTTCGACTCCACCGGCTCGGGCTCTGCGGCCTTGGGTTCGCCGCCTGCTTCAAGCTGCTCAAAGACTTTCATCAAGTCCTCGGGATTGGTCGGAAGATTGTTTGCATCAAGGTTCAATTCCATTACTTCACTCCACTTATCGCGTTGGCTGCGGAAATCCTGATTGGTCGTGCCAATAACCCATGACGGGGAAAACGGCCTTGCAGGTATGCCGAATCTAAATCACGCATAGCAATTTGACTGTCCCAAAACAACAAAAAACCCGCCGAAGCGGGTTGTTTGTCCACAGTTGGTTTGCTAGGCGGGCTCGGGCTGCATGGCCAGCCAGTCTTGCTCATACTTGTCGGCGTAAGCCTGGAGCATGGAATCAAGATTGCCGTTCAGCAGCTCAGTGGCGATAAGTTGCCGAAAAGTCATGCCCGAAAAAATCACGTCGATCAGGTAGTAGATCGGCGTGGCTTCGATGATGGCGTAGGTGGCCATGTTAAGCAGTCCTTGAGATTTTGACCTTGACCTGACCGGCTGCCACTGCCGTAGTGTCGGTGTCAGCCGCCGCGCCCGTGATGGCGATGCCAAGGCCCAGCGGGAACCGATACCCGTTAAACCCCGGCGTGAGTTCCACTTGGCCGTTGGCCGGAACCCGGATCACCATTTCCGGCACGTCGGTGCCTACCGTGGGGGCGGTCGCCTTGTTGTACAGCTTGACCCACGCATCGCTTGCGCCGATGTTGTTGGCAAAGAATGCTTGCAGGCCAGAGGTGCCGGTCAGGATCAAAGCACCGTTAGTGCTGGCCGCCGAGTTGACGAAGTACGCCGTGGCTGGGGCTGCTGGGGTTCCGGCCGTGGTAATGGTTGTAATGCCGGTAACAGTCGGTAACGTTCCGCCTTGGATGGCGACCGGGAGCGCACCCGATATGTCGCCGGCAGGCCGCGCCAACACCTCAACGCGCCCACGAGTGTATTCAAACGCGCGCACATAGCTGATCCGCAAATCCGTGCGCTTAATGACGCCGCCGCCACAGTTTGTCGAAGCGAAGTCAGCGGGCAGGGTCATGCTGCCCGCGAACGGCAAGACTAGCGTCAAGTTAGTGGTGGCGATGTTGGCGATTTTCCACGCCCCGTCCACCCCAAGCGTGGCACCCGTCGTGTTGTCACGCACCCCAACCAAGTTGACGAGATCGCCAATGACAGGGCCAGCCCATGTTGCGGAACCAACCACAACCAGTTGGCGCGTACCGTCCACCAAAGTCGATAACGTGGCGCTTTGCGCTGCCATCGTAAGCGCGCCAAGCGTAGATGGCAGGTTGCCGCCGTTGACCTTAGCAACATACCCGCCATAAGAGGTGACCGTGCTGGCCGTGCCAATCACAATCGTGAAATTGGTTGCGTCCACCACCGATGCTACCGCCGTGGCGGTCGTCAGGTTTGGAAAGCTGGCCGCCGCCTGATCGCGGATGCCGTAGACCGTGACAGGATCGCCAGCCAGCAATCCGTGAGGCCGATCCGTGGTGATCGTGGCCGTCGTCGTGCCAGTCTTAACCGCAGTGACAATCTGCGCGACGGGCACGCTCAACGACTTGGCGTTATTTGCCCGGATGCGCAACTTGTACGGGATGGACGGGTCTGGGCAAACTTGGGTGCGCAACAAACGGCTTGAACTTGCCGCCAGACCATCCACCGCATAATCAGACCATTGTGCCCGGTCGGGCTGGATGGTGTAACGGTATTCGGTGGTTGGCGAAAAGGCGTATTGATAGGCCGAGTTGACAAGCTGCACAGGTGCAGTCGTGCCGACAGACAGAATGTGCGATCCGCCGATAGTCGCTGATGGCAGCGCGTCGCCTGCCTCAGAGCGGATATACAGAGATGCGCCAGTGGCCGATGCGTTTTCGAAAATCTGGCTGATGCCGTTTTGCGCGCGCCCAAGCCGCTCGCGGAAGAACACAAAGCCCTTCGCCCCGGCCGGGTTCGTGATCGTCAGCGACGGAAGTGCACCCCCAGGACCGGCAGTAGCCGTGAACTGCGTCGGGCTCGGCACCGAAGCAACCACAATAGCCGGGTAATTTGCCCGAAAGTCCGAGCAATCACGGATGCCGATGCTCTTGCCTACGCTGAAGCCGTGGGGCGTCACGGTATCGACCGTGAGCGTGGTAGTAGTCTGGGAAATTGACGAAATCGCAATGTCCGGGATGTCCACCAGAGGAGCTTGAGTGTCCACAATCTCGACGCTGAACTCCTGGCCCAGAGTCCGCTGCGACATGCTCAAGCCAGCAATAACCTCAACCGGCAGTCCAAAGGTGGCTTTTGATTCAATGTAGGTTTCAGTGCCCGCCGTCAAAGGGTCTTTACTGATAACCATGTAGGAAGCCGCAGCGGCGTTCCCGTCCACGTACACCAAGTCGCCAGTGCCTTTAACCTCCGTCCAGATTTGCCCAGGCGTGTACGTTTCAAACGCATCGCGCAATTTTGTGGTGGTGTTTGCCGGCAGTGGGCTGGACGGATGCAGGCCAACGGCAAGCGGCATGTTACTGGCGGCAACAGGCGTGTTGGGCTTGATGACGTTGGCTTGCCAGAACGGGTTAACCGGGTCTTTGATGCTGCCTGCGTTGCAGCCAGTGTCGCCAATGCCGACGCCAAAGCACACGAACGAAGGTGCGGACGAGGGGGCAGGTGACCCATTGACGGCCAAGAACGCCAGCGGCAGCGCCGTTACATCCAGTCCGGGGAGCGGAATTACCGCGTCTGGCTTCTGATTGTTGGTGGCGTAGAACAAAAGCGTGTCGGCCCGCCGCCCTAGGATGAACGGGAGCGGAACGCCGCTTGTCAGGCCCGCAGCCGTCGTGATGTTGACGGATCGCGGGCTACGCACGCCAGACTCATAAATCACCGCCCATAGCAGCCCGTTGCCGTCCAACTCAAAGCCAAAGCCGTCCGTGATAGGCGTGGTCAGCGTAGGCGTGGACGGTATGGTCCCCATGCCAAAGAACCGCTTGGTGTTGGCAATGGCAATGTTCGGGAACATGAACACGCCGCCGAACTCAAGGAAGTTGAGTCCGATAGCCTGAAAGGTAGGCTGCGACTGGATGCCGCCCCAGGCGTTTGCGGTCGCGCTGCCGCTGAGCACCAAAGTGCCTTGCGCCGCGCTGGCAGACCCGCCCGAGGATCGCTGCGTCCAGCGGTTTGTCAGGTCCAGCGAGTCAAATTCTTCGGTAAACAGCGACGTGGACTCAGCGCGAACCCGAAGCTGCCCAATCGCATTGGTGCCTGCCTCAACCCCGCTGGTCCCGACAATCGAAACAGGCGCCCCGCCGGTGGCTGGCGTATAAGGCTCGCCCGTGGTCGGGTTGATCGTCACTACCCCATCAGCGATCCGGCTGTCCGGCAACTGAACTTTCTTTTCCTGCCATCCCATCGTTATCCCCTCGCGGCCGGTCAGGCCAGAAACGTAAGTTTGTAGATCGTCTGGCAGTACAAGCCCTCGATCTCGTCAATGATGTTGTGTAACGCCGTGTCCTTTTCTGGGACTGCTTTGTACCGGTTCTCACCGATCCAATCGCACTGAGCTTCCAGCAGATCGAGAATGTTCAATTCGCCCTTGTTGCTGGTCAGCGGAATGGTCAACAACGCCCGATTGCGGCCCTGCCATGTCTCGGTGAACTTGTCTGCCAACTCGACAATCCCGGTGTAAAACTCCTCCAGGGCTTTGTGTTGCGAGTAGCTGGTGGTCTTGAGGTGCTCTCGGTGCGTCAGTTCGCGGGCCAGGAACAGCACGCCCACCATCATCCCTGCTTCTTTTGCTGCCATGCTCAGTCTCTATTGGGAAATATTCGGGGCGGACACGTCCACCTGCGGCGTGCGCACAATGGGCTCGAACTTGGCCCGGACGGTTTCGGCCTGCACCTTTTCTGCCTCGGCGTTGAGCTTGCGAATCCTGGCAGCCCGCTCGGCGGCGTCCAGCACGAACGTCTTTTGCGCAATGTCCTGCTGCATGGCCTGGGCCTGCTGCTGCGCCTCGGCCTGGGCCTGCTGCTGCTCGGGGTCTTGGATGCCAACAGCAGAGCGCAGCCGGTCGGCCAGCTCGTGCCGCTTGGGCAAGTCGGTGGCCTCAATCACAAAGTCAATGACAAAGCCCTGCAACTGCGGCGGCAGGCTCTTGGTAATCTCGGTCATCATCTGCAATTGCTGCATCCGGTAGGTCGGCGTGCTCGGCACATCGTCCAACACCACCTTGGCCTTGACCTTGGCCACATCGTTGATGGTCACGATCTCGCCCGTTTCCGGGTCTTGCGCCTGGGCGTTGAGAGGAATGACCTTCTTTTGCTTGCCCTCGCCTATCGTGACCTTGGCCGGGCCTTGCATGAGGTTCTGCTTGACCAACTCGAACAACATTTCGCCCACCAACCGGCGGGCATAGCGGAAGTTGTCATTGATCTCAGCCAGGGTGTTGAGCCCCTGCTCCACCAGCGAGTTAATGGCCAGCCCGGAGGTGGCGCCGGACTGCTGGCCTTGCATGGATTTGTGAATGCCCGAAGCCTCGGCAATCTCTTGCTTGGCCTCCTGCATGACCTGGAACTGCTGCGCAGCCAGATCGGAGCCCGGCTCCACCCGAAAAGTGCTGTTGGGCTTACGATTGGCGTTCAGAATGACGTAGGCATCGGGCCGCGCCACTTCCTGCATGGTGCGGCTGTGATCCAACACGGCATCGGAGTCGGCCACCACGCGCCGGCTGTTAAGGCTCCACAGCATCTTGGATTTGCGCGCGTTGATCTCCTGCTGCGGTGAGATCATCGACCGGATCAGTCCATACGGTACGTTGGTCAAATCCTCGCGGAAGCCAAAGAACGGCACATACGGGAACTGATTGTGCTTGTACGGGCTCGGCACGTCGTAGAGGAAGTGCGGGCCGGTGTACCACGCCAAGCGCACCTTCTGAAAGGTGGCCTGCTTGATTGAGGCAATCCCGGCCACAATTGCCTCGTTATGGCGCGGGTTGTTGAAGTCGGCCTCCATCGTGGTGCCGTTGGGTAGCGTCATCACATACCCGCGCACCCACTTGCGGTACCAGATTTCGTACAGGCAAATGCGCATCCGTTGGATGTCGCGCCAGTCCACGGCGGCGATCCTGGTGTCGCGCTCAATCTCCCACGATTGCACAAGCCGGCTGTCCTGCTCCAACAACGGATCAAACCCCGCCCAGCCGCCCGTGGTCATGCGAAACAGGGTGGCGTACTGCGGCATGAGCGCAATGGCGTGCTCTAACTCCAGCCAGCGGCGGCGGATCAGGTAGCGGGCGTCGCTCAAGTCCGGCTGCTCGGCCCGCCAATCCCAGAAGATTTCCCGGCGATGGACGTAGCGCACGCGGTACGGGCACTTGAACGGGTCGTGCTCGCGGGCCACTTCGACCCAGCCTAACCCCGCCTTGAGTTGACCAGCGTAGGCATCGGACACTGCACGGTCGGCCCGCGACTCGATTTCGGCGTGCTTGAGCTTGACCGAAAGCGCCTCGGCCAACTCGTCGTCGCATTCCTCGTCATCCTCAGGTCGCACCCGCCAATCGGTGCGGGTTTTGGCCTCGATGCCCAGGGCGGTATCAATGGTGGGCTTGATGATGTTGGTAATCAGCGGCGGTTGCCCCCGATCCTTGAGCGTTTCCACGTCCTCGGGGGATAGCTGATTGCCGTCGTAGAAGTCGGCGGCCCGGTCAGCCTCTCGCCGCCAATGCGGCTGATGCTTAATTTCTCTGAGAAAGAGTTCGACCTGACCCCGTGGCAAAGCACTATCTGTCAGGTCATCTGGAAACTTGTCTGGGCTTTGGGCGTCAGTAGGCGCCTCACCAATCACAACCTTGCTTTGTGGCTTGCTGTCAGGCTGGTGCTGCTTGGCGAACGTTGGCCCGCCCAAATTTGCGCCCGGATACCCGGATGCATCTTGGTCGTCAGTCAACGCTTCTTGGTTTAGCTGGATATCGCCAATAGGCATTGTGTGGGTTTCCCATGAGCACTTGGAGCCATGAAGGCAATTATGTCCAGCAAATTTGCTATTTGACCATCAAGGAGTTTTTCTTTGCCATGTTTTCTTCTGCCGTGAGAATCTGAAGATTTGTTTCAACATGCAGGCCGCAGACAAGAGGATGTGAAAGCGGGATGATGTGGTCAACGTGACGCTCAATGCCGTCTTGCTGTTTGAGCTTCTTGGCTGCTCGATAGATTGCGTTGATTGCGCTCATGTTGGCCCATGGAGGCGTGGCAATCAACCGGCCTTTTCTGCGTTTTATGATGTAAGCCCGAACCTTTCCGGGCTGTTCCTCGCGGAACTTCTTGGCCCATTTGCGTTTCTTCGGAAGGAGTTTTTCTTTGTTCTTGTGATAGCTCTTTCTTGCCGATTCTAGGGCTTTGTCAGGGTTGTTCGCCGCCCAGGTTCTTGCCCTTTTGTTCACGGCATCGCGATTGGCGGCGTATCGACGTTTGTTTCCTTCCGAATCGATTTGGCGCTTGCGTTCCAAGTTCTCCGGGACCGAAAGCCACTTTTTGTTGCCGTTGCGTTTGCTTTCTTTGATTGCCTCAACACACAAATTGCACAAACACCAACCTGTTGATGTGCTGCGCATGGCAACCTGCCCTCGCTTGCATGGTTTGCCAGTGAAATAGAACTTGCGACCGCCTGCGATAGCGTCTTGTTTGCTTATGATCTCCATGAGAAATATTCTACATAGAGATCAAGCTATTTGACCTTTTAACCCACCCGCCAGTTGTAATTGCGGCGCGGGTCGGCGGCCTGTTTTTGCGGGTCCGGTGGCGTGGCCGCGTAGCGTTTCATCACGTAGGCGTAGCGGGTGGCCGAAAGTAGGTCGTCTTGCAGCTTGACGATAAGCCCATCCTTGCGGTGATACAGGCGGAACTCGGAGAACCAGTCGTCCAGCCCCTTGAACACCTTAAACTTGCCCCGCTTCATATCGTCGAACATCATCATCACGCCCGCTTCGACACTGGTGCGGCTGGTCTTTTTGCCTTCCTCGTCGCCCGTTTCCGGGAGCTGCGCGTATTCGTGCAGCATGTTGGCGCCGTGGGAGCGGTATTGCTCGGCCAACTGGATGCCGTCACCCTTGGAGCGTTGTAGACCGTCAGCCGGCCACGCGACCGGCACCCAGTCCCCGCGCTGCGTGATACGCGGCACGATCTGGGCCGGGGTTTCGTTGCTCACCCGGTAGGTGTCATACACATACAGCGTGTCGGTGTCCCGGTCCCAGGCCAGCCACGCGCCCGCGCTCGGGTGGTCGATGCCGAAGTCCACGCCACAAATAATTGGCCAGTGATCTGGAATGGGGAACGGGTCCACGCTGATGGCGCTCTCGGCAATCGGCCACACCCGCCCACTGCCCAAGATCGGGATGCCCTTGGCCCGTGCCTCTCTCTCGTGCTCGGGGTAGCTCTCAATAATCCGATTGCGTTCCTCTTGGCTGTAATGGCCAACATCGTCGATGGTCATGTTGGTGTCGGACCGATCCGGCGTCGGCCGTTGCAGGAACAAGCGCACCACCTCCGACATACCCAAGAGCGGGGTGAATGTGATCCAGACAATCCCCTTGGTCGCGTTGGTCCGGGTCAGCACCTCGGTGTAAATGTCGATGGGCGGTTCTTCGTC
>CAZLBA010000086.1:0-12242 GCA_964557555.1 uncultured Beijerinckia sp.
CCAAGATGCGGCTCTATCCCTACAACAATGTCTGCGAGAAGCGCATTCTCTTCACGCCGCAATATTTCGATGCAGCAGAGCGCGAATTGCTCGCAAGCCGCATCACGCCTGATTTTGTGTTTCTCGACATCGGCGCGAATATCGGCGGCTATACGCTCTTTGTGGCAGCCCTTGCTGGTCCGCGCGCGCGCTTGCTCGCCATTGAGCCGCAGCCTGAAATCTTCGAGCGGCTGATCTACAATGTGCGCCTCAATGACTTTTCAAATGTGAAGGCGCTGAATTGCGCGGTTGCGGATGTGGAAGGCGAGATCACGCTCTTTGTTGCCCATGGCAATAAGGGCGAGACCTCGATGCGCATTGTGAATGCGGATTCGCGTGGCGATCAGATCCGTGTGCCGTCGAAGACTTTGTCTGGCATCGTTGCGCAAGAGGGTTTCACGCATATCGACGCTGTGAAGCTTGACGTGGAAGGTGCAGAAGATCTCATCCTCGAACCCTTCTTCCGCGAAGCGCCAGAACATCTGCGCCCGAAATTGGTTTTGATGGAATTCTCCCATGGCCGCTGGGCCGCTGACCTCAACAAGATCCTGCTTGATTGCGGATATAAAGAGGTGCTGCGCACGCGTACGAATGTGGCGTATGAGAGGCAGTAGGCAGTAGGCAGTGGGCAGTCGGCAGTTGTAGGGCGCTGGCTTACCCTCCCCTTGATGGGAAGGGTCGGCGCACGTAGTGCGGCGGGGTGGGGTGACCCACTGTATGCGCACAAACGCCCATCTCTGTGCTGCACAAAGTTCTTGAGTCATGCGCGCGGACGCGCGCCCACCCCATCCCGTCATTGCGGCGCAATGCCGACCTTCCCCCCTCAAGGGGAAGTGGGCCGCGTTCTCTACGACTGCCGACGGCCCACTGCCGACTGCCTCTTCCCCCTTGCACCCCTCGCCCTCACTCCGTAAACCTTGGGGCATGGGAGAACCTCACATGTCGCAAGAAGCCGTCACCGCTGCCCTGCTCGTTATTGGCGACGAGATTTTGTCGGGGCGCACGAAGGACAAGAATATCGGCTATATTGCCGAATATCTCACCAATATCGGCATCGACCTGAAAGAAGTGCGCGTTGTTCCTGATGAGATGGACGAGATTGTTGCGGCGGTGAATGTGCTGCGCAAGCGCTATACCTATCTCTTCACGACCGGCGGCATTGGTCCTACCCATGATGATATTACCGCTGATGCTGTGGCAAGCGCGATGGGGCTCGAACTCTATGAAGATCCGCGCATCATTGCGCTGATGCTGGAGCGACTGAAGCCCGAAGATCTGAATGAAGCGCGTCGCCGCATGGCGCGCATTCCTCGCGGCGCAGAACATGTTGCCAATCCGATCTCGAAAGTGCCTGGTTTCATGATCGAAAATGTCATCGTGATGGCTGGCGTGCCCTCCATCATGCAAGCCATGATGGATGACGTGGCCCCGCGCTTGAAGACGGGTGCGCGCATGATGATGGAGACGTTGGAAGCGGGCCTGCCTGAAGGGGCTTACGCAACGCCTTTGTCGGATCTGGCCAAAGCTCATCCCGATGTCATCATCGGCTCTTATCCGAGCTTTCAGGATGGACGCTTCCGCAACCAGATCGTCGTGCGCTCAAAAGATGGCGCGAAGTTGCAGGCCGCTTTGACAGCGATCAGCGACATGCTGAAGAGCTTGCAGCACTAAAGCTGACGGAACATCACCAAAGCATCCACATAGCCTTCGCGTGGATGGTTGAAGGCCTGTGGCAGGCGCGCGAGCGTCCTGAATCCCAGCCCCTCCCATAGGGCAATCGCGCGGTGGTTCGTGCTGACCACGAAATTGAATTGCATGGCTCGAAAGCCGCGCTGGATAGCGTGATCCAGAGAATGAAGGCACATGGCCCGCGCAATGCCGCGGCCGGTCTCACCCTGCGCTGTCATATATCCGCAATTGGCAATATGGCCGCCACCGCCCATCTGGTTTGCACGAAGATAATAGGTGCCGACGATGCGCCCATTCTCTTCAGCGACAAAAGTTTCACGATCATCTGCGAGCCAGTAAGCAAGCGCCTGCTCGCGGGTCATGTCGCGGGGCAGGGCATAGGTTTCACCCGCGGCGATTACGGGACCGATGATGTCATGAATGGCTTGTGCATCTTGCGGCTGAGCAGGCCGGATCTGCATGGTTCAGTTTTCCGCAATCCAGCGGCTATCAACGAGCCAGCGCTGGAAGGCCAGTACCGAGCCACGGTCGGGGCAGGTGGCAAAGAGGCCCTTGCAGTGATCAAACAGCCAGGCGCGGCGCATCATCACCGGATCGAGCGGCAGTCCGGCCGCCAGAATGGTGATCACAGGCAGATAAGAGACTTCCGTGATTTCATGATCAGCGCCGGGGAAGCGAGGGGTAAATCCTTTCGCGTCGATGCTGAAATAGGTCTCGAATGCTTTTGATGTTTTATCAAGCTGCCAGGAACGGCCTTCATCGGCAATCGCACGATAATCGGCAAGCGGGATCTTGGCGAGTGCCGGCTGATGATCGCCATAGCTCACATAAAGGATCTTGGTGTCGGGCACGCTTTTGTTGAGGCGCTCGCGAAACTGATCGCGGTCGCGCTTGGCGAGCACCATGCGCCAGAGATATTCGTCAAATTCAACATCTGCATTCCAGCGCAATTGGTCTGTTTCACGTTGGGCCTCTGGCGCAAAGCGGAAGTTCCATGGCGAATGGGTGGACATGCTGGAGGCCACGATGAATTTTGGTTTGCGCGGCGTCTGATCTGTCTGTGCCTCGATGATCTTGGCGACTTCATTGAGGTAGAATGAATCGCGCTGGCGCTGATCAGGGGCGCGATGGATCGAGGTATCAATGATGCGATCAAAGCCGATCGCTTCATAGAAGCGCCCCACGCCGGCAAAGCCCGCAGAGGCCGGATAGATGATCGCCGTTTCATAGCCGCAGGCCTTGAGATATTGCGGCAATGAATGATGCAAGCGGCCAGACATGAAATTGGCCACGAAGTTGCGCGTCGAGCCGAAGGCATAGGTGGAAAGCCCCGTCAATGCGCTGAAGTCAGTCAGCCAAGTGCCACCGCCAAAGGTTTCGACACGCAGCGGATGAATACGCCCATCGAAGGATTGGAAAAAGCTGTTGAGTTCCGGCGGGTAGTTGAGGCCCGGATAGACGCCGGGGGGCATCGCAGACTCATTGAGGAAGAGCACGATATCAGGCGGCGTGCCAACGGGCTTGCATGTGATGGTGCCTGCGGTGATGGGTGGAATGCTGGAGCGGGGCGCAACTTCCATAAAGCCCTTGTTGGCGAATAGTTGCGGCAGATCTCCAAGTGAGGTGATGAAGGAGGAGAGCGCGAAATAACGCTCATTAAAGAAATCTGCGTTGCGCTGTGCCAGCGGCAAATGGCCGAGAAAGCCCATGACGAGGGCCGCGCCTATCAATTGCGAGCGATGACGCAAGGAGAGATTGCGCGGCATGTCATGGCGCCACACGAAAGACAGGGCGATGGCACTCATGGCGAGCGCCAGCAACATCAGCCATGCCTGGTGGGGATAGGCCGAGAAGAAAAATTCGACGGGCGCTGAGCTGACATAGAAGGCCAGATCATAGGCATGGAGGTTCATCGCCACGAGCGCAAATTTCGCGCGAGAGGCAATGAAGATCGCGATCAGGGCGAGCGTGGTGATGGCAAAGGCCACGCGCGGGCGGGCAAGCAGCGCCGTCAGAAAAAGCATACTGGCCAGATGCACGGCCAGCACGCCCAGAAGCAGGAGGGGCTCCGGCTCGCCATACCACAGAAAGACACCCCAGCCGACAACGGCGCTCGTGCCCGCAACCTCCGGCCGGAGGCGGGCGAGTGGCGCCACAAACTTCTTTGTGTGCTCAAAACTGGGGATGAGCGACACGGCGTCTCCCGGAATGTGAAGGTCTCATGACAGATGTGGCATGAAAGGGGGAAAGCTACAACGCCAAGCCAGCTTTTCGGGCCTGTCCGGGGGGTGCTTTCGTTGCCGCCTCTGACTTGATAGTTAACGGCCAGATCGGAGATTTTCATGAGCACTGAACCCGCTAAAGCATTTCCCGTGTCCTGGGATCAATTCCACCGTGACTCGCGTGCGCTGGCTTGGCGCCTGTCTGGCGAGAAGGGGCTGCGTGCCATTGTGTGCATCACGCGCGGCGGTCTGGTGCCGGCCGCCATTGTCGCGCGCGAGCTTGGAATTCGCATCATCGAGACGGTGTCCATCGCCAGCTATGGTGAGGATCGTCAGCAGGGCTCGCTCAACGTGCTCAAGGGCATCACGCCAGACCTCATGTCAGGCGAAGGCGAGGGCATTCTGGTCGTGGATGATCTTGTCGATACGGGTGCCACGATGAAGCTGGTGCGCCAGATGTTGCCCAAGGCCCATGTGGCGACGGTCTATGCCAAGCCGCTGGGACGCCCGCTGGTTGACACGTTCGTCACCGAGGTCTCGCAGGACACCTGGATCTATTTCCCGTGGGATCTGGAACTGTCTTACGCCAAGCCTATCGCCGGTAAAGGCTAAGGAACCTTCAGCCTTGCCGTGCGTTGGCGAGGCGTAGAGGTCATCATGAACGAGACAGAACCCCGCATCGTCTACAGGCCCGCGCCGGGGGAGGCGGTGGGGGTGAATGAGGAGATGATCCGCAAGGTCGTCTTCGCATTCTATGACCGGATCCGTGCGGACGAAGTTTTGGGGCCGATCTTTGCCAAAGAGATCAGCGATTGGGATCCGCATCTGGCAAAGATGTGTGATTTCTGGTCATCCATGCTTTTGATGACGAAGCGTTATGACGGGCGGCCCGTGCCCGCCCATGTCAGGATTCCCGGTCTCGACAAACAGCATTTCGCCCATTGGCTCGCGCTGTTTCGCAAGACGGCGGAAGAGATGGCGCCGCCTGACGCGGCAGCCCTCTTTATCGACCGGGCAGAGCGGGTGGCGCAGTCGCTGCAACTGTCCATCGACTTCCACAAGGGCGTGCTGCCCCCGCTCAAGGCACCGATCCGCGCAGGCTGATCAGCGCTTGTCTTCGCCCAGCCCGCGTGAGGCAGCAGCTGCAAGCTCCGGCCATGCAACCGGCGCGCAGCCCGGTGCGCTGAGTGGACTCTTCGCATCGAAATGTTGAGCCACGAAACGCTTGCCGCTCACGCCATCCGACGCATCCGATGCGAGGAAGCAGATGGGCGCCACCATGGCTTGCGGGGGTACCAGCTTTGAGCGGTCGGGCATGGCCTCTGGCGGGATCATGCCCGTGTCGGCAGCGCCGCCTGGAATAAGCACATTCACGCTCACGCCTGTGCCTGCAAGATCATCGGCCCAGCTCGCAGAACCCGCCTCAAGCCCTGCCTTGGTTTGCCCATAAGGCATATTGCCGCCGCGGATCATGGTGGAGAAGCTCGTCGTCACATTGACGATGCGTCCCCATTTGCGCGCGATCATATGCGGTGCGGCTGCACGCGACAGCAGGAAGGGGCCGCGCAGATTGACTGCAATCATGTTCCACCAGCGCTCTGGATCGGCATCCCAGAACCGCAGAGGGTCAGCGACGAAATTGCGGCGCATATAGACCGGCCCAAGCCCGGCGCAGTTCACCAAAACATCAATCCGGCCATGGTCTGCCACTGTCCGGGCAATTGCCGCCTCGCACTGGGACTGATCGCGGACATCGAGAGGGTGAGCGCTGACGTTGCCGGACAGGCCGGACGCCAGCCGAACTGTTTCAGCGAGCCCGGCCTCATCAATGTCTGCAGCCACGACTCGGGCACCCCGCGCCGCCAGCCCAAGCGCCATAGCGCGAGCGAGGCCTGTCCCGGCGCCCGTTAAAAAGCAAATTTTATCAATGGCTTGATCTGCGCCCACGGCATCCTCCCTTATGTTTGGCTGTAGCATAGTTCCAGGGGCCGGTGACGCCAAGCGCCTCTGCTAATGGTCTGAAGATAAAATACAAAATTTCTATAGATTTTTACTAATATTACCGCTAAGGTAACACTGTAACCGTTTCTTGAAAGCGAACGGTTGCCTGTCAGGGAAGTGCTTCGGCAACGCTTTCGCGAATTTGTCCGATGCACTCCGAAATTGGGTAGCTTTCGCAAAGAGGGGAAAAACATGGCAATTTCGAACCGCGGTTTTGCGTCCATGTCTATCGAGCGTCGTCGTGAGATTGCCCGCCTTGGCGGCAAGGCAGTTCCCAGCGAGTCGCGCAGCTTTGCGCGCGATCCAGATCTGGCGGCCAGCGCTGGTCGCAAGGGTGGCGCCAATGTGCCGAAGGACAAGCGTTCCTTCTCAGCCGATAATCGTCTCGCCACGGAAGCAGGACGCAAAGGCGGTCTGGTTGCCAGTGCGCGCCGTCAAAAGACGGTTTCGGCCCATCCCCAGACGCCGACGACAGCTGCCGAATAACCATGCAGCTTGAGGATTATGTCGAGCCGCAGCCAATGCGGCTCGACATCGCCGCGCGAGGCTTCTAAATCGGAGGCGTCGCGGACGTGGCGAAACTGGTAGACGCAAGGGACTTAAAATCCCTCGGGGCTTCCCGTGCGGGTTCGATCCCCGCCGTCCGCACCAACATCTTATTTCGTGCGGCCAATCGAACTGCGCAACGTATCGTTGATGCGTGACTGCCAGCCCGGGCCTTGCTCGCGGAAATCCCTCACCCCTTATACAACCAATCCACCTGCGCCATAAACCTGCTTGCGCTCAGGCTACGCAGCGTGATGTCGCGGGCGAGCGCGAAGGGGCCGCTGAGATGATAGATCGTGCCCTGACGGCGGGAGGCGAGCACGACGGCTTCGGCGCGTGCCGTGCGATTGCGTTCGTAATGCGTGAGCGCTTCGCGCACATCGCGCGTTTCCTTAAAGGCGCGGCCGAGTGCAGCGGCATCTTCAATCGCTTGTCCTGCGCCTTGTGCGAAGAAAGGCAGCATGGGATGGGCGGCATCGCCCAAGACCGCGGCGCGTCCCAGACTCCAGCGCCGCACGGGTTGGCGATCAAAGAGTGGCCAGCGTTTCCAGTCTTTCGCGCGCTCGATTAAATCACGCGCATCGCGGTGCCAGCGTGCGAAGCGAGGCGCGACCTGTTTGGCTTCCCCCGCGATGGCCCAGAGATCGGTGGTGCTGTCTCCCCGCCATTCATCTTCGGTGATGGCAACAATGTTGATCAATTCGCCGCCACGGATCGGGTAATGTACCAGATGCGATTGCGCGCCGAGCCACAGGCTCGTTTCAAGCTTGCGTGCAAAGAGAGGTGCCTCCTGCACAGGCACGCAGGCCCGCCATGCTGTGCGCCCGGACCAGATCGGCTGATCACCTTCACCCAAGGCCAGATTGCTGCGGATTTGCGAGCGCAGCCCATCTGCTGCGATTAACACATCGCCATGAATGCGATGGGTCGTGTCACCCTCGCGCACAGCAATTTCGATGGCATGTGTGTTGTCGGAAAAGCCCGCCACACTCATGCCTGTCGTGACAGTGATGTTGCGGTGAGCGGCGCAGGCCTCCAGCAACACGCGCTGGAGGTCCGCGCGATGAATGGAGAGCGATGGCGCACCCCATCGCAATTCAGCGATAGCGCCCAGCGGCATTCGTGCCAGCTCTTGCCCATCGCGTGCGCGGCGCAGGCGCAAATAATCGGGCGCAACAGCGTAACGCTGCACTTGCTCCAGCACACCCAACTCACGCAGCAAGCGCGTGGAGTTGGGAGCCAGTTGCAGCCCTGCGCCGACTTCGGAGATGACGGGGCTCTTTTCGAAAACGCGCACGGCCAGTCCAGCGCGCGCAAGTTCAAGCGCTGCGGTTAGGCCGCCAATGCCTGCGCCTGCGATGATGGCAGTTCGTGGAGCGGGGCTTTGCGTTTCAGACATGGGCCAGTCCCATCTGCGGGATCAGGCCGCCTTCTCCGGGTGATATTCGCATTCGGCCGGGTCTGCATGGCCATTGAGCTTGGCGTCATAGACGTAAAGCGTTGAGCAATAGGGGCACACGGCCTCGCTCTCGTCGCCCATGTCGATAAAGATATGGGGATGATCGAAGGGCGGCAATGCGCCCACGCACATGAATTCCTTGGCGCCAACCCGCACGGAGCGGACGCCCGGCTGGTTATGGAAGTGCGGCGTGGCGTGGTCGGTTGCCATAGGAATCCTCAGCTATCGTCTGAACGCGGCGCACCATAGTAGAGCCCCGCCCCTTTGGGTAGGGGGTGTGGGCGGGCTTTGCAGCCCATTCCCTCAGCCTTTAGGGCAGCAGGACCACGGGACCGGCCTGCTGGGCGGCCTCGGCCTCCTCATGGGCGCGGGCGGCCTCCTCAAGCGGATAGGTGCGGGTCGCGATGGTGCGCAGCACACCCTTGCCCACGAGGTCGAAGAGATCGGCACAGAGCAATTTGAACCTTGCCGGATCACCCAGAAAATGACTGACGCCGGGCCGCCACATGGAAAGTGTGCCCTTGAGCGAAAGCAGCATGATATCGACCGGCGGCACATGGCCGGAGGCGTTCCCATAATTGACGAGCGTGCCGAAGGGGGCGGTGCAATCCATGGACTTGATGAAGGTGTCTTTGCCCACGCCATCGAGCACCGCGCGGACCCCCTGCGGGACGATGGCTTTCACTGCGGGCACGAAATCGACATCCCGGTAGAGGATGGCGTGATCAAGCCCGTGCTCGCGCGCAATATGGGCCTTGGCATCATTGCCGACGGTGCCGATGACCTGTGCGCCATAATGTTTGCACCATTGCACGAGCAGGAGACCAACGCCTGACGCTGCGGCATGAATGAGCACGGTGTCGCTATGTTCAGGCCGGTAGATCTTGTTGATGATGTTGGAGGCTGTCAGCCCTTTGAGCATCACCGAAGCCGCCTGCACATCCGATACCGCGTCAGGCAGTTTCACCAGCCGGTCTGCGGGCACATTGCGCTTTTGCGCATAGGATCCTGTCTTGGCGAAGAAGTTGGAGCCAACACCTACATAGCCAACGCGGTCACCCGGCCTCACATCGCTGACCCCTTCGCCAATGCTCTCCACAATGCCGGTTGCTTCATTGCCCAGAATGATGGGCATGGGGAGCGGGTCTTTCTGATAAAAGCCCCCACGCCGCACATTGATGTCGGAAAAATTCAGGGCGATTGCTGTGTGGCGCAAGCGCGCCTCACCCGGTCCTGGTGGCGCAATTTCTACGTCTTCCCATTTCATGACCTGCGGTGTGCCATGAGAATGGATGCGTATGGCCTTGATCATTTCCAACTTATCTATCCTTACTCGGCGCGAAGATTGGCTTTCTTGACGATGGCGGTCCAGCGCTCGGTCTCACGCGCGATATGGTCCTCGCTCTGCTTGACGGTGAGGCCCCAAGGCACGACACCGATCTTGTTTAGCCTCGCCTTTACATCATCCGACATGATGATTTCGCGCAGGGCCGCATTGAGCTTTTCGCGGATGTCGAGCGGCGTGCCGGGCGGTGCTGTAAAGGAAGTGAATGTGTCGGACAGAAGTTCCGGCATTCCAACAGACGCGATGGTCGGCAGCTTGGGAGCAGCTTCCGGCACATCCTTGGTCAGTGTGGCGAGCATTTTGACCAGTCCGCCTTCAGCCAGCGGCAAGGCGGTGCCAAGATCGGCAAAGACGAAATCCACATGGCCTGATGCGACATTTTGCAGGGCAGGGGCGCCGCCATTGAATGGCACATGGGCATGTTTGGCGCCGATCATTTCCTCAAATAGCGCAGCTGTCAGATGGCCCGTCGTGCCAACGCCTTGCGAGGCATAAGACAATTTGCCCGGATTGGCCTTGGCATAAGCGATGAATTCCTGCGCCGTGTTGAAG
Source organism: uncultured Beijerinckia sp. (assembly GCA_964557555.1). Lineage (GTDB taxonomy): Bacteria > Pseudomonadota > Alphaproteobacteria > Rhizobiales > Beijerinckiaceae > Terripilifer. Next base: position 9,854 of record CAZLBA010000086.1, read on the forward strand.
GGTGATTTGCCGCCCACGATCAGCAAATTGGGAATATAGGAGGTGATGCCCACGACCGCGATTTTCTTCGGATCGAAACGCAGCTCCTTGAAGAGCGCCTGATTGACGACGAGGGGTGCCGGTGGTGAGACGAGCAGCGTGTAACCATCTGGCGCTGAGCGATAGACAAGTTCGGTTGCCAGATTGTTTCCGGCGCCCGGCCTGTTTTCCACCACGACGGTTTGTCCCCATTTGGCTTGCAGGCGCTCTGCAACAATGCGGGCGATGAGATCATTGCCGCCGCCTGCTGCGGCCGAAACGATGATCTTGATGGGAGCCTTGGGATAATCAGCAGCTGTTTGCGCAAGAAGAGAATGGGTGAAAGCAGGAATGGCACAAGCCGCCATGGCGGCAGCGATGCAGATGCGACGCGAGAAGCTCATATGAATCATCTCCTCCCAATCTTTATTGGGTGAGAGATTACACAGCTTGCATCAGAAGCCCAAGGGGTGTGCGGGGGCGATTAAAATTCCCGACGCAGTCGCAGCATGGTGCGATTGTCTTTGGAGTCCACGTAGAGATTGCTGTTGTCCTGCCCATAAAGCCACAGGCCAGCGCCGGGTCGGTGATAGACGGTGGGAACGCCCGTAACTGGCACCGAAATCGGCTTGCCGCGCCAGTCGAGCTGCGGCGCAGGGCGGGGCGAGGGCACGAGCGGGGGCACATAATCGCCCACCTGAATTTCATCGGCCTGACAGGTTTCGCAAGGCGCCGGCAGGGGCGCAGCCTCAATGGTGCCCGCGCTCTGCGCAAAAGCAGGGCTGGCAAGGCCTAAGGACAGGACGAGCAGTTTCCACATATGGCGCAAGCTCTACTGTAAGTCTGGCGAAATTGGGGCTGGTGGGGCGGCCCTCACACGACTAGTTTGCGCTCATCGACAGGGTAAGGGGAGGATAAGAATGATCAAGGCCCAGCGGCTTGGCCATGCAACCATCGAGACGCCGGATCTGCAGCGCAGTCTCGATTATTTCGTCGGGCTCACCGGCTTTGTGCTGGCCGAACAGCAGGCGGACCGCGCATGGCTCACGACCAAGCTCGGACAGCTGGCTATTTTGCTGGTGAAGTCGGACCGCGCAGACTGCACCCGCCTTTCTTTTGAAGTCGCACCAGATACGGATTTCGCTGCCGCCCAAAAATTCCTCGCATCGCAGGGACTTCAGAGCGAAATGCGCCAGGATCCCTTTCCGGGCACTCCCAAATCGCTCGTCTTCAACGACAACAAGGGCACGCAGATCGAACTGTTTTCCAGTTGGTCCTTCATCACGCCCAATCAGGGCGTGGCGGGGATCGGGCCGCTGAAAGTCGGCCATATCGCGTTCTTTACACCAGATGTGAAAGCGACCTGCGATTTCTACCAGCGCGTGCTGGGTTTCCGCGTGTCCGACTGGATTGGCGATTTCTTCGTCTTCATGCGCTGTAATGCAGATCATCACACGATGAATTTCTTCCAGGGCAAGCGGACGCATCTTCATCACATGGCGCTTGAGCTGAAAGACATGTCGCATATGCAACAAAGCTGCGAAGCTTTGGGTGCCGCGCGCATTCCGCTGGGTTGGGGCCCGATGCGGCATGGGCCGGGGCATAATATGGCGACCTATCACCGCAATCCCGATGAACATGTGATCGAGCATTATTTCGAACTCGATCAGATGAAATATGAGGAGCTGGGCTATTTCGAGCCGCGCCCATGGCATCTCGACCGGCCGCAACGTCCCAAGACCTGGGAGCCGCATAAATGGGTCTCAGGCTGGGGGATGCCGCCTGTGCCGGGTTTCCTGGGTGAGCGGGATTAGGACTTCAAGAAGCGGCGCGGCGATCACAGCCAGCGCCGCTTTATTTCTTGACCTCTTCGCAAGTCAGGGGCCCCCGCCATTTGCCATAGCGCCAGGGCAAAAGCGGATGCGCATTTGCCGGCAGATCTTCGGGCACAGGGTCATAACCTGATGTGCCCCAAGGCTGGCAGCGACAGAGCCGCGCAGTACCCATCCAGCCACCGGCCCAAAATCCATGCCGCTGGATCGCCTCGTCCATATAGTGAGAACAGGAAGGCATGTGCCGGCACCAGCGCCCGATCACTGAGGAGAGTGTCAGCTGATAGGTGCGGATGAGGACATGGGCGATGGTCTTGAGCATGGGCGTTAGGTATGTGATTGGGTTCGTTCTGCCAAACTCTGATCCCCTGAAGCTTGAGCTTGTCTTTTGGTGAATTGGATCTCGCTTAGGGCGTCTTTTGCTCGCGCTAATTTTGATCGGGCGCGGCGCTCGTAACGGTCCAGTCTAACAAGTTCATCGATGATGCTTGTACGTCTTCCGGTTTCTTTAATAGCGAAGTTCTCAATACGTTGGATCA
>CAZLBA010000086.1:12252-13213 GCA_964557555.1 uncultured Beijerinckia sp.
GAGGGTTTTGAGCATGGCACCTTTAGGTATGTGAATGGGTTCGTTCTGCCAAATGCTGATCTCCTATTTTACTTAAGCTTGTCTTTTATTGAGTTGTTGTATCTCAAATAAAGCCGCTTTGGCTTGGGCTAGTTTTGAATGCGCACGGCGCTCGTAGCGGTCTAATCGCACTAGCTCATGGACGATGCTGGGTCGTCTTCCTGTTTCTTTGATGGCAAAGTTTTCAATACGTTCGATGAGCCGGAGGTCTGACTTTGACAGAGGTCCATTCCAGATGAGTGCGCGCGCTTCAGGGTCCAACATGTCACGAATGACGGGATCGTCTAAGATTGAGGCGCCTGGCAGAATAGGCACTCTGACCTGTCCCTCAAGGAGCCTTCTCCATAGATCAAGCTGAACCGCCTGCACGCGCTGGAGGTCCAGATAGGCAAAAGCTAACTCCTCCGCAGCTAGTTGTTCGGTCGAACTTGGGCTAAGTCCCACCAACTGCTCGGCGAGTAGTTTGATCTTTGCTTCAATTGTTGGACTGCGAACGAGACGCGTCGATAAGCCATGCTTCATCGCATTACGTGAAGATCTTGCTTTGCCAATGAGAGATCTTGGGCCGGTGCTTCTCAATGCATTCAACTGATTTGCACGTTTGCGCACGGTGGCTTCCAGCTTTGTCATCACGCCACCTCCGGTGATCCTTTAGATCGTCTATCAAAGTTTTCTATATCTGGATGGGCAATCAGTTTTGCCTCAATGACGGGGACTTGTTCTCGTAGTCTTCGTGCTAGTTGGTCGCGACGCCTTTCTAGCTCTCGGTAAATAAGCATTCTTCTTGCTTCATATGCAGACGTTGTTGAAAACATCCAACAATTACCAGATATTAATAATCCACCTTTTCTTCTTGTTATTAGTGTACTATTTGGAACTGTGGCACAGTAAACTGGACCTTTATAATGTTCTTTTTCAATAT
>CAZLBA010000087.1:0-13062 GCA_964557555.1 uncultured Beijerinckia sp.
GGGCGATCCCGGCCCAATCCGGGGCCGCGATTTATGGGCGTGTCTCTGCAAAATTTTGATTACGTCCGCCGTCGCTTGAGGGCAGTGGGCCGTGCTAAATAGCTGGCATGACACCGGTTGTGATTCTGAACCTCATCTCTCGCCTGCGCAACCGCACGGGCACGATCCGCGTCGCTGACAGTGCGGCGGGGCAGGATGAGCCGCTCGATCACCAGAAGGAGATCGTGCTGGCCTGTTTGGTCGGGCTCGTCATTCTCGCACTCGTCCTAGCTATTTGGCTTGTCGGCAGCGATGGTCTTTTCGTGCAGCTCATGCCATAGGCGCTTTTGCACCTCATCCAGCTCTTGCGATCTTGCGATAATGGCACTGATCGCAGCCCCATTTGGCAGGCTTGCAAGCCGCTTGATCTGCTCCGCGAGAATATGGAATTGCGCGGCTGCGATTTCGGGATGATCACTCAAAAATTCCTTTGGCATGAAAAAATTATTCTTGGCGCGTTCGGCATGTTCGAGCTTTGTTTTTTCAATCAGGATGTCCAGTTGATGCGGTGACATATTGAGGCGCTTGGCCAAAGCGCGCACATCTTCCATCTCTTCATCGCTGAGCACGCCATCCGCCAGCATAGCATTGAGCTGGTTTTCAAGTTGCTGGCGCTGCGATTGCAATTCCTGCATGAAAGCTGATGAGAGGATCGAGGCGGGAATGGCGAAGATGCCGATGCCAAGCAGCGCCATGATCATCGTCATGAAACGTCCCATGGGCGTGATGGGCGAGATGTCGCCATAGCCAACGCTGGCAAGCGTGATGACTGCCCAGTAAATCGCGGTCGGGATATTTTCGAATTTGTCGGGTTGGGCTTCATGTTCGAAAAGGTAGCCAAAGCTTGCTGCAAGGATGACAAGCAGCATCATGGTGAATGCCGCAGCTGCGATGATGGGCATCTCGCGTCGCACCACACCCATGAGAGTGGAGGTGGAGCCTGTATAGCGCGTCAGCTTGAAGAGGCGCAGTAGCCTGAATGTTCGCAGAAAGCGCAGATCGACGAGGTGATGAAGCAGCACTTCAAGGAAAAAGGGCAAGATGGCCAGAATATCTATGAGCGCCGAAGGTTGGCGGGCATAGCGTAACCGCCCTCCCAGCCAATGCTGGAATCTCGGTTCCTCCACACAGGCGTAAAGGCGGAAAGCATATTCAAAGCAGAAGACGAGCACGGCCAGCGTGTCGAGGATCACGAATTCGACCGCGAGATGGTAATAGATTGAGTCCACGGACTCCAGAATAACGGCCAACACAGACAGCAGAACAAAAAACACGATGAAGAGATCATAATAATGATGCAGCCGGCCCCCATAGGGTGAGGGGAAGACGAGGGCGTGGACTTTTTGCCGCAGGCTACGACCGCGATTAAGCTCCTTGAATTCCTGAATGGCAGGCAAGAGAACGCGGAACAATTTTAACAAGCGCAAGAGACGCAGAATACGCAAGACGCGCAAATCCATTTGTATGAAAGCGCTCAGATAGAATGGCAGGATGGCAGCCAGATCAATCAGCGCAAAAATGCTGAAGGCATATTTGAGGCGCGGATAACGGCTCTTGGCAAATTCTGGATCCTCAGGCGCCACATAAAGGCGCATGAGATATTCGAGGGTGAAGATGATGATCGAGAAGACGTCGAAGACGTGGAACCATTTCGCATAAGGTTCATAAATGGCCGGGATCAGCTCAAACAGCATGATCGCGATATTGGCGATGATGAGAATGGCTATCCACTTCTCAACGATCTGCGCATAGCTGTGCCGCCCATGCTGGTCAAAGAGCCAGTGATAGACAGTGCCGCGCATGGAGCTGCGCCACAGACGCGTCTGCGTGGCCGGGCTCGGCTTTTCTTCTGCGGGGGCGGTGGTCTCGCTCATGATGCCCTCACAGACTGATTTCGCTGGCCACCTTGATCAGGTGGAAACCGCGACCGCAGACAAGTACGCGAAGCGTCATGTCTTTTGACATCGGTTCTGTCCCGTCAAATGGCGTATAGCTGTAAGTGCCGCTGGGTTGCAGGACGCCTTTCTCGATGATGATCGAGCCAATGGTCATCCAGTTGGATGGATCGCATTTGCGCTGCATCAGCGGATGGTCAGCGATGAAAGGATTGATGCGCTGATGAAGCGGCCCCTTGGCTTGCAATAGGGCGGCTGCGCAATCTCCCCATCGGGTATCGTCCTGCTTGCGGCAGGCTGCTGGTTCAAAATCGGCTTCCGCGCGCTTGTCTGCGGTCACTTTCAGCCAGGAGACAACCCGCTCAGCCTCACTTTTGACTTCCTCTATTCTCTGCACCTCGCTGACCGAGTGCCAGCCAAGCCAGAGAACAGCGACCGTTAGCAGGACAAGAATGTTGAGGAAGACGAGGTCCGGGATCTTGAAGCTGCGAATGATGCTCCACGCGAAGCGGGTGCGGCGGAATTCGGGGCGCGGCAATGTGAGGGAAAAGCGTTTGGCTTTCGGCGCAACTGATGGGGGCGGGGCAGGCTCAGCCTCCTGAGGGTTTTTGGCTGCATCTTGGGCGGCGAGGCGCGCGACCTCCTGTGCTGCTTCCGCGTCCGTTTGCGCGCGGCGGATATCGAGCCAGATCCGCAACAGGGCGCTGCGCTCCCCGGCCGCCAGTTTCCCGCCCGCTTTTCCGGCCTTGTCAGCGGAAATCGCGTTGAATAGCTCCTCGCGTGCAGCAGCGCGCTTGGCATCATCCCATGTGGCAGGGTCGCTGCCACCATATTTCACCTGTAAAGGATGCACGCCCTTCAGCCCCGTCCCGCCATGCGGGGCGAGCCTAACCGATGCGCTCCCCGCCACCAGAGCTAAGACGGCCTAAAGCTTGGCTTTTTTAGCACATTGGGCCGCGCCGTGGCGCAGCCCTCCTGTCCTGTCAGCCTGTACCGCCCTTATTTCGCGAGCGGGTCGGGGCGGATCTGAATTTGGACAGCACGCGGATGCGAGCCCTTGCCGCCTTCCATCAGCCAGGGCGTGCGGTCGCCGCTGGAACTCCACAACCCGCGGCCTTTCCAGCCAGCTTTGGGGTCATCAATGCGTCCATCCAGACCCTTGGCGTAGAAGCCCATGGGATAGGGGATGCGCATCAGCACCATTTTGCCATCCTTGAAGGCGACGAAACCATCCTGAAGATTGGCGGTGGAGATGGGGACATTCTCGCCAAGGCCCAGCGTGTTGTGATGATCGACCCAGGTGTAATAGCTCGCTTCCGCGCTGTTGGTTTCGCCCTCAAAACCGGGGCCGGGATAGCGATGGAAAGACCAGCCTTCGGGGCAGTGGCGTCCGGTCGCCTGCGGGCCATTCAGAGGTGCCTTGCATTTGCGCCGATCAAAACTCACCAGATGGCCGCTGGAGCCAGAGCCCCACAACACGCCATCCTTGTCGATATCACCGCCGCGAATGCCGATGCCGGGCTTGGGCATGTAGTAGACTTCCGAGAGTCCGCTCTTCGGATCAAACCGCAGGAAACCTGCATCGCCTGAAAAAACGCCGACCGTGTACCAGATGGAGCCGTCTTTCGTGTGCGGCATCACCGCATAGGGATTGCCGCCAGCGATGCGTTGATCTTTGCCGGGCTCAGTTGGCTTGCCGATGTCGGTGAACTCATCAAGCTTGCCATTGCCAGTGATGTCGAGCACGAAAGGTGCCCAGCCCTGACTTGCAACAGCATCTCCCGTGGCAAGGAACTTCTTTGTGTTCACCCAGCCAGCAACCGTGCCGGTGCCTGAGAACCAGAGCGTGTCATCGGCATCATATCCAAATTGCGGATGATGCGTGCCAAAGCAGGTGTTGATGAAAGAATATTTCATCGTTTTGGGATCAAGCATGGCTGCCTGACGCCCCGATGTTTCAAGCGGGACCACTTTCGCGGACGGGTGGTCGGACCCTTTTTTGCAATAGTCAGGATTGGCCATGCCGCGCACCGTCGCTGCCAGCCAAACGCGCCCGTCCTTGTCGAGCATCGAGTTGTGATTGTTGGCGCGCGTGTCCCACAAGATCTGATCGCCCCAATAGGCGGAGGCTGCCATCGGCTTGATGGCGCCCGCGTGACCCGGCCCCAGTGAGACAGGCATATTGGGATCTTCCACCGGCATCTTGAAGAAAGTGACCTTCGAAGTTTTCGGATCGAGGATCGGCATCATGTCGGTGGAATATTCGGGCGAACCGTAAAGAGGGCCATAGCCATTCACAGTCGGGTAGCGCCGATCGGACGAGATCAGATCATGCAAATATTTGTCCGGTGAAGACCATTCCCATGAACTGATGACGACATTGCGTTCAACACCTTGAGGACGTGTCGGCTTGTTCTTTGGCAATTCACCCTTGGCGATGCGATCTGTCCACTCACCAAAATACTTATAGGGCACGCCGCCGAACTGGCCTGCAATCCGGTTCGTCATGTTCTCGCCAGATTGGCCCGCTTGCAGGCGACGCATCCACGCTTGTTCGCCATTTTCAAACTTGCCGAATTGCGCAGGAATGGTGCGGGTGGATTCCTGTCCCAGTTGATGACAGCCGATACAATCGACATTGTTCATCTGCTTCAGCCACGCATCGCGTGTGATGTTTTTTGGAATATCTGTCGAGCCGCCAAATGCCGAAGCCGGCGGGATCTTCATCATCGTGTACCAATAGATCGCCGGATAATAATGTGCAGCCGCAGCCGGTGATGGTGCAATCACGGCGGTGTGGTTGATGATCTGGCCCGGCTTGCCTCGCAGCCTGGGTGAATCAACAAGTCCATAGCCGCGCACCCAGACCTGATAATTGGCCGTGGGCAAATCAGGGATCACATAGCGGCCGCGCTCATCCGTCACGACAATCTTGGTGAATTTGGTCGGCAGATCAGTCGTCTCAGCGATGACCCAAACACCCGCTTCCGGCCCATTGGGGCCACGGACCGTGCCGCCAATGTCATCTGCATCAATGGCGATTGAGGCGGGCGTAGCTGGAGGTGCAGATGATGGTGCTGGCGGCTTGGCCTGTGCCAGAGCCCCTGATGGTAGTGCCGACAGCCCCAAAGCTGCCACAGCCGCGCTGGCGCGCAGAAATGATTTGAAAGCCATGTTTCCCCCTCCATGACCCCGATCCGCGTCGGGTTGCCGACCAGTCTAGGTCAGCTTCCGGGCTTCCGTAAACATGGGACTTCGGGTTCAACCAACAGATCACTTGGCAGGGTGGGGGCGGAAAGCTTACATTCCAAACCAAGTGGCCGGCGCCGTGTTGGCGTGGCGGTCGGTGGAGATGTCGTGGTGTCGTCCTTTGATGTGTCCGGCGAGACAAAGCCGGGCGGCACCGAAATGCGCGGGGCTGACCGTTTCAACGGACAGGTCTATGCCGCTCTTGATCTCGGCACGAATAACTGCCGACTTCTCGTCGCACGCCCATCGCGTGACGGCTTCCGCATCATTGATGCTTTTTCGCGCATTGTGCGACTGGGCGAGGGGTTGACCCAAACGGGCCGGCTTGGTCAACCCGCTATTGATCGGACTTTGGCGGCGCTCGAAGTTTGCCGTTCCAAGATGGAGATGCGCGGCGTCACGCGCGCACGGCTGATTGCGACCGAGGCCTGCCGCATCGCCGCCAATGGATCTGACTTTATCGACCGCGTGCGCGATGAAATCGGCCTCTATCTCGAAATCGTGGACCGCGAGACGGAAGCCCATCTTGCCGCGACCGGCTGCGCGGCTCTGGCCGACTCCGAAGCAGAGAGCGTTGTGCTTTTCGATATCGGTGGCGGCTCATCCGAGATCGTTTGGTTGGCCCGTGATCCGCGTGGCGCGCTCTCTCCCCATCTGTCAGATGCGCAAATGCGCGGGCGGGTGCGGCTCTGGGCGTCGCTGCAACTGGGTGTTGTCACCATCGCAGAGCGTTTTGGCGGCTTTGATGTGACGCCTGAGCTTTATCAGCGCATGGTCGATCATGTGAGTGCGGAGCTGGCGCCCTTTCTAGCGCGCACCGCGAGCGAGCGGCGCTGCCAGCGTTTTCACCTGCTTGGAACATCAGGCACGGTGACAACCATTGCCGGCGTGCATTTGGGCCTTGCCCGATATGATCGTCGTCGCGTCGATGGACTCTGGATGGGGGATGATGAAGTCTCTGCGGCTATCGACCATCTGCGCGCGATGAGCTATGCGGATCGCGTGGCGAATGGCTGCATTGGACCTGAGCGTGCCGATCTGGTGCTGGCGGGCTGCGCCATTTTCGATGCGATCCGTCAAGCTTTTCCGGCTGAACGGATCCGCATTGCCGATCGCGGCCTGCGCGAGGGCATCTTGATGCAGCTCATGAGCGCGGATCGCGTCTGGCATCCTACTGAGCGGAACGGATCATAATGAGCAGCGCAGGCAAAGGTGGCGGCAGCGGTCGCGAAGGCGGACGCTCGCTGAAAGTGCGGGTCAAGACCGCCAGCAAGCGCAGCCTCTCGTCAAAGCTATGGCTGGAGCGCCAGCTCAATGACCCCTATGTGGCGATGGCCAAGCGCGAGGGCTGGCGCTCGCGCGCGGCCTATAAGCTCATCGAAATGGATGAGCGTTTTCATCTGCTCAAGCCCGGCATGAAGATCGTCGATCTGGGCGCAGCACCCGGCGGCTGGTCGCAGCTTGCGGCCAAAAAGGTCGGCTCGGAATTTGGCAAGGGCAAAGTGGTCGGTATAGACCTACTCGACATTGACCCTATCCCCGGCGTCGAATTCACCGTCATGGACTTCAATGACCATGACGCGCCGGAGCGGCTCAAAGCCATGCTGGGCGGCCTCGCGGACGGAGTTATGTCCGACATGGCCGCCAATACGACCGGCCATAAAAAGACTGACCATCTCAAAATCATGGCCCTCGCGGAGCTGGCCGTGGAATTTGCCCGCGAGGTTCTGGCTCCGGGCGGTTTTTTCGTCGCCAAAGTGTTTCAGGGCGGCACCGAGGGCGAATTGCTCGCCTCCCTCAAGCGCGATTTTGCTACAGTCCGCCATGTGAAGCCCAAGGCTAGCCGAGCGGATTCTGCGGAGCTTTATGTCCTGGCGACGGGTTTTCGTGGCAAGCGGCCTGATGAGCCTGAGGACGAGCAGGAGCGATAATCCCGTCTTTTCCGCCGATCCGAAGCGCATTTTGTTGGACCTGCGTCACTTGCATGTTATGAGCCCTCGCCAACCCTGTGGCGTGGTTTCGATTCCCGCCACGCCGCCGCTTTTGAGCGCCCCTGATTGGAGTTGGCCATGACCTTTGCGACCTCGTTCCCAGAAGCTTTGACCTTCGACGACGTGCTGTTGCGTCCCGGCCATTCGGAAGTTGTGCCGAGCCAGGTCGATGTGCGCACGCGCCTCACGCGCGAAATCTCGCTCAATATGCCGATCATCTCGTCCGCCATGGACACAGTCACGGAAGCGCGTCTTGCCATCGCCATGGCGCAGGCCGGCGGTATCGGCGTCATTCACCGCAACCTTGAAGCCGAGGAGCAGGCCGAGGAAGTGCGCAAGGTGAAGCGCTATGAAAGCGGCATGGTGGTCAATCCCATCACCATCTTCCCTGATGAATCACTTGCTGATGCGCTTGGCCTCATGAGCCGTCACGGCATTTCCGGCATTCCGGTGGTGGAGCGCGGTCCCAGTGGCAAGCCCGGCAAACTCTGCGGCATCCTCACCAATCGTGATGTGCGTTTTGCTGATAATCCCTTGCAGCCGGTCTCTGAGCTGATGACGAAGAAACTCGTCACCGTGCGTCAGGGCGTAGAAAAGGATGAGGCGCGCAAGCTGCTGCACTCCAACCGCATTGAGAAGCTGCTTGTCGTCGATGAAGATTATCGCTGCGTCGGCCTGATCACGGTGAAAGATATCGAGAAGGCAACACTGCATCCCAATGCATGTAAGGATGGCGAAGGACGTCTGCGCGTCGCTGCTGCGTCAACCGTGGGTGACAAGGGATTTGATCGCGCCCTGATGCTGATTGATGCAGGGGTGGATTGCATCATCGTGGATACGGCGCATGGCCATTCGCAGATGGTGCTTGATCAGGTCAATCGCATCAAGAAAGAAACCAACCATGTGCAAGTGATCGCCGGCAATGTTGCAACAGGCGAAGCGACACGCGCGCTGATTGATGCGGGGGCGGATGCGATCAAGGTCGGCATTGGTCCTGGCTCCATCTGTACGACCCGCATTGTGGCGGGCGTGGGTGTGCCGCAATTGACCGCCATTCTGGAATCTGCTGCCGCTGCACGCGAAAAGAATGTGCCCGTCATCGCTGATGGCGGCATCAAATTCTCAGGTGATCTGGCCAAGGCCATCGCTGCGGGTGCCGATAGCGTCATGATCGGCTCGCTTCTGGCAGGTACAGATGAAAGCCCCGGCGAGGTGTTTCTCTATCAGGGGCGCTCATTCAAGAGCTATCGTGGCATGGGCTCAGTCGGCGCCATGGCCAAGGGCTCTGCGGATCGCTACTTTCAGGCCGATGTGCGTGACAGCTTGAAGCTCGTCCCCGAAGGCATCGAAGGTCAAGTGCCTTATAAGGGCCCGGTCGGCACCATCCTGCATCAGCTGGCAGGCGGCTTGCGGGCTGCCATGGGCTATTGCGGTGCGCGCACCATACCTGACCTGCAGAAGCGCGCCCAATTCGTGCGCATCACCAATGCGGGCCTGCGCGAAAGCCATGTCCATGATGTGTCGATCGTGCGCGAGAGCCCGAATTATCCGACGGGGGGCTAGTCAGTCATCCTGCGAAAAAGCGCCGCTCAACGTAGCGGCGCTTTTGTTTGATGCTTAGAAGCGGCGACCTGTTTCGAGCTGGGTCTTTGCATCGAGCGGCTTCTTGGGCGGGGGCTTCAGCTCATATTGGGGGGTGATGGGCTCCGGCTGGGGTTCAGGCTTGCTGGCGCAGGCGCCGAGCGAAGCGGCGATGGCCACCACCATCAAAGGACGAATGAAACGCTGCATTTTCTAAAACTCCATTGCATAAGGGCTCCGTCTGTGGGACGTCGCTAGCTGCGACTCTGCCCTATGCACACTTAACAACTCCATTATGGCGAAGCTTGGATGACCCCTTCAGCCCGCATTTCCGCTGCCATCGAGATTCTGGACGCGATCGAGCGCCAGCATATGCCTGCTGCCGAGGCCCTGAAGAGCTGGGGTCAATCGCATCGCTTTGCCGGGTCCAAAGACCGTACGGCCATCGGCACACTGGTTTTCGATGCGCTGCGCCGCAAGGCCTCCAGTGCCTTTTTGATGGGCGAGGAGACAAGCCGCGCCATCATGCTTGGGGCGTTGAAGCAGATACGCGGATTTGATGTCGAGGCGATTGGCGCAATGTTCAGCGGTGCGCAATATGCGCCCGCTGCCTTGAGCGAAAGCGAGATCGCACGCCTCACCAGCGCAACGCTCGAAGGCGCGCCCGCTTATGTGCAGGGCGATTATCCGCAATGGTTGGCAGAGGGCTTTGCATCTTCCTTTGGGGAAGAGGCGGTCGTTGAGGGTAGGGCGCTTGCTGAACGCGCGCCAGTTGACCTGCGCGTCAACGTGCTCAAGGGCACGCGCGAAAAAGCCATGAAGCAGCTTGCTCATCTGAACCCGGTTGAGACGCCTTATGCGCGTCATGGCTTGCGCATCGCAATCAGCGCAGATGGACGCGGTCCCGCTTTGTCTGCAGAGCCTGCATATGTGAAGGGCCTTGTTGAAATTCAGGATGAAGGGTCGCAGCTTGTGACGCTGCTGAGCGGTGCTGAGCCGGGCCAGCAAGTGCTCGATCTCTGCGCAGGTGGTGGCGGCAAGACTTTGGCGCTTGCCTCCATGATGGATAATCGCGGCCAGATTTACGCAACAGACAATGATGGCCGCCGTTTGATGCCAATCTATCCGCGTCTTGAACGCGCCGGCGCGCGCAATGTGCAAGTGCGCGCACCACGAGGGCAGCAGGATGTGCTCGCAGATCTTGCGGGACGCTGCGATCTCGTATTGGTCGATGCGCCTTGCACCGGCACCGGCACATGGCGACGCAACCCCGATGCAAAATGGCGTATGCGCCCCGGCGCACTCGAACAGCGCATCAAGGATCAGGACAAGGTGCTTGAAGAAGCGGCCCGCCATGTGAAGTCAGGTGGCGCAATTTGCTACATCACCTGTTCTGTGTTGCGGGCTGAAAACGAAGACCGGATCGCGGCTTTTCTGGAGCGCCACAGCGACTACCTGCCACGCGATGCCGCCCATATGGCTCGCAAGGCCGCACTTCCCGACCTCGCCCAATTCGCCAGCGCCTTCGGCCCCGGCATCCGCCTGACGCCCCGCAAGACGGGCACGGACGGGTTTTATGTGGCGGTGCTGGTGAAGGGGTGATGCTCACCAGTCCAAGGGTTTGTGGATGGGGCCGTGCTGGTCGTGGAGAAGCGCGGGGAGTTGGGCTGCGGCCGGTAGTCTCTCTTTGATGTCTGCGGTGAAATGCGCGAGGGACTTTAACTCGCGACTTCCTTTTCTTCGGGGCAACATCAGTCCAACGATGCGCCCGCAATCTTCTCGCGCCATCCGCAGCGGTGTTAGCAAGTCTGAGTCATTAGATATGACGACTACGCATTCGCAGCTTTGAGTGAAGGCATCTTTGAGCAAGTATGAGGCAAGGTTCACGTCCGAGCCCTTTTCCTCTGTCTTGAGCACGGACGACATGACTGGGCTCTCGTCCTCATCTCTCAAGATGATTGGCTTGCCTTTGGAGTCTCGGAGCCACAGCCCGGTCTCGGGGTCCGTTTGAACCACTGGCTGCTTCACAACAGCGGTCATGAATGTGCCAAGATGAATTTGCATCTTCTCTCGCGTCGATAGAGCGCGAAGATAAGAACCTTGCCTGATAGGTTGCTCGAGATTGTTGTTCCTCGGGTGTACGCGCGCGCTGAAGTAATAAACCTGTTGGATATCGAGGCGCGGTAGGCTCAGTTCGCAGAAGCGTTGAAGATCAAGCCACTTGTAGGGAGTTCCCTTGAGGCGCCCGTAGAACAGGTTGAACCCGTCGATATAGACATTGGCGCGCAAAACATGATCCAAAATATGCATCGGCGGCCCGAGGGCCGCCGATTGCGTCCACCGGCCTAAGCCCGTGGAGGGGTAATAGAGGGCTTATACCTCAAGCCCCGCTTTGCGTCAATCAAACCCCCGGTTTTCCGGGCTTTTCAGAAAATCGTATAGAACTCAAAATCCTGCCGCTGCTGCGATTGCGAAGGGGCGCGGCTTCCGTTAATCCGACGCTTTGCGGAAGGACGAGACCATGGCCGGCGCAGACCCCATTCACGACGAGATTTTGAGCCACCACGACAAGGTGCTGATTGTCGATTTCGGCTCGCAGGTGACCCAGCTCATCGCGCGGCGCGTGCGCGAGGCGGGGGTCTATTGCGAGATCGCGCCCTTCCAGTCAGCCGAGCGTGCCTTTGCGGCCCTGAAGCCCAAGGCCGTGATCCTCTCCGGCGGTCCTTGCTCTGTGACGGATGAAGGCTCGCCCCGCGCGCCGCAGGCGATCTTCGATGCCAAGATCCCCGTGCTTGGCATTTGCTATGGCGAGCAGGTCATGGCGACGCAGCTTGGCGGCAAGGTCGAGGCTGGTCACCACCGCGAATTTGGTCGCGCCGAACTTGAAGTCACCGAAAACTCCGCGCTGTTCGACGGCGTGTGGGAGCCCGGCAAGCGCTATCCCGTCTGGATGAGCCATGGCGATCGCGTGACGCAATTGCCGCAGGGCTTCAAGCGCATTGCGATGTCGGAGAATGCACCGCTTGCTGCCATCGCTGATGAAGAGCGCCGCTATTATGCCGTGCAATTCCATCTCGAAGTCGTGCATACGCCCGACGGTGCCAAGCTCATCTCCAATTTCGTACATAAGGTCGCAGGCCTGAAGCGCGACTGGACTATGGCGGCGTTCCGTGGCGAAGCGGTGAAGTCGATCCGCGAGCAGGTCGGCAAGGGCCGCGTGCTCTGCGGTCTCTCTGGCGGTGTGGACTCTGCCGTTGCGGCCGTGCTGATCCATGAAGCGATCGGTGATCGCCTCACCTGCGTTTTCGTAGATCATGGCCTGATGCGCATGGGCGAGGCGAAGGAAGTGGTCACGCTCTTCCGCGATACCTACAACATTCCGCTCGTGCATGTAGATGCGAGTGACATGTTCCTCAACGCGCTTGATGGCGTGAGCGACCCTGAAACCAAGCGCAAGACGATTGGCAAGCTCTTCATTGATGTCTTTGAGGCGGAAGCCAAGAAGATCGCGAGCGACGGTCGCGGCGCGCCGGAATTTTTGGCGCAAGGCACGCTCTATCCTGACGTGATTGAGAGCGTGTCCTTCACTGGTGGTCCCTCCGTGACCATCAAGAGCCACCACAATGTCGGTGGTTTGCCTGAGCGCATGAATATGAAGCTCGTCGAACCGCTGCGCGAACTCTTCAAGGATGAAGTGCGCGCGCTTGGTCGTGAGCTTGGTCTTCCGGATGCCTTCGTGGGTCGCCATCCTTTCCCCGGTCCCGGTCTTGCGATCCGCATCCCCGGCACGATCACGCGCGAGAAGCTCGACATTTTGCGTCAGGCCGATGCGATCTATCTCGATGAGATCCGCAAGGCAGGTCTCTATAATGACATCTGGCAAGCCTTCGCCGTTTTGCTTCCTGTGCGCACTGTCGGTGTCATGGGCGATGGTCGCACTTATGACTCAGTCTGCGCACTTCGCGCTGTGACTTCGGTTGATGGCATGACGGCCGACTTCTTCCCCTTCGACATGAATGTGCTGGGCCGCACGGCAACGCGCATCATCAACGAAGTGCGCGGCATCAATCGCGTTGTCTATGACGTGACATCGAAGCCGCCGGGGACGATTGAGTGGGAGTAATCCCGTGACATCCGAACTCACCAACGCCTTGCCAGTCGTCAATATTGCCGCCTATCGCTTCGCGCCTTTGCAAGAGCTGCAGGAGTTGCGCGCAGACTTGCTGTCCTTCTGCAATGCGCGGCGCCTGCGCGGCACGATCTTGCTGAGCACTGAGGGCATCAACCTTTTCGTGGCAGGCGATGAG
>CAZLBA010000088.1:0-1336 GCA_964557555.1 uncultured Beijerinckia sp.
CCGTGAGTTGATTTATGATAACGACAAAGAGGAAGCCATTGGGCCATGGCTTGCACGACGAGGGATAACTTTCATTGCTTTGTGCAGAATCGGGAGATGGAATTTCTCCACTCAACATCCACTCGGATCGTGGTTTGATATTCCGCTAGAACAACGAGTTCCGATCTATAATAGCTATCAAACAGCTGATTGGGCGGAAAACCAATATTTTACAGAGGTTACGAAAGAAATTTCAAGCAGCACGGGCAGCCTTTCCTGTCGGGTCGCGAAACAAGGATCGGAACTCGAAGAGTTCATGCTCGCGGCGACGCCGGTAACGGTTGTGAAGGGATTCCAAGTCGCATTGCACGCACTCATTCGGGAGCCTCGTGACAAAGTGCTTTTGCTCTACTGGGGGTTTTCGACGGGTGGACCATATATGTGGGGCCTCGCCAAGAATTTTACCCCTGATGGAATTGCAGGTTTTGGGATGACGAATTTTCCACTGTCTCGCTTTGCATCTGCATCAGCACATGGGAAATTTTCATGGTTATATGAAACCTCAGCGTGCAGGATAAGGGAGAGAGGAAAGCCTGATTTTCTGTTTTACGCGCAAGGAATGACAGAAGAGCAGATAGAAAGAAGATATCAGGAGGCTCTACATTCCCCTCGATTCAAGAGCACTGAAGACAGCTTCATGTTTTTGAATATAGCAGCATTAACAGAAATGCTGACTCGCTTGTCGAGGGCCGATTTTTTACCGGCTGAACTTAAAACAGCTGGCCTGGCAAAACTATTTAAAGCAAACTTCGAGCTTATTTATCCAGACCAAAGTCTGGCATCTTTGAAGGTTTTAGAACTCTTCGGAACAAAGGACGAAATATTTCTTGGTACGCCAGACTTGATGCAAGCGATTCAAACCACATCCGTTTATTGCAAAAAATACAAAGTCAGATTCCTCGAAAATCTCCACCACTGCACTGATTCAGACCAGTCCCGACGTTTTGGCTCGGTCTGGCTCGAGGCCATCGTCAGTGGTTACTTCAACTGAACAGCAACGCGAGGAGAAATAAACATGAAAAAGAAACTCAAATTTGGGCTCATCTTGAATTCCTTGCTCATGCTCCTCACGATTTCTTGCGGTCCTGCCCAAGCGCAAACCTATCCTGATCGACCGGTGCGGATTGTTAGTATTCATCCCGTTGGTATCACAACAGATCTTCTTGCTCGGGCGTTGTCTCAGAGACTTGCTGAGGAGATTGGCCAGTCAGTCGTCGTTGAAAACCGACCCGGTGCTAATGGTGTTGTAGCCACTAATCTTGTGGCGAAGTCCCCCGCCGATGGATACACAATGCTA
>CAZLBA010000088.1:1355-10112 GCA_964557555.1 uncultured Beijerinckia sp.
CTCTTACGGGCTGGTCTTGATTACCAATCTCCCCGTCAAGTCCGTCCATGAACTCATCGAGATCGGCAAAAAGCGTCCTCTTAGCTATAGCTGCATGCTCGATTGAGCTATTTGCTAATCATGTGGCACCGAAGATCGCCACAATAATAAAAAATCCAACCTAGACAACTGCACTGCAGTTGACGCATTGAAAATAGATGTGGGGCTAAGGAAGTGAACATTAAACAAAGAAATTAAATGAGAGCTGATGAAATATTAATGGCTCGTAGAGCTCTCTAAACTCTTCACATTGTGCGGCATCCTTATTCTTTTGGAATGTAAATCTTGTCTAAATGAGACTTTGAGGCGGCTAGCGAGAAGCAGCCTCGAAGAGCGCCTTAGCTTCGATAAGACGGATTTTAGGAACCCCGGCGATGCTCTCAACGACCTTTTGCAAAGAAGCGCCTGAGCGCGCATTGATGGAGAGATGTTGTTTTCGGTCATCCTCTAAAAACTCTGGATCGGAAATCATGCGGTCGAAGACATTTCTCAATGCCGCGACCCGAGCAGGCGGGATACCCGGTGGAGCAACAATAGCTCTTCCGATGGCAGCTGGAGCCATTAAAAGATTGATCAAATCCAGGCTTCGCTGATCTGGAGCAAAATCACCGATCAAAGGCACATTTTCCAACCCCGGCTGTTTTTCCAAGCCAAGTTGAACGAGGATGCGAACCTTTCCGGTGTCAATCCAATCTTTATTGATTTCGCGAAGCGTCGACCATTGCACGCTCGCTGTCGCATCGACCTCACCGCGTTCCATCGCCATCTTTGTTTCTAATCCGCTGCGGTAACCAGTAATGAGCTGATACTGAGTATTCAAAATCTGCTTGATTACGCTCAACGCTGAGTCAGCAGTGGACCCCTTTCCTGGAACACCAATGGAGAAATTGGACTTTAGCGCGTCAGCTACGGAGCTTACTTTTGACGTGTGCCACGCGATCAGGATCAGGGTTAAATCGTCTAGCCTCCCAATCCAATTAAAACTGTTTGCTGCAAACTTCGCTTGTGGAAGACCAAATGCTTCTTCCAAAGGAAGACTATTGCTTATTATTCCGATGTGCGAGCCATCTTTAGGAAGCGCGTTAAAGAGGTGATTAGCTAATAGCAAACTCCCTCCCCCAGGAACATTTTGCACCACCACATTGGGAGATCCCGGAAGAAAACGTGGAAAATGTTTGGCGATCAAACGGCCGTAGAGGTCATAGCCACCGCCACTTGCATAACCTATGCTTAAAGTGATGGTACGACCACGATAAAACTCAGCTACCTGATCGACTGGAGCAACCTGAGACTTGCTCTGGGCTCTGGTAGGCGCACTTCCGAGAAAAAGCATCGCCCCTATAAGAACCGCTAGAGCAACACTGGACGGGTATCGTACAACAGCTCGCATAGCATGCCCCCCAGAATAATATTAGCCCGTCTTCTATTTCTCTCTATTTGTGAAGAAGAGATGTGCCCACTTTTGTGCGACTTCCTCTTTCTCAGAGGGCGAAAAAGCGCTCACCTTTGGAAACTCGTCGCGCCACGCGTAGGGGCGACAAGCATCGATGATGAGGCAAGATGAACTCAGCTCATTTCTGGCTCGTTTATCAGGTGGAATACGCGGGTTCAGTGAGCTGGCAGCAACCTCAACCATTTCAGATGCGGTTTTAGGATCCCACCTGGTGCAGATAGCCCACAAAACTTCGTCAGTATTAGTGATGTCGATGTCATCATCCACGACCACGACAAGACGAGTGTCTCGACCGCCATCGCGCGTCGCCAAGACCCCATAAGCAGCCTCACGGGCATGCCCTGAGAATTTCTGCTTGATAGCGACCGCTACAAAAAAACGGCCCTGTTTTGGAAACCAGACACCACTTACATCGGGAACGCCGGCGCGGTCCAAGCTCGACCAAATATTGGCCGCACGAGTGTAAGTATACATCTGGCTATTGAGATATGTTTTTTACGGAGGCTCGCCCGTCAAGATCGGGTTGTTTCGATGATAGATCGCACCGACATTCACAATGGGGGCTGGATGACGATCTGTGGCATAGTAGCCTGGCCACTCACCAAATGGACCCTCAGGTCTACTCTCGCTCTCAGGAGGAGGAGCAAACCCTTCCAGAACCACTTCAGCCGAGGCCGGCATTGGCAAACCAGTCAGGCGACCCTTTACAACGGGGATAGGTTGGCCAAGTAACCCGCCCAGAAAATCATATTCACCGTGATTCCACGGGATACCGACGGCACTGCTCAACAAGAAAGATGGCGGCAGGCCACAGACAATCGCGAAAGGACAGGGCTCGCCTCTATCCCAATATTTACGCGCGATAATATCACCGTGCTTACCAGGCACCATAAAAAGACCAACGGTCTTTTCGTCATGAACTTCGACGCGATAGGTTCCGAAATTTATGTAGCCAGTATCAGGATCACGACAAATAACAGCGTCGAATGTCCCAATATATCTGCCGCCGTCCAAAGTGTGCCACTTGGGTGCCGGGAACTTCAGGACATTGACCGAAGGCCCGAGCAATATGTTTTCGAGGATTGGCCCAGACTCCACTTCTAAGGGGGCAATAGGCTTCAATGAACTAAGGCGCTCCCGTACAGCTCGCACAATATCAAGGCCACCAGATCCAGGCTCTAGTCCAAGCGCCAACGCCTCACGATGTGGTGTAAAGAGAATATTACTGAGAACCCGAAACCCTGGAGGAGAGTCCTTAACCTCATCAAATAACAACGCAGGTGAATTTCCGCGCTCTGCAAAAATTTCGCTAATAGCCCCAATTTCTCGATCCCAATCAGCACCATTTATGAGGCGAAGCTCATCCGTGCCATTTAGACGATCCAGAAATTCCCGGAGATCGAGAGCAGCATCAATTACACCCATGCCTCACCCCTGCTCATTTAATGCGATGTGCTTCTGATTCAAATGACAGTACGATTCTACGTTCTTCGATGCGCCAAACATCATCGTCGTCCAATCGGTAGATGTCTTGTGCGTCTGCAAGCGCTATCGGTTCTGCAGGCGCAAGCTCCGGACCCGTGGAACGAAACAGCATGATGAAACATGTTCCGCGAATACGTTTGGGTCCATCATGCACAAAACGAAAATTGGTACAGACGTGCCGAGCTCTTCGATCCTTCATAGCGGAGCGGCTTCGTCCATACGCGTTTATAGCCTCGCGACCGATACAATCTGGACCCGCACCCAAAAGACGCCCATCGACAGTGTATAGATCGCCTAAAGAATCCGACTGGTGAAAATCAAGCAGAAAAGCATGTTCTGCGATGAGCGCCTCTAGCTTTGATCTTATAAACGGATCCGTAACCGGCATAGCTTGCGTCATTGTCTCCCCCCTTAAGTATTGAGTGCACCAATCTCGGCGCGCAGTTGCTTCCAACGCCGGCCGCACTCCTTAGCCGCCTCAGCAAAATCCGCAGGAATAACGTCATAGGGAGGACGCGAAGGGCCGGGATTGCAGTACCCAGATTCCTGCATTCGAATTTTTTCGACCTGAATATTGTAGCTGGCAAAAACCTCAGCATTCTTAAGAATGGGCTCGAGCGGCGCATTACACCACGCGATTTTCTCTGACATATGGGCGATCACACCTTTGTCATCAGCTAGAATGGCATCGATTATTTTTTTACTAGGTTCAGGCCCCATCCCAGCAGCAGTTGCCCAACACGAAGTGGTCGTTCTGGGAGAGAGATCGAAGAACTTCGACACCACCATGTCGCTTGGCATGAAATGAATTCGTCCTCCGGTAGAGCTAATGTTCTCAACCAGACCGTTGGCATGAGATGATTTAGCGCTCACAACAGTCGGTGCAGACTGAGAGACGCGCGTCCAGAAATCAGTCGAAAATGGAAAACGAAAAGCACGTGTGTTCGCATAGACCATGATCGGAAGCTTTGGGAAAAGCTCTGCCACTTCTGAGTAAAATCGAACGGCCATATCATTCGTGCAGGGTTGCCACATCGGGAGACCGAGCAAAGTGCCAGTACCACCCTGTTCTTTGACAAAACTCAACCGATCAAAAACTTCATGTCCCCCAAGCGCCGTAGCGCCGACAAAAACTGGAATTTTATTATTGGCAGTCTTGCAGACAAGGTCAACAAAAGCTCGGTAATCGGCCGTGGAAAGCGTAGCGCATTCACCTGTTGTACCGAGTACAATAAGCCCACTCACACCATCCCTAATCAGATTTTTTATCAATCTCTCCGACTCATCCAAATCAACCGTGTTCTTGGCATTTAGTTTCGCTGAGCCTGCGCGGGCTGGTGTTGGAATAATTCCATATAGCCCCTTGAAGTCGTTTGCCTGCATTGCCCCCTCCTTATGCGTCTAGCACAGCTATCTGCTTCTCAAGATAAACTTCGCGTCCCAACTGAGCCGATGTGAGGATAGCCTCACAAACCTCCATCGTAGCGAGCGCCCATCTCCCGCTATGTAGGGGCGTTTGACCGCTTGCAATCGCTGCGCACATCTCATCAACAACACCGCATTTATCAGGATATGCGCGAGGTTCATCGACGCTGATTTCCTGCAGCCCCTGATCGCTGTAAAGTGAGACGCCTCTTTCCGACTGCCGCAGATCTCCCTTTGAACCGGTGACGATCGTGACGCCGAAATGAGGTTGTTGCCAGCGAGCGCCGCTAGCGGGAGCCAGCGATCGACGCCCGCCGAAACCGGCTTGAGATTTTTGTGCGATCTCATTGTCTGGCCCACCCAAGTTCCGAAGAGACGCTCGCGCAAAAGCATGCCGATCAGAAGCTTTTGGCTCGCCAAGCTCTCCGATCCAATAGTGGAATTCATCGCTGTCAAAGAAGTCATAGCCGCTATATGTAAGCGAAGCTGCGGCGCCACCCTCAAAGCTCAGAAAAACAGTATAGGCACCCTCAGTCGGACGCTGCTCATCGAGAACAAAAGTTTGAGCGCGAACGCTGCGAACTAAGCCTCCCCCAAGGAGTCTCACGATATCGACTTGGTGTGGGGCTTGATTGTAAATAATTCCCCCACCCAAGGAGGTCATCAGTTCTTCGGGACGGCGAGGACGATAAAGGAAGTTACCGTAAAGGAACGAATTGATCATAGCCACCTGACCGATGGCACCATTGTGAATTAATTCTCGCATCTTCTTGATTGGCGCATTAAAGCCATGAGTATGGCCTACGATCAAATGAACGCCCTCGGCCTCAGCGACCGAGATCATTTCCTCACAATCCGATAGTTTGAGTGCCATCGGTTTTTCGACGATGATATGTTTTCCGCATCTGGCTGCGAGGCAAGTATGTTCTTTATGGAATTGATGAGGCGTCGCAACATACACCACGTCGACCAAGGGGTTGGCGCATAGAACAGCCGCATCCTCAACCGCTATGCCTTTTGTCTCTAATTCGAATGCGTCTCGCGCTTCTTTTCTAGGATCCGCAGCCATTCTTATGCGTATGTTGGGATGACTCAGAAAACTCGGCAGCATTTGGCGAGCGGCACCACCAAGCCCAATGATTCCAACATTAATGGTAGAAGATGTCACAACTGAATCCTTCCCGACTCAAGAAGGCTCTCAGGGAACAACTCGCTTAGGGCCACTTCTCGACGAGTTATGCCTTGTTCAAATAAGAACTTACACAAAGCATCAATCGTCGCTTTATTTCTTTCGACCCCGTAGGGCCAAAAATCATCGCTGCCAAAAGTAGCTTTGATTGAGTTCACATAATGCACAATCCAAGGCAGAGACACGGGCAAAGGTTCGTCGCTGCTAAGATCAATCATGCAATTGGTTTTAGATTGCTGAAAAGCGTCAAATAAGCTCACGGCAATCCAGGGATTCTTTTCGTAGACATCCCGGCGAATAACAACTGTATGCATGATTGGAAAGATTCGAGTTTTTAGATAATAATCCCGCTCTACGCCGGGCACGTCAGAAAAAAGATATCCGAGCCTATCATCCCCCTTGAGTAATGGAGGTGGGACTTGAGGCGCAATCAACGCATCAATCTCACCTCTGAGAAGCATATCATTAAGGCCGCTATTCTCCTCATGCCTGATACTCACACCCGGCAATGTCACCTGAACAAGAGGCCGCCGTCCTGGTCCTGCAAGCCCTCCGGTGACCCAACGAACATCAGACGCGTTAACGCCATACTCACTCTTTAATGCGCCACGGGCCCAAATAGCCGCTGTCATTGAATATTCAGGAACGCCAACAGTCTTCCCGATGAGATCCTTCGGTTCACGGATTCCCGACGAGCGATTCACATAAATCGCGCCGTGACGAAAAGTGCGAGATGGAAAAACAGGAATAGCCACAAATGGCAATGAACCTTCGGAAGCTTTGATGACGTAGGTTGCGAATGACATCTCGCCGCAATCAAACTCACCTCTCAACATCCGATTAAAAGCCTGAACCGGAGACATGGGAACGAAGTGAAGATCGATACCTTCAGGTTGAACCACCCCATGGTAAAGATCACGAACGCGGTCTGATAAATGCCCCGCATAACTAATTGACAGTTTACCCATCTGCGCCTCACAAGAAGATCGACAAAGCCTCAAGTCCAAGGACACTGCTGTCTAGGATCGCGGTGCGACGCAAGAGCTTCAGTCCTTCGTCAGTCCACGTCCATTCATCTTTTCTGTCTGCGGTCACGATCAATGGTCGCGAGGCTTCACCTTTGTAGCAAAACACGGCCAAGTTACTTCTTACGGATAAGGCCGCCTTGCTCTCACTTGCCACGCGAATATTTCCGACCATGCGGCGAGTTCTTGTTGCAGGACTTTCAGCCCATGCAAAACGTGACCTCAGACGGTCAATGCGCGTTTCAATAGAAATAATATCTTCCCTCATGTAGAAGGCTCGGGAGCTTATCCCATCCTGATCCCAGTTTTCTAAAGTCATCCGAACAGGGACCTCATATACGAGGCTTGGATGAAGCATTTTAAACCAGTCATCAAACCGACGATCGTCGAGATTTTCTGCTTCCGTTTTCAGGATAGACTCAACTTTGAACAAGAGATCTCTCATCCGGGACTCAGCTTCTGAAAATACCAGAGCCTCCATGATATTTTTCATGAGTGATGCTCCGCTTCCAAAGTCTTGCCGGACATTCTTTCGTACCAAGTCTTATGAAATGTACGAAGGCCACCCTCACCAGCGTTAGACGTATCTGCAATCCCCGGCCCCACCCAGTTCTGTAGCGGACTGGAAACGCTCATGTCTCCAAGGCCCATTTGATAATTATACCGAACATCATTCAGTTCTGCGAAGACTGTAGAAGCAGACCGTGCAACACCAGACCACACGGACATATCGTCCTGCTCAAAGCTTCCCGATGGACTGAAACTGCTCATCCCAACCTGATACGCACGACGTTTGTATTCTGGCGAGGCTTCCTTTGGAGCAAGGATCCAATTCCAAATTTCCATTCGTCTTGGACCACGGGGCTGCCAAACTCTCAGCGTCAAGAATGCGGCAGGATCCCGCTTCGGACTATCGCTCAAACCGATATGCAAGAAAGAAAAATTAGGGAAGATTGTGCCGTTTTGGAGTAAGGATCTCTCCGCGAGCTCAAATTGATGCTTATTGAGTTTTCCTTGCCTGAAATGTTTTTGAACTTCCGCCGGATAAAGAAAGAAAGGTTTCTCACCCGGCAGCTGCCGAATACTCACCGCAGAGCCGTCGCAGTCATGGATGTGAAGTCCCGTATCTGTACGAGGTGCACCAGCTGCAATATTATTCACAACGCCAATTTCTAACGCAGAGCGATGCGTCATTTGGGTATGTGAACTATCGCCGCAAAATCCTTCTGCCCCTTGCTTCCAATTCGCATCAGCGACCCACCGGTGAGGCTCGCCAAGAATTTCCATACCCCCTTCAGTAAGGCATAGATGAATATCAAGGTACCAACTGAATGCGCCGATATATTCTTCGAACGTTACTGCATTTTTATCGAGATTAGCGAAGACGAGACCATGGTAATTTGCAACGTGGGGCGCCTTGAATAGACCCCAATCGTCGAAATTGAGCGACGCATATCCTTGCTTACGCGCTGGCACCGCCTTCAGAGCACCCGTTGTGTCATATTCCCAGCCATGGAAAGGACAGCTGAAAGACTCGACATTTCCCGCCTGAATCCCCGGGGTTTGAGATTTCGCTTTCATGCCCCACGAAAACCCATGACTTCGCAAAAATCTGTCTCAGCTCAAGGTCATAGATTTCTTGACTACCAAAAATTTTTGCTGGGACGAGTCCTTTACACAAATCTTCGGCCATGCCAGCCAACTCTGACGCCGCAATCTCATCCAGATTTTTTGTCATGACTTTCCGCGCTCTTCAAAGATGAATTCAAGTCTAATTTGCTGGCTTTACGATCTGTATTAGCTCGTCAAGTTCCTGCGGTGAAAGAACGCGCGGGATAAACTTCAACGCAACGGCTTCATCCATCAATTCTTTTATGCCGCTCACATTGAAGGGATCTAGCATGGCCTTCGGATAAAACGTTCTCATGCGCTTAGCCATTTCGACGGAGATACGGTTGCTCTCCGCAAAATTTACGATCGATGGCGAGTCTTCTTGGTACATAACCTCAACCGCTTTTGCGCGGGCGTGGACCAGATATTCGAGCGCCTTTCGCTTGGTCTTCAAGCTTTCCGCATTAACCACCACGACCCTAATTGTCTGACCCCGAATGCTTGCGAGATCATTCCCACGCGCAATAATT
>CAZLBA010000088.1:10122-12198 GCA_964557555.1 uncultured Beijerinckia sp.
TTCTGATCTTTCCTTCGTCCAGTTCCTTCAGCCCGAATGGAGGCGAGCTCCACCCGACATCAATCTGGCCAGTCATAACTGCAGTCAGGGTAGCAGCCGGGCTCCCTGTCGGGACAAGTTTTGCGTTGATTTTGTTCTCATGAACAAAGGCGCGAACAACAGAATTCGTAGAGGACCCCACTGAAGAAAATGCGATTGATTTATTCTCAGCATCTTTCAATGAGAAAATATTGGAGTCCGATTTAACATACCAAAACTCAGAGGAGCCTGTAGCCTCTGCAGCGATAATCCGAATGGGGGCGCCCTTCAAATAGGCCGACAGGGCACCAAGTGTGCCGATGTCACCCACATCAGCAGCACCCGAAATGACGGCTTGCAGGGTCTCACCACTTCCTGCCGAATAGAGAAACTCAAGTTTGGGGTCTTCTTTAGTGAAGTAACCGGCGCGGTAAGCAGCTTCAGTAACATATGCATCCCAAACGCCATGAGCCGTGACAACTTTCACGACATCGGCTGCCAATGAGGGACCAATATTTAGACAAGCAAAAGTGACTGCGACGCGCAGTGCCTTGGCAAGCATATGAACCTCCCTGTTTTATTTTATAAATGAACATGTCCATTTTTATTATCTTTGTCAAGTGCGCAGATGAGATACGAACTGCATTGGAGGCACTAAATAGGCCATCAGCTTTCTGAGCTTAGGCCTCGGATCTGAACCAGCAACAACCGATGTAGATGTGCAATTCCCCTCTTAGGAACGGGACGTTCTTCTGAGATCCATAGGCGCACCGATGCTACATATGTGAGATAGATTGACTGGGCGAGAATTTCGACGTCTTCATCCAAACGGACTTCTGACTTGCCGCGAGCAATAATAATAGCTCGACACAAATGTCGAACGATCTGCGCTTCATTTTCGGCAAGCGCACTCGTGTTAATCCCGCTAAAGAAAAAATTCTGCTGCAAGAAAGTGCGCGCAAGAATCACATTTGATCCGAACTCTCTGTAAAATGTTTCAAAAAAACCCATTATGTTTGTAAGAAACTCATTTTGCTCGTCGATTTCTTTACCCGCCTTTTCAATGATTTCTGCCATTTCATCATTGAACATAAGCAAGATTAAATCTCGCTTGTCGCGCGCATAAAGCGACAAAGTGCCAAGAGCTACTCCAGCCGCTTGGGCGATCTCCCGCAGATTGGTATTTTCGAAGCCGTGAACAGCAAAAATATCCTTCGCTGCAGCTTTGATCCTTTGCCGCTTATAGGCCTTTTTTCCCTCACGGGACTTTGGTTGATCTGCGAGCTTTGCAGAGAGAGACGCGTTGCCCACGCTTGTTTTCGTCTGCTTCGACATAATATTTTCCTGCTCGAATAATGAAGAGTGGTTTACCGTGATCGCATCGCGCGTAGTCGACGCGCGGACACCTGCCTGCGGCTCACAGAGGCCGCTGGACGATTTCGGATCGGCGGCGGCTTCCTGATGGCAGCGACCTGACCCATAAAAACAGAGCTAAGTACTTCGACCCCAGATGATGGGTCTGGGGACGTATGGGACATCCATCTTCTAATGCTGGCACTTTGCAGTAGAAGCAAATGCATCGCGAGCAAATCGACGTTGATATTCCGATCGATTTCGCCTCTTTCTTGGGAGATATTCACGATGTGGCGGATAACCTCGAGTTTGCGTCTGCGGTTGCGATCAAGGCCCTCAGTGTTCAGACCTTTCGAAAAGAAATTGCTTCTGAGATAAACACGCGAAATATTGACCTCCTTGGAAAATTCTCTGAGAATCGGGGCGGAAAACTCCACCAGGTTATCCACCAAAGAGGCTTCTTCATTGATGCGCAGAGAACCCTCTTCTATGAGCTCCCCCATTTTCTGATTAAACACAAAGACTACAAGATCGCTCGGATTTGAGGCATAGGCTTCGATGTCGAGGCTCGTTACACCTGCGCCGGACGCAATTTCATCGAACTGAACTTGATCAATTCCTTGATTTGCGAGCATCTCGCGAGCCGCGTTAAAGATACGAAGACACTTAAGATCTTGAACTGTTTTTGTTGCTTTGCCAGACATT
>CAZLBA010000088.1:12299-12989 GCA_964557555.1 uncultured Beijerinckia sp.
CCCCCACAAAGCGACAGCCGCGAACGGGTCAAGTTGCGTGTCCGAACAAGCCGATCATTGCTGTCCGTTATGCTCTGTTTCAATCAGTAAACGCCCGTCAAACGCATCGATTATTCTTTTTGAGAGATGCGTTGCTACGCCCCATCGACACGGCCTCATCGGAAAAGCTCGCCAGTAGACAGCATCCTTCGCAAGGTAGCAGCTTTCGTCAACGATCTCCATTTCAGTCGTGTATTCAACAACAAATCCGCTAGGGTCTATGAAATATGCAAATATGTTGTTCCCGGGCCCATGTCTCCCCACGCCCCATTCCAAGTTAAAGCCATGGGCTTTTAATCTCCCGACAGCCCTCATCAAGCCATCGAAATTATCCATTTCAAATGAGATGTGGTTTACTGAAGGACGACTTCCCGTTGCAACAGCAACAGAGTGATGGTCAGCGCCACAACGAAGAAATTCCATGACGTCCGTTTTGTCGCTTAATCTAAAACCAAGCAAATCCTTGAAGAATGCTGCTTGCCGGTCGATATCGGCAGTATTCAGAACGACATGAGATAGTTTAGTAGGCTTTGAACTGTCGATGACGCCAGCTCGCCATTCCCTGCAAGATGTCACGATCGATATATTGTGCCCGTCCGGGCACCGAAAAGAAAAACCGTATTCTTCGTTGGCGCCTATCCCCTTCGTGAG
>CAZLBA010000089.1:0-12953 GCA_964557555.1 uncultured Beijerinckia sp.
AGGCGCCGAGGCGGCTTGCATCTTTGGCTCCGGCTATCTCGCCAATATGGGCATTCTGGCGACTTTTGCAGGCGCCAATGATCTTGTGCTGCTTGATGAGCTTGTGCATTCAAGCTTGTGGAGTGGCGCGAAGCTTTCAGGCGCGAAGGTGGAGACCTTCCGCCACAATGATGCAACCCATCTCGACGAGTTGCTGCGCCTCCATCGCAAACATCATCCCCATTGCATCATTGCGACAGATGGCGTGTTTTCGATGGATGGCGATCTTGCGCCCGTAGGCGACTTGCTCGCGGTCAGCAAAGCGCATGACGCATGGCTCATGGTGGATGATGCCCATGGCATCGGCGTCGTGAATGGGGGACGCGGGGCAGCACATGGACATGATGTGCCCTTGCAAATGGGCACTTTATCCAAAGCGCTTGGCAGCTATGGCGGATATGTTTGCGCCAGCGCGGATGTCATCGACTATCTCAAAACCCGCGCCCGCACGCTTGTCTATTCAACAGCCCTTCCAGCCGCTACCGTTGCCGCCGCGCTCAGGGCGCTGGATATTGTTGAGCATGAGCCGTTGCGCGTCAGTGAACCTCTGCGCAAGGCGCAACTCTTCACCTCGCTGATGCAATTGCCGCAGGCAACAAGCTCCATCGTGCCGGTGATTGTAGGCGACTCACAACGCGCTTTGGCCCTCTCGCAAAAGCTCGAAGCGCAAGGCTTTCTCATTGGCGCCATCCGACCACCGACCGTGCCGCTTGGCACATCGCGCCTGCGCATCACATTCTCAGCCGCGCATGAGGATGACACCATTCATGCGCTTGTCGCAGCATTGCAGCAGGCCTTGGCGGAGATGAAAGCATGAGCGTGCTTTTCGTCACGGCCACAGGCACGGATAGCGGCAAGACATTTGTGGGCGCCGGGCTCTTGCGCCAAGTGAAGGGCCTGCGTGCTTTCAAGCCCGTCGTGAGTGGCTTTGACCTCCATGCCTCTGAAGGCTCCGACCCTGCGATTTTGCTGGAAGCCATGGGCAAGCCTCTCACCCATGACAATCTGCGCAGCATTGCGCCTTTGCAATTCAGGGCCGCTCTTGCGCCCACCATGGCTGCAAGGCGGGAGGGGTATCAGCTGGGCTTGCAAGAGGTGACTGCACTCTGTCGTGCCGAGATGGCCAAGGGCGGGCCGCTCTTGATTGAAGGTGCGGGCGGGCTGATGTCACCTTTGGCAGAAGGTGCAACCAATCTTGATCTGATGCGCGCTTTGCAGCTTCCATGCCTGCTTGTTTGCGGCTCCTATCTGGGGGCTATCAGCCACACATTCACAGCTCTGGAGAGCTTGCGCGCGCATGGACTGACAGCCAAGGTTATTGCCCTCAATGAAAGCCTCGGCAGCAGCGTTGATCTCGTCGAGACAGCGCAGGAAATGCGTGAGTTTGTGCCCGATATTCCCATCACCCTCATCCGCCGCGATCAGACGCGCTTTGCCGACCTCGCGCAGCTCTGCGGATTTTAACCATAAGCGGCGCGAAAGTGGGCAGTCTCCAACTTCGCGCGATAGGATGGGCGGCTCTTGCTGTTAAGGCCCCTGCGTGCCAAAACGCGGCAGCTTATTGAGGAAATGGTCATGTCCGGCGTTCCCGCACAATATGTGCTTGCCTTCTCCTGCCCGAACCAGCCGGGCATTGTCGCTGCTGTGTCGACCTATTTGTTCGAGCATGGCTGCAACATTCTCGATGCGCAGCAATATGACGATACGGACACGACGACTTTTTTCTGCCGCATCGTGTTTGACCGCGTGCCTGATTATGACAAGGTTCGCGCGGGCTTCGAGCCTCTGGCTGGCCGCTTCTCGATGAAATGGACGATGCAGGCGCGTAATGACAAGAAGCGCGTGATGATCCTTGTTTCAAAATTCGACCACTGCCTTGGAGACCTTCTCTATCGCTGGCGCATTGGTGAATTGAACATGGATATTGCCGCTGTCGTGGCCAACCATCCGCGCGAGACCTATGCCCACCATGATTTCGATGGCATCCCGTTTCATTATCTGCCGGTGACGAAGGAAACGAAGTTTGAGCAGGAGAACCAGCTCTGGGATCTCATGCGTTCAACCAAAACCGATGTTGTCGTGCTTGCGCGCTATATGCAAATTCTGTCGGACGGACTGAGCGCAAAGCTGGCAGGGCGTTGCATCAACATCCATCACTCCTTCCTGCCAGGCTTCAAGGGTGCGAATCCTTACACACAAGCCCATCGCCGCGGCGTGAAGCTGATCGGGGCAACCGCTCACTATGTGACGGCGGATCTCGATGAAGGCCCCATCATTGAACAGGATGTCGAGCGCATCACCCATCGTGATACGCCCGATGATCTGGTCCGCAAGGGCCGTGATATTGAACGTCGCGTTTTGGCACGCGCGCTGCGTCATCATCTCGATGACCGTGTGATGCTGAATGGCCGTCGCACCATCGTCTTTGCGGATTGATGCCATCATTGGTCCGTAATCTTGAGGCGTGATAGGCTTCCGACTCAATTGATCCCGGCCCGGTGTCAACATGCGCCTGTCACTTGCCTTGCCGTTCGCTTTCTGCGCTGCGCTTTCAGCGCAAGCGCAAGATCGCGGCACATTGCAACCGCCAAAGCTCGCTCCCATCAGCAATCCGGACGATCCCGGCGTTCCAGCCAAGGAGCTTTTCGGGCGAGCCACCAAGCCGTCGCAAGATAATCCACGCATACATGGCTTTTATGCCAAAGGTTGCCTTGCTGGCGCACAACAATTGCCCATTGATGGCGATGCGTGGCAAGTGATGCGCCTGTCGCGCAATCGAAATTGGGGCCATCCGGCACTGGTGAGCTTTATCACGTCCACCGCACGCGACTTGCGTGCACAAAACATATGGCCAGGCTTTCTCGTGGGCGACATGGCCCAGCCACGCGGCGGGCCGATGCGCACTGGCCATGCCTCTCATCAAAGCGGGCTCGATGCTGATATCTGGATGCGGCCCATGCCGGAGCAACGCTATACGTTGCAGGAGCGCGAAGAATTGCCGTCGCTCCTCGTCGTGCGCCCGGACAGGCTCGACATTGATGAAAAGACATGGACACCACGCCATCTCGCCATGTTGCGTGCGGTAGCTGAAAAACCTCAGGTCCAACGCATCTTCGCCAATGCTGCGATCAAGAAAGCGATCTGCCGTGATGCCCGCGGCGATCGTTCCTGGCTTTCAAAAGTGCGCCCCATGTATGGGCACGACTATCACTTCCATGTCCGGCTGAATTGCCCGGCCGGAGAGACAAGCTGCACGAAGCAAGATCCAGTGCCGGAAGGCGAAGGCTGCGATGCAAGTCTGGCTTGGTGGTTCAGTGACGAAGTGCTGCGACCCAAGCCGAAGCCAGACGCAAAGCCGGTGCCGCCCATGACCATGGCAGCGTTACCGAAGGAATGCAGGGCGGTTCTGAACGCGCCTTAAAGCATGCTCGGCAAAACGCGATCAGGCGGACGATGACCATCGAGAAAGGCCTTCACATTGATGATGACCTTCTCGCCCATATCAATGCGGCCTTCTTGTGTGGCTGAGCCCATATGCGGCAGCAGCGTGACTTTGCCCGCTTTGGCCAAACGTACGAGCTTCATCGGAATGGCAGGCTCATGCTCAAACACGTCGAGCCCCGCACCGGCCAACTCATTGCGCTCCAACATTTGAATGAGTGCAGGCGTGTCGATGATTTCGCCGCGCGCCGTATTCACCACAATCGTCGAAGGGCGCATGAGCTTCAGCCGACGTGCCGAGAGCAGGTGATAGGTGGCAGGCGTATGCGGGCAATTCACTGACACGATATCCATCCGGGCCAGCATCTGATCGAGGCTTTCCCAATAGGTCGCCTCCAATTGATCCTCGATGCCGGACGCCACACGCCGGCGATTGTGATAATGGATCGACAGACCAAAAGATTTGGCGCGCCGCGCCAGGGCCTGACCAATACGGCCCATGCCGATGATACCCAGTCGCTTGCCGGTGATGCGATGGCCCAGCATCCAGGTCGGTGACCAGCCAGCCCAATCGCCAGCGGGAATCACAGCCGCCCCTTCAACGATCCGGCGCGCTACCGCAAGAATCAGCGCCATAGTCATATCGGCCGTGTCTTCGGTTAGAACGCCGGGGGTGTTGGTAACAGTGATGCCGCGCTCGATAGCGGCAGCGACATCAATGTTGTCCACGCCATTGCCGAAATTGGCGATGAGCTTGAGACGCTCGCCAGCGGTTTCGATCAAGCTGCGGTCGATGCGATCGGTGACCGTTGGCACCAGCACATCGGCGGTCGCCATAGCCTCGGCCAGCTGCGCCGGGGTCATGGGCGCGTCGCTTTCATTGAGGCGGGTGTCGAAAAGTTCGCACATGCGCGTCTCCACCACATCCGGGAGCTTGCGCGTGACGACAACGAGCGGTCTTTTCCTCACCATCTGAGACCCTTGCCAAAGCCGACGGGCACCTGCCGTTCACCCCTCCTTAACCGGAACGCGGCCACAAGAGGAAAGCGTCGGGATCGCCCATTTCCGCCCCTTCCTAACAGAAGGGCGCAGCGTCAGAAAGGCGACGTTCGTCGGCGCGCGTCGCGTGGAGCGTTTTTGATGCGTATGGGACGGTCCGAACGGATCCTGAGCGATCTGCGGCTGCAACGCCGTGCGGTCATCGCCGGGCTTGCTGCCCTCCTGGCGGCGCTCTTGTCTTTTCCGCTGGTCACCCCCGCACGGGCTGCGGGCGAACAGATCGGCCCCGTGACGGGGCTGAAACTGCCCCGCTATGCCAGCCTGCGCTATGACAAGACGAATGTTCGGATCGGGCCAACCAAGAATCACGACACCGCCTTCATCTTCCAGCGGGCGGGGCTGCCCGTGGAAATCATTGCTGAGTCGGATACCTGGCGGCGCATTCGCGATGCGGAAGGGGGGGAAGGCTGGGTCCTTGCCTCGCTGCTGTCGGGCCGCCGGACGGCTCTGGTCGCCCCCTGGCGGCGTAATGAAACACTCTCCCTGCATGCCAAGCCTATCGCCGGGGAAGTCGTGGCGCGGCTGCAATCGGGCGTCCTCGCAAATGTGAAGAGCTGCACCAATGGCTGGTGCCGGATTTTTGGGGACGGTTTCGACGGGTTCATCCGCCAGTCGGACCTTTGGGGCGTCTATCCCGACGAGCCTCTGTGAGGCGGCACGGCAAAGCTTTGCTGCGGCAGCGAGGTCAAGGCGTGAGCTATCGCCGCAGCCCACCTTTATGACGAGCCTAGGCGCTTTGAGCGCCCCCGCGCCTATGTTAGAAGGCGCATCAGTGGTTCCGGGGGAGAACCGACGCACAATGGGGCCTGCCCATTGGCCTTGATGGAAAGCGAAGGATCGTGATGAGCGAACGGCGCTCGAGCTTTGGATATGAAGATTTGCTCGCCTGCGGTCGCGGCGAACTCTTTGGGCCGGGCAATGCCCAGCTGCCCCTTCCGCCGATGCTGATGTTTGATCGCATCACCGAAATCTCGGAGCAGGGTGGCGCGAATGGCAAAGGCCTGATCCGCGCTGAATTCGATATCAAGCCCGACCTGTGGTTCTTCGGTTGCCACTTTCAGGGCGACCCTGTGATGCCCGGCTGCCTTGGCCTTGATGCACTTTGGCAGCTTGTTGGTTTTTATCTTGGCTGGCTTGGTTCGCCCGGTCGTGGTCGCGCGCTTGGCGTGGGCGAAGTGAAGTTCACCGGTCAGGTTCTGCCCAGCGTGAAGAAAGTCACCTATGGCATCGACTTCAAGCGTGTGTTCCGCAGCAAGCTCGTGCTCGGCATCGCTGATGGTTTCGTTGATGCTGATGGAACGCGCATTTATGAAGCCAAGGATCTGCGCGTGGGTCTGTTCCAGCCGGGCTCGGAGCCCGGCTGAGATCATTACGGCAAATCAGG
Source organism: uncultured Beijerinckia sp. (assembly GCA_964557555.1). Taxonomy (GTDB): domain Bacteria; phylum Pseudomonadota; class Alphaproteobacteria; order Rhizobiales; family Beijerinckiaceae; genus Terripilifer. The sequence continues at coordinate 5,924 of CAZLBA010000089.1, forward strand.
CATAGGCACACAGAAGCCCAAGCGGGAGAATGGAATGAGGCGCGTTGTCGTCACCGGCATGGGGATTGTCTCCTCTATCGGTAACACTGTTCAGGAAGTGGAAGCCTCGCTGCGTGCCGCCAAGTCCGGCATCGTGCGCGCGGACAAATATGCCGAACTCGGTTTCCGCTGTCAGGTGCATGGCGCACCGACGCTTGATGCAGAACAGGTCGTTGACCGTCGCGCCATGCGCTTCCACGGCGGCGGTACCGCGTGGAACCATGTCGCCATGGAACAAGCGATTGCCGATTCAGGTCTGGAGGAGAAAGACATCTCCAATGACCGCACCGGCATCATCATGGGCTCTGGCGGTCCCTCTGCACGCACCATTGTCGATGCAGCTGACATCACCCGCACCAAGGGCCCCAAGCGCGTTGGCCCCTTCGCCGTACCCAAGGCCATGTCCTCGACGGCCTCGGCAACGCTGGCCACATGGTTCAAGATTCGCGGCGTGAATTACTCCATCTCCTCGGCCTGCTCGACCTCTGCCCATTGCATCGGCAATGCGGCTGAGATGATCCAGTGGGGCAAGCAAGATGTGATGTTTGCCGGCGGCTGCGAAGAACTCGAATGGTCGCTCTCGGTGCTCTTCGATGCAATGGGCGCCATGTCGTCGAGCTATAATGATACGCCGGCCACGGCCTCGCGTGCTTACGACAAGAATCGCGATGGTTTTGTGATTGCAGGCGGCGCTGGTGTCCTCGTGCTTGAAGAATACGAACACGCGAAGGCACGCGGCGCAAAGATCTATGCAGAGATCGTTGGTTACGGCGCCACCTCTGACGGCTATGACATGGTGGCACCCTCTGGCGAGGGCGCGATGCGCTGTATGCGCCAGGCGCTCTCCACGGTGAAGACGCCGATTGATTACATCAATCCACACGCGACTTCGACGCCGATTGGCGACCTGAAAGAGATCGAAGCCATTCGCGAAGTCTTTGGCGCGAAGGTACCGGCCATCTCTGCAACGAAGTCGCTATCGGGCCATTCGCTCGGTGCTGCTGGCGTGCAGGAAGCGATCTATTCGCTCATCATGATGCAGGGCGGCTTTATCTGCGAAAGCGCGAATATTCAGGAACTCGATCCCGCCTTCGCTGACATGCCCATCATTCGCCAACGCCAAGACAATGTGAAGCTCGGCACGGTCCTGTCGAACTCCTTCGGCTTTGGCGGCACCAATGCCACCTTGGTGATGAAGCATATCGATCTTTAATCTGTCAGGCTGCTGCCGCGTATAGCAGCCTGAGCCTGTCACGATCTGAAATGATTTGTGACTTTATCGCGGCGGCAAAGTCTAGGACTTTGCTGCAACGGTTGGCGTCGAAGGGATAGCAGCGTGTTGATGCAGAAAAAACGCGGCCTCATCATGGGTGTGGCGAATGACCACTCCATTGCATGGGGCATCGCCAAGGCACTGGCCGCACAAGGTGCCGAACTTGCCTTCACTTATCAGGGCGAGGCGCTGGGCAAGCGTGTGATGCCGCTGGCGGAGAGTGTCGGCTCCAACATCGTACTGCCTTGCGATGTCGAAGACCTTGCCAGTGTTGACGCCACTTTTGAGGCGCTGGAAAAGCGCTGGGGCACGCTCGACTTCGTCGTTCATGCGATTGGCTTTTCTGACAAGAATGAGTTGAAGGGTCGCTATATTGAGCAGACCACGCGCGAGAATTTTTCGCGCACCATGGTCATCTCCTGCTACTCCTTCACCGAAGTCGCGCAGCGCGCCGCAAAGCTGATGCCCAATGGGGGCTCACTGCTGACACTGACTTATGGTGGCGCCACGCGCGTCATGCCAAACTACAATGTCATGGGTCTCGCCAAGGCCGCTCTCGAAGCGAGCGTGCGTTATATCGCAAGCGATCTCGGCCCGCAGAATATCCGCGTGAATGCCATTTCCGCTGGCCCCATCCGTACATTGGCAGGGGCCGGCATTGGTGAAGCGCGTGCGATGTTCTCTTTCCAGCGCGCCCATTCACCCTTGCGGCGCGCCGTAACCATCGAGGATGTGGGCGGCTCCGCCCTCTATTTCCTGTCCGACCTGTCGGCTGGCGTGACGGGAGAAATTCACTTCGTGGATGCGGGTTACAACATCATTTCCATGCCGCGCCCGGAGGATCTGCGCGCGGAAGAGGGCGGCGAGAAATAAGGTCGCCTCCCCGAAGGATGGATGAATTGTGGCAAGGTTTGTCCTTGGCCGTGCCACAATCGCTCCCGAAGTTGAGCAGGTTCTCACTTGGGAGCAGTTCTCATGAAAAAAGCACTACTGGTTACCGCAGCCGCCGCGCTCCTTTCGGGCGCTGCTCTCACGCATGCCATTGCTCAGGGCAGCCATGGGCCACGTCATGAACATGGCGCAGCCCATCATGAGCAGATGCGCGACCACCACCGCGCCCGTTACAACGAAACTGATCGCGCAGCCATGCTCGAAGCACGCATGGCCGGCATCAAGGCTGGCTTGAAACTGACGGCTGAACAGGAAAAGCTATGGCCGGCAGTTGAAGCAGCTGTGCGCGAAAACATGAAGAAAATGACAGAGCTTCGCGATAAGCGCCCCAGCGACGACCGCTCAGGCAATCCTGTTGAGATGATGCGCGCGCAGGCCGATCACATGAGTGCACGCGCTGAAGCAATGCGCAATGTCGCCAATGCGGCGCAACCGCTCTACGCCACTCTTAACGATGATCAGAAGCGCCGCTTGCCGATGCTGATGCGAATGGGCGAAGGTGGTTATGGTCATCACGGCGGCCATCATGGCGGGCACCATTACCGCCATCATTGATGCAACCTCGCTCACGCCGTCGGCGTTGAGCGGGCAGAAGACCTCCGGTTTGTGAAAGACCCGGATCTTTCTGGGGCGGCGCTTTCCAAAGCGTCGCCCTTATTTCGTGGCGCCTGCAATTTCAGCCACGATGGCACGGGCAGAACCCGCAGGATCGACAGCTTGCGTTACGGGGCGTCCGACCACGAGGTGATCGGCACCCGATGCAATGGCCCTCGCAGGGGTCATGACCCGTTTCTGATCGCCCAAGGCTGCATCAGCAGGGCGAATGCCGGGGGTGACGAGCAGCATATCTGGCCCTAGGATTTTGCGCATATCGGCGGCCTCCTCGGCAGACAGGATGAGCCCATGGATCTGCGCAGCCTTGGCCTGCGCGGCACGGCGGGTCACCAATTCCTTCACGCCATAGGCATAACCAGCTTCCTTGAGGTCACTGTCATCATAGGAAGTCATGACCGTGACGGCGAGAAGCTTGAGGCTCGATCCGCCCAGAGCCTCGCGCGCGGCGCGCATGGTTTGCGGATAGGCGTGGATCGTCAAAAAACTTGCCCCCATATCGGCCACCTGAGCGGTTGCACGGGCAACCGTATTGGGGATGTCATGCAACTTGAGATCGAGAAAGACCTTCTTGCCCGCTTGGACGAGATCGCGCGCAAGCCCAAGGCCACCCCCATAGGTCAGTTCCATTCCGATCTTGTAGAAGCTGACCTCATCGCCAAGCTTGGCGACCATGGCTTCGGCCGCCTTGGTGTTTGGCAGGTCCAGCGCAACGATCAGACGGTCACGGGCAGCAAGGGTCATGGGCGCACATCCTTCAAGGCTGTGTCCCCTCTCTAAGGCCCGCAGGCGGCTTTGCAAAGGCGCAGGCGCCGACTGCCCACCGGAAAGCCTCAGTTGCGCGGCGGCTTCCTCTCACCGATTTTGCGCAGGAGGTTGAGGGCTGGACGCAAGGCGGGGTCATTGCTCATGCGAAGGCGCTGCAGCTCGATCTTGTGACGCGCCCGCATCGTTGATTGGCGAATTTGATCTTCAAAGCGATCCGCCGTTTCGAGGATCTCCTCCCGCACTTTGCCAGTGCGCTGCTTGATCTTCATGATCAGCGGGGCCGACTTTTTCCGATCAGCTTCCGTGCCGCCGCGTCGATAAGCCCACACCCGCGCGGGCGGCAGATTGAGCCACACAGCCGGCGATGCCTCCGCATCAAAACTGAAATCCAGTTCGTCGCGCGGACGACGGGGAATGGGCGAAACCATTCCATAGGTGAATTGAATGAAGCGCCCCTGCGGATGCATGAGGTCGAAAGACTGCCGCAAGAGTTCAAAACGGTCGGCGTCGGGCCGCGTGAGCAAGGGCAGGCTCGAAACCACAGCGCTGGCCGGTTCATCCAGCACATCACGCAAAGTTGCGCGCAGATTATAGGCATCCCCTTGCACGACATGGCACTTCGGAAAACGCCGTGCCAGCAATGTGCAGAAATGCGGATCAAATTCTACGAGGATCAACCGCTCCGGCGCGATGCCCTTTTGCAAAAGCGCCGCAGTGACAGGCCCGGTGCCGGGACCAAGCTCAATGATCGGGCCTTGCATGGCAGGATCGACATAACGCGCCATCATACGGGCGAGGAACCGCCCGGATGGCGAGACAGCGCCAGTCGCCCTGGGATTTTCAACCCAAGCCTTGAAGAAGCGCGCTTCATCGGCAAGCTTCTCTTCCAGAGAGGCTTTTCCGTCTCGCGCGGGTCGCTTCAACTGCTGACGCAAACGCAACAATCCTTGGGGAGATCCAACCAGGCGGGACACATAAGTTGCCCTATTTCCCGCCCGCGTCAAGAAAGTGTCACACAGCGCAAAAGCCCCTCCCTTGGGCCATGCCCGTGGCGACGCTCCAGCGTCACGATCCGCTGATATTGTCGAAAAAGTCTTTCATCTTGGCAAAGAAGCCAGAGGATTCGGGATGGGTTTTGTTGGAGCTTTCCTGCTCGAACTCTGCCAGAAGCTCACGCTGTCGCTTGGTGAGATTTTGCGGCGTCTCGACGCGCACCTGAATATGCAAATCACCAATCTCGCGCGAGCGCAAAACCGGCATTCCCTTCCCACGCAACTTGAACTGACGCCCGGATTGCGTGCCTTCGGGCATCTTGATACTCGCCGCGCTGCCATCAAGCGTCGGCACCTTGATCTCGGCACCCAACGCTGCCTGCACCATCGAGACAGGCACCTGACAAAACAGATCCGCGCCATCCCGCTGGAACATGGGATGCGGCTTCATCGACAGGAAAATATAGAGATCGCCTGAGGGACCACCTCGCAAGCCTGCCTCGCCCTCGCCTGAGAGGCGAATGCGGGTGCCATCTTCAACGCCGGCTGGAATATTGACCGAGAGCGTGCGTTCACGAGTCACACGGCCAGAGCCCGCACAAGATGAGCAGGGATTGTCGATGACCTCACCGCGTCCTGCGCAAGTCGGGCAAGTGCGTTCGATCGCAAAGAAGCCCTGCTGCGCGCGCACGCGGCCATGGCCTGCACAAGTGCCGCAGGTCTTGGGCTTGGAGCCTGCTTTCGCGCCAGAACCCGAACAGGCTTCACAAGAGATGGAGGTTGGGACCTTGATGCTTGCAGTCTTGCCCTTGAAGGCCTCCTCAAGCGTGATTTCCATATTGTAACGAAGGTCAGAGCCGCGCTCGCGTCCATTGCTGCGCGCACGCCCGCCTGCGAAACCACCGAAGAGATCATCAAAAATATCAGCCATGGAAGAGGCAAAACCATCCGCCCCGAAACCACCGCCACCAAAGCCGCCGCCACCATTTTCAAATGCCGCATGGCCATAGCGATCATAGGCGGCGCGCTTGTCCTTGTCTGACAGGCACTGATAGGCCTCATTGATCTCCTTAAATTTCAGCTCTGCGTCCTTGTCGCCAGGATTGCGATCAGGATGATGCTGCATCGCCGCCTTGCGAAATGCGGACTTCAACTCGGCATCCGAGCATTCGCGGCTGACGCCGAGGAGTTCATAATAATCCGTCTTGGCCATCTCAGGCATCACCACTGGAATCGGGCCGCGCATCACGCACGGATTGAATGATTGAGGGAAGGGTGCCTGTCAGCTCAGGCAGACTGGCTGCAACCGTTTCCCACACGATGTCCATATTGATCTCGATATAGCCATGCGCGATCCGGTTTCGCATGCCCTGCATCTGGCGCAAAGGCAAGGAAGGATGCGCTGCCGCAAATTGGCTAGTGGTTCTAGATAACCTATTCGCCAATTCACCGATCAACATCAGATTGAGCGAGACTGCTTCTTGCGTGCGCTGGTCAGCAAGAAAATCAGCTTTGCTCATGCCCTCGACATAAGAGACAGCACGTTTCGCTGCTGACGGCATCTGCTCCAGCAAAACTGCGACACCCTCTTGCGTCATATCGGCTTTGCCTCCGACAAAACGCGGTCGCGAAATTGCTGCGGCAATTCGGCCGGCACGAGAAGATCAACCGCGACGCCCAACAGATCTTGCAAATCCATTTGCAAGCCACCGAGATCGAAGAGAGTTGCGCCGGGAAGAGCATCAACCAGAATGTCGATGTCGCTGCCTTGCTGATCTTCCCCACGAAGCGCAGAGCCAAACAGACGCGGATTGGCAACCGGATAGCGCGCCACAAGTGCGCGCACCGCATCCCGCTTCTGTTCGAGAGCCTCGGAAGGTCTCACCGCTACGCCCCCTGTGCAACAAAAAGCGAGCGGGTCACCCCGCTCGCTTGAAGCGCGAATTACGCGCCCTTCTTCTTGTCGTCATTGACTTCCTTGAAGTCGGCGTCAATCACATCATCCTGATGGGCCTGCGTGGAGGCGCCTTCTGCAGAGGCCCCTTCCTGCTGGGCCTTATACATAGCCTCACCAAGCTTCATGCTGGCTTGCAGCAATTCATCGGTGCGCGTCTTGATGGTCTCCGCATCATCGCCTTCAAGCGCGGTCCGCAGCGAGACCACGGCCGCCTCGATGGCGCTCTTGTCAGCAGCCGACACTTTGTCACCGAAATCCTTCAGCGACTTTTCAGCCGAATGGATCGAGGCTTCACCATGGTTCTTGGCATCCACCAATTCACGACGCAGCTTGTCTTCAGCTGCATGGGCCTCAGCGTCCTTGACCATCTTTTCGATGTCAGCATCGCTCAGACCACCAGAGGCCTGAATGCGGATCTGCTGTTCCTTGTTGGTGGCC
>CAZLBA010000090.1:0-12893 GCA_964557555.1 uncultured Beijerinckia sp.
GGGGGGGGGGGCGGGGGCGCCGGGGGCGGCGGCGGTGGTGGCGGCGGTGGCGGCGGTGGTGGTGGTGGTGGCGGTGGTGGCGGTGGTGGCGCCAAAGCCGGGTCTGGAGGTGGTGGTGCGAGCAATCCTTGGCCCGTCTGGGTACTTGGAATCGCCACCCTCAGCATCATTGTTCGCGGCGTCGTGGTGCATCGTACCGAATGCCGTGAGCTGACGCTCGAGGAAGCCATCGGCGGGATGTCCGTCTTATGGCCTGTCTTTCACCAACCGCGCAGCCAGTGCCCTGACGCTGTTGCAGCCATACCCGCCCGCGGGCGCAAGGCTGCGGTCGTAACCCGCTACTGATGAAATGAAGCAAGAGAGCGGAACATCCGCCATGTTCCGCTCTCTTCCTGTTGACCCGCATCGCGGTACGGGTGGCTCACGATTTGACTTTGTACACGCATGAACCAATGCTCTCCGAAGGGGCTGCAAGTGCCCATGGGAGATGCGCAGTGAGTCAGGGTCTTTATCTCGTTGGCAGCGTGCCTTTCGCCACGACGAGCGATGTCTTCAAAACCATCGGAACGGAATTCGGCACCCGTATCGGGCAAATCCCGGATGGTGAAGTCGGTGAACGTATCGACTGGATCACACATCTTGAAACTCTCTTTCGCGATAATCCCTCTTTCGAACCGTCGGGCGAAACTTTCGCTGTCCATGGCCAATCCAAACGCCGTGAGCGATATCGGCTGCGCGCGGGAGTGAAGGCGCAGGATGTGAAGTTTGGCGATCTTGGATATCGCAAACATGCGCTAGCGTCTTACGCTGCCTTCAAGCAGCAAAAGGCAGCTGGCCATGTGCCAGCCTCGACCCGCTTTCAAGTCGATCTCGTTCCTGCCCATTCGGTGCTCTGGCTCTTTGTGGTGGAGCAAGAACAGCGGGCTCTCGACCCTGTTTACAATGCTCATGTTCTCGCAGAAATGAACGAGATCCTTGCTTCCATTTCGCATCAGGACCTCGCCATCCAGTTCGATATCGCCTCGGCGGTCTTTGCGCGACTGGAGCGTAATGAGCCGAATGTCTACGGCGCCAATCGCACTGAAATGGTCGAGACCTTTGCAGGCATCATTGCAGGACTTGCCAATCAGGTACCGGATGACGTGCCGCTACTCTTTCACTTCTGCTATGGCGATGCGAACCACAAACATGCCATTGAGCCAACCGACATGAATGACATGGTGTTGATCGCCAATGCGCTTGTTCAAAAAATCTCGCGCCGAATCAATCTCCTTCACATGCCTGTGCCGCGCGAGCGCACAGACGAGGCCTATTTCAAGCCGCTCAATGACCTCAAGCTGAAGGGCGAGACGGATCTTTATCTCGGCCTCATCCACTATACTGATGGGCTGGATGGAACACGCAAACGCATCGACATGGCGCGCCGTTTCGTCAAGCGTTTTGGTATTGCGACCGAATGCGGGTTTGGTCGTCGAGATCCAAAAACAATACCCGCCTTGTTGAAGCTGCATTTGGCAGCACATGACTATCTGATCAATATCGGGGAGTAATGTCCATGAAGATTGCCAGCCTTGCCGTCGCGCTCACAATGGCGCTCTCACTTCCCTCTGTCGCCCAGGAGAAGTGGCCAAATCGTCCCGTCACACTCGTCGTCTCGCAGGCAGCAGGCGCAAGCCCGGATGTGATGGCAAGAATGCTTGCAGAAAAACTCGGCAAAGAACTGGGCGAAAGTGTCATCGTTGAAAACAAGCCCGGCGGCGGCAATGTGATTGGCGCCCAAGCTGTCGCACGCGCGAAGCCCGATGGTTACACATTTTTCTTCGCGACATCCGCCGCGCTCGTCACCAATCCCTTCATGATGAAGGATCTCCCTTACAACCCGCTGAAGGATTATGCGCCGGTCGCGCTGGTGACGCGCTCTAACCAGCTCATCGTCACAACGCCGAATGTGCAGGCAAAGAACCTGTCAGAGCTGATTGCACTCGACAAGAAAGCTCCCGGCAAAATGTCGATTGCTGTGGATGGGCCGCGTAATCTGGCAGGCGTGACGGCGCTTGCTTTCAATAAGGCAGCCGGCACCAGTTTCGTCCTCGTGCCCTATCCCAACATCAATAATGGTGTGCAGGATGTCATCAATGGTCGCGCGGAAGTCGGTGTCTTCTCGGTGTCCATTGTGGAGTCGCAAGTGCGTGCTGGCACCTTGAAGGCCATGGCGATTGCAGCCCCCAAGCGTATTGCAGCTCTGCCCGATGTGCCTGCTGCGGGTGAAACCATTCCCGGCTTTGACTTTGCAGGATGGTTCATGGTCGTCGCGCCAGCAGGCACCCCTGCCGACATTATCAACCGTTTGAATGCGGCCATTGATCGAGCCGTGAAAGATCCGGCAATCAAGGAAATGGCGCCCAAACTCGGCTTTGATATTGACCCCGCTGGTCTTGGTACGCCGCAGGCCGCAGCAACCTTCCTGAAGGCCCAAACCGACATGTGGGCAAAGACGACAAAGGATCTTGGCATCGAGCCGCAATAAAAAGTGGCTTTACTCAGCAAAAGATGGCGGCCCGCAAATGGGCCGCCATTTTCGTTTAGCGCAGCGGCTTGCCGCGCACATCTTCGGCGCGAGACAATTTGATCAAAACACCAATGCCGGTATCCGCGCCATCATGGGTTTGTTCGCGTGGGCTCAAACGGGCAAAGATAGCATCATGGATCGGTCCACTTTCATGCAACTCAGCCACGCCATAAAAGCGTAAAATGCCCGACTCCAATCGCCCGTCACGCTGAGCATGCATATTGCTATAGACAACCACGACATTGGGATCGGCCTGCAAATTCTCAAGCGCCTTTTTCTTCGAGCGCTCCCAATAAGCCAGATGATTGTCGTCGAAGATCATCATACTGCCTTTGGGGCTGATATTGGGACCGTTTGGGCCTTGCGTGCCCAACAAACAGCAATAGCCATCATCCCAGGCCGTGTTGACGAGCTTGCGGACCATTTCGCTGAAAGCCATTCCACCCACTCCATTTGTTGATAGCAACAAGCACCACAAAACGATACCGCAAACAAGGCCCCGCTTAAGCTAACACAGCGAAACCGCTGCCTTTTTCTTGACATAGCGCAAATCGAAGCTGGTGCGTTTTTTGTAAAGTGCCTCATCTTCAAGGAGGATGCCATGCCAAGCGACAATCTGTGTGTGTTTGAATCCCTCGATGGCCAGATCACCCCGGCCGTCCAGCAGGCGATTGCGCTTGCGCAGTCTTCTGGTTCGCATCTGTCCTTGGTGGCGGCTGTCCGTCTGGCTCATGCCCCCTCTTCGATGGTCGCAAGTTCACTTGTTTCTGGTGCGATCAATACGGCCAATGAGCAGGCACGCGATTTGGCGCGACGTGCCATCAAGATTGCGGAAGATGCGGCGCGCATCGCAGGAGCCAATTGCACGACGAGCCTCCATGAGGACTCACTGACCGGCATTGCAGAATGGATCGGACATCGTGCGCGTGTCGCTGATATGACGATCGTTGACCGGCCCAATAGTATGGTGGATGGCCCGCAGGTCTTTTTCGAGGATGCGCTCTTTGCCTCTGGCCGCCCCGTCCTCATCGCCACGCCCGATCACTGCAGCAAATCTGTCAAGCGCCTTGCGATCGCTTGGAATGGCAGCCGCGTTGCAGCCCGCGCGCTCGGTGATGCGCTTGCGCTTTTCCCGTCCGCCAGCAAAGTGGACGTCATCGTGGTGACGGACGAAAAGCAAAAGGGCGTACCGGGTGCCGAAGTGACCCAGCATCTCGCGCGCAGGGGACTTGACGCAAATCTGGTCAATGTCACACGCGGCGACAGTATCTCCGATACGATCAATGCGGTCGCGCTGCAACATGAGGCGGATGTCATCGTCATGGGCGGCTTTGGACATTCACGCCTGCGCGAATTCATCCTCGGTGGCGTGACGCGCGAATTGACGAGCATCGCGAAACTGCCGCTCTTCCTCTCTCACTGAGGAGTGGGATCCAATGGCGCCGGTTCTTCCTGAGCCGGCGTCTTGGATGATGCGGCTTTGGGACGGGACACAGTGAGTTCGACCTGCACGCCGCGCTGTTTCAGGATGCCGAGCTGGAATTCGATCTCGCTGAAAAACACATCTTCGAGACAGCTCGTCTTGCCCTTGCAGGCGACGAGCCTTCCTTCAAAAGCGCGGCGGCGATCTGTTTCCTGCCGCTGCTGCGCGCCGAGCCAATCGCGATGGGCCATAGCAAGCCGGGCCTGTTCTTCCAAAGCGACATATTCCCGCTCTAACCGTGTCAGCACGTAAGATTGGCAAACCAGCGCGCGCAATTCATTTGCTCTTGCACAAGGAAAACTTGGGCGGGGGACGAGCTTTGCCTGCGTGTCTTGGGCCAGCATCTCTTCGCGACGCTTGAGGGCATCGGGTCGCTCGATCAGTCGTACGACCAGCGCCTCCCCTGCACGCATGAAGGTGCGGGCTTCTTCGGGGCTGAGAATGGACTGAGCGCCCTCACTTGCGCGGCCATAAGCTTCAAAGCACCAGCTTTCGAGAACCCGCCCATCGGCACTAATGGGGCAAGGCAGTTCCTTCCGCAACTCGACATAAAGATTGCGCCCTTCTCCATCCTGCGCCGTAAAGGCATCCAGAGACTCATAGGCTGCATGATGCTGCGCATGGGCACTGCTTGCGATCAGAATGATCGCCAGACACAGGAAGCGGATCATTTGCGGGGATTCTCATTGATGCAGGAGACACGATAATCTTGCAAAGCAGGATCAGATGGGGCGATGCCCATCTTGATGACTTCTTCGATATTGAGCCCATCATATTCCAGCTTGCGGTCGATACAGTTGCGCACTTCAGGACGCACATTGCCCCAGGCGGACCGCGCTGCGATGCGATTTTGAGCAAGCATCTGCCGATTGCGCTCATCATTCAGCTCTTGCTGGCAGAGTTGCTGAAGCTGGCGCTTTTGCACCACCTCATTTTCATTGTAACTGCGTCGGCTCACTTCTGGTCCCGCCATCATCAAGGCGCGCGCACAGGCGGTCTGGGCGTTTGCCGGACCTGCCCCTGAGATCAGCACTGTCAGGGTTGAAATCATCACCACCAGAGCTGCTTTGTTCATCGCATCACCTCGCCCATTCAGGCAATAAAGGCCCAAGCCATTCCAATGTTGGGAAAATAACAGAAATTCGCTGAGATATGGCAAAGCTTTTCAGCATGACCCTCACCTTGTCAGGGCGCTACCAATTGGGCAGACTGCGTTACTAGGAAACAGCCGGGTAAACCGGTTTCAGGAGGGGGAACTCATGGTTTCTTTTACGCTCAACGGGCGCAAAGTGTCGCTCGATGTACCGCGCTCGACCCCGCTTTTGTGGGCCATTCGCGACAGCGCTGGTCTGACGGGTACAAAATATGGCTGCGGCGCTGGCCTGTGCGGTGCCTGCACGGTCCACATTGATGGTGTCGCCTTGCGCTCTTGCCAGACGACTGTGGGGGAAGTGGCCAACAAGGCCGTCACCACAATTGAGGGCCTTTCAAAGGACAGCTCGCACCCCTTGCAAAAGGCTTGGGTGGATTTGCAGGTCCCGCAATGCGGCTATTGCCAGTCGGGCCAAATCATGAAGGCGGCCGAATTGCTGGCAAAGAACAAGAAGCCCAGCCGCAAGGAAATCATCGAACATATGGACGGCAATATCTGCCGCTGCGGCACCTATCACAAGATCATCGCCGCGATCGAAACCGTTGCGAAGGGAGCCTGATCCATGACCAAGATGATGGACACCTCTTCTGCAACCAAGCTCTCGCGTCGCAGCCTGCTGGCGGGCCTCGGAGGCATGACCTTCTGCATCGCGCTTGGCACGGATGGCAACAAGCTCATCAATGAGGCCGATGCTGCGCCTGGCGCTGCGGCCAAGCAATTCAATGCATGGATCCGCATTGCGCCTGACGGTACAATCACGATCTATAGCGCTGGCACCGAAATGGGACAGGGCACCAAGACCACGCTGCCGCTCATCGCGACCGAGGAGATGGATGCTGACTGGTCGAAGGTGAGAATCGAAATGGCCCCGCCGGAGCGTGAGGTCTATGGCTATATCTTCAATGGCCAGCGCGATATGGCGATTGTGGGCAGCCGCGCAACGCAGCTCTATTTCAACGATATGCGTCTTGCTGGGGCGCAGGTGCGCCGTGTGCTCATCAACAATGCCGCAAAGACATGGCAGGTTGAGCCAGCGACGCTGCGGACGGAAAACAGCTTCGTCATTAATCCGGCCAACGGGGCCAAATTGAGCTATGGCGAGATCGCCGCTAAAGGCGAAGTGCCCAAGGAGCTTCCCGCCATCAAGCCGGAAGAACTGAAGCCGCGCAAGGAATGGCGCCTCATCGGCAAGCATGTGCCGCGCCGTGACATCCCTGAAAAGGTCAACGGCACGGCGCAATTTGGCATTGATGTCAAACTACCGGGCATGGTCTATGCGACCTCGCTGCATCATCAAACCGGTACGCCCGTCAGCTGGAACGACGATGAAATCCGCAAGATGTCCGGCGTTTTGGCAACAGTCGTCATCCCCAACGGGATTGCTGTTGTGGCCAAGACCTATCCGCAGGCGTTGGCTGCTCGTAATGCACTCAAGGTGCAATGGAACAAGGGTCAGGCCGGCGGCTTCGACTCGGATGTTGCCCTTGAGGAATATGCCAAGGTGCATCGTGACCCCAAGGCCAACATCACCAATCTCACGAAGAAGGGCGATGTCACGAAGGCCTTTGAAGGTGCAGTCAAAGTCACCAAGGCAGAGTTCTTGAGCGACTACGGCTATCATGCGCAGATGGAACCGCTGAACGCTGTTGTTCGGGTCTCCAAGGACGGCAAGACGGCGGAAGTTTGGGAAGGCACGCAGGCACCGGATGCCACGCGCGACGCTGTTGCCAAGGCCCTGGAAATTGAACCTAAAAAGGTCACACTGCATCAGTGCTACATGGGTGGTGGTTTCGGTCGGCGCTCGATTGGTGACTATGCTGCTGAATGCGCGATCATCGCCAAACAGGTGGGCAAGCCTGTCAAGCTCCTCTGGTCGCGTGAAGAAGATGTCGCCCATGGCATGTTCCGTCCGCAGAGCTTCCAATGTCTGGAAGCCGCGCAAGATGAAACAGGCAAGGTGGTTGGCTGGAAGCATTGCGTCGTGGGCGACGGTGGCGTGCTGCTGCAAACCGGCATCCAGATCGGCTATTACGATGTTCCCAATCAGAACATTGAGCGCCGTGGCGTATCGCACGGCATTCGCCTGAAACATTGGCGCGCGGTTGGCCATGTGTTCAACGTTTTTGCGATTGAAAGCATGGTCGATGAGATGGCGGTTGCCGCCAATATGGACCCGATCGAGTTCCGTCTGAAACATATGGCAGCCACGCCCAAGGCTCGCCGCTGTTTCGAAACTGTAGCCCAGATGTGTGACTGGAAGGCACCTCGCCCCGAAGGTCGTGCGCTTGGCATCTCGATCAGCGAGCGCTCCGGTTCGCTCGGCGCAGGCGTTGTCGAAATCTCGCTCGACCGGGCCAGCGGCAAGATCAAGGTGCACAAGGTTTGGCTCGCCGTTGATGGCGGTATCATCGTGACGCCGCAGGCTGCGATTGCCAATCTTGAGAGCGGCATCATCTATGGCCTCTCCGGCATTCTGCATGAACAGATCACCATCAAGGATGGCATGGTCGAACAGTCAAACTTCCATGACTATAATCTCATGCGCATGTCGGACCTGCCGGAGGTGATGGAAGTCAAATTGATCGACGCTGACACGCGCCCCACAGGACTTGGTGAAGTCGGCAATCCTTTCATCGCCGCCGCGATCGCAAATGCATTCTACAGGCTCACAAACAAGCGCCTGAGACATCTGCCCTTCACCGAAGATCGAGTGAAGGAAATCCTCAAAGCCTGATGCGATCAACGCCCGCTCACAAGCGGGCGTTTTTCTTGATCGAGGATGCAATGAAGAGGCGCAGCGTTTTCTGTTGCGTTGAATTTAGCCGAACATGATCTTGAGTAACCGCTCCCACTCAGCGGATAAGTTTTCGCGTGGGCAGGTACCCACGAAGCGAATAATTGCAGCAGAAAATAATGCTATGAACCGCGCTAAATTCTTACACTTTCATGAACTTTCCGACTGGCGCAAAAACTTAGGTACCTTATAATTAAATCTATTCACATGCTCACATGACCGAAAATGTCATGTCGCTCGTTTAGCACAGGGAGAAAGGCAGGTTTACGAAAATGTCCTTTTCCAAAGCTGAACAACTTCTTCAATTGGCCACCATGATCACGGCCCGACATCAAGGCATGTCCCTTGATGAGGTTCGACAAACCTTCAACATTTCACACCGTACCGCCCAGCGCATGATGCGCGCTCTCGAATTGCAATTTCCCGATGTCGAGATCATCAACGATCATGAGGGTCGCCGCCGCTGGAAATTGAACAATGCGGGTTTGCGGGATTTCCTCTCAGTCACGGCGGAAGAACTGGCAGCGCTGGAACTGGCGGCGCATCATCTCGATCGTGCTGGCCTCACACCAGAGATGAAGTCACTGCGTATGCTGCAGGATAAAATTCTGAGTCTCATTCCGCGATCAAAGACCCGGTTGGAGCCCGATGCAGATGCGATTTTGGAGGCGCAAGGTTTTGTCGCAAGGCCCGGCCCCCGCCCTCGCCTGAATGACAAGATCCACAGCCAGTTGGTAGAAGCGATCAAGGCTTGCCGGATGGTGACGATCCGCTATCGCTCGCACTTCTCGCCTGATGAGAGACAGCACCGCATCGCGCCGCTTGGATTCCTGTCGGGGCATCGCCGTTACTTGGTGGCGCAGGATCCAGCCAGCAGTCGCGGGCCCACCGTCAAAACATACCGGCTGGACAATGTTTTGGGTGCAACGCTGGACGGAGATTATTTCACGAGGCCGCAGGATTTCGATTTGCAATCCTTCGCCAACAAGGCCTTTGGCGTATTCCAGCGCGATGATGAGATCTGCGATGTGCAATGGCGCTTTGCCCCGGAAGCGGCAGGAATGGCGGCAACTTATGAATTCCATCCAGGCCAGACGGAATGGTTTGAACCGGACGGCTCCTTCATGGTGCGCTTCAGGTCCTCAGGTCTTCTGGAGATGGCATGGTATCTTTATGCATGGGGCGACAAGGTCGAGGTCATCGAGCCCAAAGCACTGGCCGACATGGTCAATGGTCACCAGCGCTCTGATTTCCCAGCCCTTCCCTAGGGCTTGCCAGACACAAGATCAGCGGCTTTCGGCTCGATCGCCACTTTCACCCGATCCAATATCGGTTTTGGCGTATCAATCAGCGACCGAATAACCGCCTCCAGTTCGCTGCCGCTCATCGGTCTGATCTCGGCGTTCTGTGCCTTGGCTTCAGCGATGAATTCCGGGTCCTTCAGGGTAAGGTCAAAGGCACGACGCAGCGCTGCGACCCTTTCGGGGGGCACGCCGGGTGAAGTGCCGATCGGCCTGCCAACCGTAATGGCGCGGGACATATATTCGAGCAACACCTTGTCCTCAGGCTTCGATGCCTGATCAAGCAGCAGCGGCACCTGCGGCAATTCCGGCTCCTTCGCCATACCGACTTGCAGGAGCGGAATGATAAGCTTCTCGGTCAGGTAATGGGGTTTGGATGTCGCATAGCCGGTCAGTGTGTTGGTCCCGCGTCCCTCAACCTCGCCACGCTCCATCGCCAGATCGACTTCGTTGCCGCCGGGATAGCCGACAATGATCTTAAACTTTGTTCCCAATACATTGTTATAAAATGCTGGTAACTGTGTGGAAATTGATCCGGCACCTGTTGAGCCGATGGTCGTGACGCGTCGCTTGGCATCGGCCAATGATTTTGTGGGTGACGTGTGCCAGGTGACGATCAGCTGATTGGCATTGACCACATTGCCGATCCAGTTGAAGGCGCGCATATCCGTGCGCAGGCTTGGATTGAGACCAAGGGCCTGATCGACCGGCAGACCTTGCGAGACCATGGTGAGGACGGTTCCATCCTTGGGTGCGACAAGGCCGACATGATTGGCCGCAATGATACCGCCCCCGCCCGGCATGTTGATCGGCACCACGCTTGGCCGCCCGGGAATATGTTTTCCGATATGGCGCGCAACGAGGCGCGAATAAGAGTCGTAATCCCCACCGACCGGCGTGCGGATGATGAACTGGATTTGCTTGCCGCGGTAGAAATCAGCGACCGGATCGGCTGCGGCTGAACCCGCCGCCAGCATCAACATGACAATGAAAAGACCCGCCGCGCGTCCGCCCGCCATCGCCTTCCTCCCGTCATTTTGTTGGGCGAATGCTACCACAAAGGCCGCGAGCGTCGAGACGGAATAAAAAGCTCCGCCATGCTTGAGCCCAAATCATTGAATTAGAGGAAACTTAACCGATTTCCGAAAGAGATGATGGCCACTATTCTCAAGGACTCATCCATGCGCCGCTGGCGGTCTTGGGCCATTCTTGCGCCCCGCACTTCTCTCGCTCTGGCGGCCTGCCTCTGGGCTGGCTTGCCGGCCCATGCGAGCCCGTCACGCGTCATCATTCTGGGTGACAGTATTGGTGTTGGCCTGTCGCTCGCGGGTGGTTCGCAGCGGCTTGCCACCAATAGTGTTGCCATTCGCAGCACTGAAATCATGGAGCAGCTGCGTCGTGTGGATGCTTCTCAGGTGGCTGTCGTCAGCTTGGGGACCAATGATGCAGTTGGACATCTCAAAGGCGTCGAAAAGGCTATCGACCAAATTGTCGATCAGGTAAATCGCAGCAATCTGCGTGTGATCTGGATGGGACCGCCTTGTGTGAACAAGGCATGGAACACAAATGTCCTCCAGCTTGACCGCATTTTGCAGGAACGACTGCGGCGCGCCCCACGCATCACTTATGTGAGTGTCGCCGACCAGAATTATTGTGACCGGACCTTACGGGCGGGCGATGGCGTGCATTTCACCATGAAAGGCTATGGCCTCTTATGGGCGCATGTAAAGGACAAGAGCGGCATCAAGATAGATGAGCCCGCCATAGCAAGGCCCAAGGCCTCGCCAACTTACACAAGCGCAAAATCCTACAAGAAGAAGCGCCGCAAGATCTCAACTCAAGGCAGCGCATCCCTTTCCGCAGGCAGGCCATTGTGATGATTACCCGCCGTTCCCTTCTCGCCCTGCTGGCTGGCGCCGTCACGCCAGCCTCTGCTTTTGCAGCAGTGCAAGAGCCATTACGCATCGCCTTTGTGGGTGACTCGATGGCAGACGGCGTCTGGGGCGGCATCCAGCGCCGCATTTCAAGAGATGCCTGTTTGCGCCAAATCCTGCGCACCGGCCGCTATGGCGAGATTGGAACCGGCCTTGCGCGTGCCGACAAATTCAACTGGCCCTCAAAGGTCAAGACGATCATGGGCGAGTTCCGCCCCCATCTCTTCATCGTCTCCTTTGGATTGAATGATCGCAACCCGGTTGTTGAAGTCGGCGGGAAAAAACGCATCGACCTGACCAATCCCGATTGGGCATCGGCTTACAAGGAGCAGGTCGCAGCCTTCCTGCAAGCTGCAGCCTCGGCGCAGGCTGGCGTGATGTGGCTCGGCATCCCCGTTCTGCGTGACGATGTTTCCAACAAGGACGCACTGGAGAAGAACGCGATCTTCAGAACAACCGTGAACCAGATGCAGGACAAGCGGCTCACTTATGTCGAGCCCTGGAAATTGGCGACCTCAGGCGAGGAGACGTTCCAGCCTTATTATACGGACGCATCCGGCTCGCGTGTTCAGCTGCGCGCGACCGATGGTATCCATTTTACCGGCGCAGGCTATGACCTGATCTCCAATTATGTCTGGCCGCGCATGATCAGTCACCTCGATGTGCATGGCGGTGCGCAGGGGTTGGAGGCAAGCTGTAGATGATGATGCGAGGGAGCAGCATATATGCGCTTACCCTCCTCGTCGGCATCGGCGCGGTGGCGGGCGTTGCTGCTTTCCTTTTGTCGCCCCCACCTGAGAAAGAAGAACAACGCCGCGCCTCAACGCTTGCGGTTTTGTTGTCACCAACGCTCGGCACAACCAAGCCGCCACCACATCCGCTCTATCCGACGTCGAACTTCTCCTCCGTCATGCAGCGTCAGGCCTTTCCCGCGCGCACTGACAGCTTTCTCATCGCCAAGCCACAAATCATCGCCGCTCCATCGCGCAACACTGGCGCATCTGCGCTCCCCAATGAAGCGCAAATGAGTGGCCCGGAACTGGTGGCTGCCTTGCTGCCTCCCAGCAGACCTCCCACTGGAGCGGTATCCCAGCCGCCCGCGGTCGCAGCGCCTGCCCCGGTTCAGGATGAATATGATGCTGAAATCAGGATGCAGGAACAGCGGATCCCGCTCGATCGCAATCGGGCGCGCAAACCACCGCAACGCGCCAGCAAGGGAAGCTTGCGCATCTTGCAGATTGGCGACAGCCATACAGCTGCTGACTATTTCACGGGCGAAGTGCGCCGCACTTTGCAAGCACGCTTTGGAGATGGCGGCACGGGCTATATGGAAGCTGGCCGCCCACATGCAGGCGTGCGCCACTCTGCAATCAATATCGATGCGTCATCTGGCTGGACTTACACAGCGCTGCAAAAGACATCCGACAAGGATGGCTTCTATCTCTCAGGCTATAATGCGCAGGCTGCGCGTGCAGGCGAGACGCTGACCTTCCGCTCTGAAAAGGGCGTGCAATGGGATGTGATGGAAATCGAGGTTCTCGTCGGACCAAATCACGGCGCGATTGAAGTACGCACGGATGGCGTGCCCGTTGCGACCCATCAACTCAAGTCAGATCGCAAAGAGCGCATGGTCCTGCGTACCTCGACAAATGGTCGAGC
>CAZLBA010000091.1:0-12829 GCA_964557555.1 uncultured Beijerinckia sp.
GCTTTCGAGCTTCGATTTCTGTTTGCGCGTGTGTTGCGCTTTCGGTTTTGACCTTACCCCATCCACTGAAACCCACCGTGCGTTTGGAAGCCTCACGCAGGTTTATACTGGGCTTTTTAGGAATATAATCCGTTTATTTCCGTATATGGTTTTGGTTCGGGTTTTCGCCCGCTGAATTTTCGCTAAGTCACTGGAAATAATGGTGGGCGCGACAGGGATTGAACCTGTGACCCCTCCCGTGTGAAGGGAGTGCTCTCCCGCTGAGCTACGCGCCCGAGGGCCGGCCGAAAGGGCCTGCCGTCTCGTTGCCTGTCGTTTAGGATTGGCCCAAGCGCAAGTCAAGCGCTGTTCATTTCCGCAACCCCGGCGCCACCTCTGCCACCGCCTGCCAGAGCTGATCGAAATGGGAGATGACCTTGTCGGGTCCCAATTGGCTGACATGGACATCGGTGTAACCGAAATCGACGGCCACCACTGGGATGCGGGCGGCTTTGGCGGTGTCGATATCGGTGCGCGAGTCGCCAACCATTACGCATCGCGCCGGATCCCCTCCGGCCCGGTCAATGGTGGAGAGGAGGGCGCGCGGATCGGGCTTCCACCAGGCGAAAGTGTCTTGCC
This sequence comes from uncultured Beijerinckia sp., assembly GCA_964557555.1. GTDB lineage: Bacteria > Pseudomonadota > Alphaproteobacteria > Rhizobiales > Beijerinckiaceae > Terripilifer. The sequence continues at coordinate 619 of CAZLBA010000091.1, forward strand.
CGCAAATGGCACGAAAACGGTCAGCCACGCCCAGCGCTTGCAGCAGCTTCACTGAGGGCGCTTCAATCTTGTTGGTGCAGACGGCGAATGAGAAGCCGGCCTCCTGAAATGTGTCGAGCGCTCGCTCCACCCCCTCATAAAGATGCGAATGCACAGCGACATTTTCTTCATAATGGGAGAGAAAGTCGCGGAAGAGTGCCTCGAGCCGCTCGCCTTCAACGCTTGCACCTGCAGCCTCAAAGCCGCGAACGATCAGTTTGCGCGCGCCCATGCCGACCATCTTGCGCGCATCTTGCGTGGAGACGGTTGGCAGGCCCTCGCGGGTGAGGATGAAATTGAGCGTAGCGACGAGGTCGGCAGCGGTTTCAGCCAGTGTTCCATCAAGGTCAAAAACGATCAGCGGGGCAGGGCGCGACATCAGGCGTTTCCATGTTTCAAGCTCTGGCTTTGGACTAGCGGCCTTCCCCCCTCCGATCAAGGCCGCGAAGTGGCCAATGATGGGCCTGATCTGCCTGTGAGCTGTTTTTGGGCGTGAATTGCTTTTTGGGGCTTTGTTCGCTACCCCAGCGAGGTCTCCGTCAGCCGAGCAAACCCATGTCTGATGCCATTGAAAATGCCAAACGTCTTGCGGCGGCGCGTGCTGCCGAGCTGGTGCGTCCGGGCATGCGGCTGGGACTGGGGACCGGCTCAACCGCGCGGCATTTCGTGGATATCATCGGCGCGAAAGTCGCTGCCGGCCTTGATGTGGTCTGCGTGCCAACTTCAGAGGCCACTCGGTTACAGGCCGAGAGCCTGAAGATCCGCCTCACCACCTTGGATGACACGCCTGAACTCGACCTCACGGTTGATGGGGCTGATGAGTTCGACCCCGCGCTCAATCTGGTGAAAGGTGGCGGGGGTGCCCTGTTGCGCGAGAAGATCGTTGCTGCGGCCTCAAGCCGCATGATTGTCATCACGGATCGCTCGAAGCAGGTGGATCGTCTGGGGCGCTTTCCTTTGCCGGTCGAAGTGGTGCCCTTCGGACTTGAAGCCACGCGCCGACTGGTCAGCAAAGTGTCTGCGCAGGCCGGCTGCACAGGCGCCATTCGCTTGCGACATGATGCGAGCGGGCGTGTATTTCTGACCGATGGCGGGCACTACATTCTCGACTGCGCTTTCGGTTCGATCCCTGATGTTGCTGCGCTCGGCGCCGGTCTGGCGACAGTGCCGGGCGTTGTGGAGCATGGTTTGTTCATTGGCCTTGCCAGTGCCGTGATTGTCGCTGATGCCAATGGTGTTGAAGTTTACGGCTCGCTTGATGCGTAAGCCTCGTTTTGGAGATGGCCTGATGTCACATTCTCTTCGCTTTGCCGCCATTCTCGCAGCCGCGCTCCTTGCAGGCGCCGGCTCTGGGCTTGCACAATCCGGCCAAAAGCCTGCAGCCCCTGCGCCTGCGGCCCCCCCTCAGGCAGCGCCCGCCCAGCCCGCGCCTTCGGCAGCGCATGTTCAAGCAGCGCGTGAACTTGTCGTGGCATCTGGCCTCCAACGCTCCTTTGCCAATGTCATTCCCGAAATCATGCTGCAGCTTTACCGCAACTTCTCCGTCACGCGCCCTGAACTCGCAAAAGACCTCAAGGTCACGCTTGATGCGCAGCAGAAAGAATTTCTGGGCTGGGGTCAGGAGATCATTGATGTCGCAGCCAGTGTCTATGTCGCAGTCATGAACGAGCAGGAATGCAAGGACGCGCTGAACTTTTTTAATTCACCGATTGGCAAGAAATATGTCGAGGTGCAGCCCACCATCTTCGTCAATGTGGCGCCAGTGGTTGAGCAATGGAGCAACGCCATTTCAGCTCGCATGATGGAGCGCGTGCGCACCGAGATGAAGAAGAAGGGTCATGATATGTGAGCTGCGGCTCACGCATTGGATGTGAAAGGCGCAAGGCCATGAGCAGCTATGATGTGGATCTCTTCGTCATTGGAGCGGGCTCTGGTGGCGTGCGCGCGGGGCGCATCGCAGCGACCTATGGCGCCAAAGTCATGGTCGCAGAGGAGTATCGGATTGGCGGCACCTGCGTCATTCGCGGCTGTGTGCCCAAGAAACTCTATGCCTATGCCAGCCGCTTTGCTGACGACTTTGATGATGCGGCCGGCTTTGGCTGGACCATGCCACAAAAGCCGGTCTTTGACTGGTCACGGCTCGTGGCGGCCAAGGAAAAGGAGATCACTCGGCTTTCGGGTCTCTACAAGGCCAATCTTGAACGTTCCGGCGTACAGATGGTGGAGGCGCGCGCGACCATTATGGACGCCCATCGCCTGCGCTTGTCGGATGGTCGCGAGATCAGTGCCAAATATATTCTGGTCGCAACAGGTGCTACGCCTGCGATGGAACCTGCTGTGCCAGGCATTGAGCTTGGCATCACGTCCAATGAAGTCTTCGACCTGAAAGAGTTTCCAAAGCGGCTCTTCATTATTGGCGGTGGTTACATCGCAGTCGAATTTGCCAGCGTCTTTGCGCGTTTGGGTTCGCAGGTCCACCAGGCCATGCGCGCCGATAATGTGCTGCGTGGCTTTGATGGTGACATGCGCAATGGAGTGCGCGACGCCCTTGCTCATGCAGGTGTTCATTTCCTGTTCGGCGTGTTGCCGACCCGGATTGAGAAGACCTCATCCGGCCTGCGCGTGTCACTGTCAAATGGCGAAGCGCTGGACGTTGATCAGGTACTCGTTGCCACTGGCCGTATGCCCCATACAAAGGGTCTTGGCCTTGAGAATGCAGGCGTCGAGCTTGATGAAAAGGGCGCTGTGAAGGTCGACTCCCATTCGAAGTCGAATGTGGATTCGATCTATGCGGTCGGGGATGTGACCAACCGTGTCAATCTGACACCCGTTGCCATTCGCGAGGGCCATGCTTTCGCGGATACAGTTTTCGGCGGCAAGCATGTGACAGTGGTGCATCAAGGCATTCCAACAGCCGTCTTCACCACGCCCGAAGTTGGCACTGTGGGCCTGAGCGAAGAAGAAGCGCGCGCTATTTTTGATGTGGTCGATATCTATTCCACGAGCTTCCGCCCGATGAAGGCGACATTGTCTGGCCGTGGCGAAAAGACAATCATGAAGATTGTCGTTGATGGGCAGAGCGACAAAGTGTTGGGCGTCCATGTGCTCGGCCATGATGCAGGCGAGATGGCGCAGCTGCTGGGCATTGCGGTAAAGATGGGCGCCACGAAAGCTGATTTTGATGCCACTATGGCCGTCCATCCGACTGCAGCCGAGGAGCTAGTGACCTTGCGGACGCGCTCGGCCCGGCATGAGCGGGCCAAATAATGCGTCTTTGAGGTTATTGCTAAGGTTGCGTGAGGAATGGATCTGCCGGGGGTCTCCCAGCCGATGAGACCATGCGTTGGTGTAGCGTGGTAAATCATTGAAGCGGCTCACATGAAATGTGAGAAGACCGCCAGGCGCTAACCAGATTTCGCTCTCATCCCTTCAGCTCTGTCGCCTTCTGGCGGGTTCTTGTGTATAAGCCCGCTTTCCTCGGCCTGTGGGGCAGGCGAGGCAGGTTCACGACTGGAGTTTGAAAGCCATGGCCGCGTGGTCACCCGACAGCTGGAGATCAAAGCCCATCCAGCAGGCGCCCGTCTATCCCGATCAGGCCGCGCTTGCCGATGTGGAGCGTCAGCTTTCTGGCTTTCCTCCCCTCGTCTTCGCTGGCGAGGCCCGCAAGCTCAAGCGTCAGCTTGCAAAAGTTGCTGCTGGGGAGGCTTTCCTGTTGCAGGGCGGCGATTGCGCCGAGAGCTTTGCCGAACATTCTGCCGATAACATCCGTGACTTTTTTCGCGTCTTCTTGCAGATGGCGGTGGTGTTGACCTTTGGTGCGGCCTCGCCCGTGGTGAAAGTGGGCCGCATCGCTGGCCAATTCGCCAAGCCGCGCACCAATCCGACAGAAAATTACAAAGGCATTGAGCTGCCGATCTATCGCGGCGATATCATCAATGATGCCAGCTACGATCTGAAGGCGCGCACTCCGGATCCGCAGCGTCAATTGCAGGCTTATCGCCAGTCAGCCTCAACCCTGAACCTCATCCGCGCTTTTGCCTGGGGTGGTTACGCCAATCTCGAAAATGCACATCGCTGGATGTTGGGCTTCATCAAGGATAGCCCGCAGTCAGAGCGCTATCAGGAACTCGCAAATCGCATCACCGAGACACTCGGCTTCATGCGGGCCATCGGCCTCAATCCTGAAGAACATCAGGAGTTGAGCCGCACGGATTTCTATACTTCCCACGAAGCCTTGCTGCTGGGATATGAGCAGGCACTCACGCGCATCGATTCCACCAGCGGTGATTATTACGCAACCTCCGGCCATATGATCTGGATCGGTGACCGGACCCGTCAGTACGATCATGCGCATATGGAATATTGCCGCGGCGTGAAGAACCCGCTTGGTCTGAAATGTGGCCCGTCACTCAAGGCGGATGATCTGTTGCGTCTGATGGACCTTCTCAACCCCAGCAATGAGCCCGGTCGCCTGACCTTGATTGCGCGCTTTGGATCAGACAAGGTAGGCGATCATTTGCCCGCGCTCATCCGCGCTGTGCAACGTGAAGGTCGTTCGGTCGTGTGGTCTTGCGATCCTATGCATGGCAACACGATTACCGCTAATGGATACAAGACGCGCCCCTTCGAACGCATCATGTCGGAGATCCGCAGCTTCTTTAACATTCATCAGGCCGAAGGCACCTATGCCGGTGGCGTGCATCTTGAGATGACGGGCAAAAATGTCACCGAATGTACGGGTGGTGCGCGCGCCATCTCTGACAGCGACTTGTCCGATCGCTATCATACATTCTGCGATCCGCGCCTGAATGCAGAACAGGCAATCGAAGTCGCCTTCCTCATCGCTGAACTTCTGAAGAGCGAACGCGCTCGCGTTGCTCCCAAGGTCGAAGCTGCAGAGTAAGGCGGTTCTTCCATAAAAAGAACGGGGGCTCTTGGCCCCCGTTTTTGTTTTTACCGCTTCGCAATCGGAGCGGGGATCTGGATCAGCTCCTTCAGCTGCGCTTCGGTCAGAGGTGCTGCCAGGAACTTGAAGGTGATAGCTTCCTTCATCACCTTATCGACACCATTGATCTTGTCCGGGTTCAGTGCCTCGCGCGGGAAGAAGCCATCGCGAGAACGCCGGGCGAGATCGACAGAGATGTTAAGCCAGTCAGCAAACACCTTCAGCGCATTCTCATCCGTGTACATGAACTCAATCGTGTCACGATAGGCCTGCATATAGCGGGTAAGGGCATCGCGCTTTGTGTTCAGCGCATTCACATTGGTACCCACAATACGGACCGTCTGATCCTTGAAGGATGTGTCATTGCCGGATGCAAGGAAACGAATTTCCTTACGGTCCATCTGCTCGATGCCGAAGGGCGGAGCAGCCCAGCCAATATCAACCTGACCCGACATCACCTGCGTGAGCGATGCCGGCGGGCTGCCGGTTGCGACAGGCTTCGCCTTGGCGCCAAGTTCCGCGATGAAGGCATTCACAACGCCATGAGTCGACGCACCATTGGTCGAATAGGAGATGGTGCGACCTTCCGTGTCCTTGATATTTTTGATGGGCGAATCCGCGCGAACATACCAGAACAGATCCTGTGCACCAGTGATCTCGGACCCGATGATGCGGATTGGTGCGCCCTTGGAAAAGGCCGCCATCGCGCCAATGGTGCCAATGGCAATACCGACATCGACAGCGCCGCTGATGACGGCCTGCTGCGTCTCGCCGCTGCCTTGCGTATAGAGAATGTCGAGGTCAAGCCCGTACTTCTTGAAGATCCCGGCGCGTTTGCCGATTTCCGAGACGGACGTATCCCAGTTGCCGCGCTGACCTGCAGCAACCTTCAATGTCTCTTGAGCGCTTGCAAAAGATACGCTCAACATCGACGCGATGACAAGACCCGCGCCAAGCTTGGCGATTTTGCGCATTTTGAATCCTCCGCTTTCCAGGCAGTCTTCTTATCAAGCGTTTCAGGCTTATTCCTTCAACGCCAATAACATTTGTGTGGGCTGGGGATCACGCAAGCCCGTGCTTGCGTAAAAAGGCCAGCATCGAGTCGCGACAGGCTTGCGGATTTTCGATCTGCAGCAGATGGCCTGTCTCCGGGATGGCATCATAGTCATAGCCCCCCTCGGTCGCCAATGCGAGATTGGCAACGCCGGTGGGTGGCGCGCCCTTCCACTCTGGATCGGCGCCAATCATCTTCACAGGCCCCCCATAAGCCGAAGCGGGCGGCCAGAGTTCAAGCGTGAGCGCCGCGAGATAGATGGAAGCTTCCAATTCACGGCGGCAGGTGAGTGTATATTTGCCATCGCCATCCGGGCGCAGCACCGCCTTTGCCATATCTTCCCGCGCTTGCGGCAACCAGCGGCTTTGACCGCGGCTCTCATTGAAGAGCTGATGCAGTTCTTCCGGGTTGTTGAATGTGTCGGGCCGGTTCATGGCAAACTCGATGAGCTTGCCTTCAAAGACGCGCATGGCTTCGTAATGTTTGTGACCGCGCGGCGGGACATTGGGCGGATCAAACAACACCAGTGCATCCCACACCCATTCCATCGTGGTGGCATGTTTCATCGCTGCGCGCGATGTCATGGAGTGGCAGACGGCAACCGTCTTCTTGACGCCCAGCTCTTGATCAATGCCGCGACGGATAGTGCCCATGTCACGCGCGAGCTGCAGATAGTTGTGGCCATCTGCACCCGTCGGCTCATTATGCCCGTGATTGCGCACATCGAAGAGCACGATATCAAAGTCAGCCAGCAGCGGTTCCCAGAACACGCGGTAGCCATCAACGGCAAAACCATTGCCATGGGTGATCGCGAGCCGCGTGCCGGATGAATGGGCAAAGTGCCGGCAATGAACCTTGGCCCCATCGTCCATAATGATGTCGAATGCTTTGTCTGGACGACGCGTCGTGCTCATAACCGGCATGCTCCTAACTTACTTGTGCTTGGCGATGAAGGCTTCGAGTGCCTTCTGGAAGTCGGCAGGATTTTCCAGCGCCGTGATGTGACCCGCTTCAGGGATGATCACATGTTCAGCGCCGGGAATCTTTGCAGCCGCTTCGCCCAAGGCTTCAGGCGGTGCGCCCTTATCCTTCGCGCCACCCAAGATCAGCGTCGGCGTGCGGATTTCATGCAGACGCGGGCCGAAGGACAAAGTCTTCAGCGCTTCGCAGCAGCCTTCATGACCCATCGGCGTCGTGGTGCGGATCATGTTGCGCACACGATCAAGCACGGGCGGATTCTTCGCGCGCGTCTCAGGCGTGAACCAACGTTCAATCGTCGGCTCCACAACACCTTCCATGCCCTTCTCGCGGGCAAGGTCGATGCGATGCTGGAAATAGGCCGCATAATCCGGCGGCGCATCAGGACGCGAGTCGCAAGCGGTGAGGCTGATGAGGCGATTGCCATGATCCATGGCAAGGCCATAACCCATCATGCCGCCGATCGAGAGGCCGACCCAATGGGCGCGCTCAATCTTGAGCGCATCCATGAGGCCGAGCGCATCCTTGATGATCATGGGGAAGCTATAGGGGCCAGGAGTGGCCGGGCTCTTGCCATGGCCACGATGATCGAAACGCATGCAGCGATAGCGATCCTTCAACTGCGCGACGACGTCGTCCCACAGGGTCAGGTTATTCGCAAGCGCATGAGAGAAGATGATCCAGGGCGCACCCTCAGGCCCATCAATCTCTACATTCAGCTTCGTGCCATTCGTTTCGATCAACATTGTTCAATCTCCTGACCCGTCGCTCTTACTTCTTTGCTGTGTTGTCGCCGACATAGATCGGCTCGTCGCGCACCTTCAACTCGATGAGCACGTTTTCAGCAGCGGAGTCTTCGCACAGCATGGAGCGATGCGCGATGCCCTTGGGGATCAGCAGCATGTCACCGGGATGCATGGTCTTGGTGCCCATTTCCGTTTCCCAACGCAGCGCACCCTTCACGCAGAAGATGATCTCATGGTCATCAATGTTGCGATGCCAGAAGCCCATATCCTCCTTCGAGCGCTTCGACACATCGACCTTGCAGGTCTCAGAGGTGTAGAGGCGCAGCGGCGAACCATCAGCCTTGTCGTAATTGGCAGGACGGTATTTGTCGTCGAAGATGTTCAGCATGCGGAACACTTCTTCGCGCTCTGCAACACCGGCATTGCGCACCGGCGGTTCGTCATGCAGCAGAACAACATTCTTGCCATTGATTGTTACGAGTTCACGGAACTTCGTCATAGCACTCTCCCTTTGCTTTTACCTGATACGCTTGTAGCGATAGCTCTGCGGCGTTTCGACAAATTCAAACTCACCGATGCCGCACAGATAGTTGATATGGGCCAGCGCTTCGCCCATGGCGAAATAAACCTGCTGCCCGTCAAGATCATTGCCAAAGAGCCCGGCCATGCAGTCTGCGCCGGACAGAATGCCGCCAACCGGAACCATGTCCCGGATCTTGTCAAGACGTGCGAAGTGATGCGCGCGCAATTCGGCCAAACGGCCATGTAAACCTTGGAAAGGCAGACGATGGCTTGGCAGCACCAGCACATCATCGGCCACATCGCGCTGCAGGCGCTCAAGGCTCGTCAAATAGGCTTGCAGCGGATCGCCATGCGGATCCCAATGCACGATGCTGATATTGGGCGAAATCTTCGGCAGCACCTGATCGCCCGCGATGAAGACGCCAAGCTCCTCACAATAGAGGCTCGCCATAGCCGGGGAATGGCCTGCACCTTGAACAACGCGCCAGCCGCGCCCACCAATGGTGATGATCTCGTTGTCCACGATGCTGCGATAAGTGTCCGAAAGTTCGACGCAGCCCGAATAGAGGATGAAGCCCTCATTGTAGGTTTCGATGAAGCGCTCAGCGAGATCGTGACGGCGATAGAAGGTCACGGAATTCGGTACATCGTCGGTATGTTTGTCGATAATGGCGAGCTGCGCGGCGAACCATTCCGGCGTCGTCATCCAGGGTTCGATCTTCCAGCGCTCGCAGATCCACCGGCAATTGCTCATATGGGCGGGATGGAAATGCGTGACAATCAGGCGCGTGACGGGCTTGCCTTTCAGGCAAGTGGCCCAAACGGCCTCCAGTTGCTCGCGCACGCGATCAGCGGCAAAGCCGCAATCAATCATGGTCCAGCCGTCACCATCTTCGATGAACCAGAGATTGATTTGTTTAAGCCCCTTGAAGGGAAGCCATGAGTCAACGCGCAGCAGACCGGGGACGATCTCTTCAGCGAGTGGCGCTTGTTGGTCGGCGCTCATGCTGCGCCTGCGGGGGCTTGGCGGCGCTCTACAACATCCATCACGGCATCAATGATATTGGCATAGCCCGTGCAGCGGCAGATATGGCCACCCAGCACTTCCGTCACCTCTTCGCGCGTGGGCTTCGGGTTGCGTGCGAGATAATTGGTGAAGGACATCAGAATGCCTGCGGTGCAGAACCCGCATTGCAGCGCATGATGGCGATTGAACGCGTCCTGAAGATCATTCAGCGTCATGTCATCGGGCGCAAGCGATTCAACCGTTTCAATAACCGCCCCATTCGCCTGTACGGCAAAAGCAAGGCAGGAGCGCCCCGCAACGCCATCAATGATGACTGTGCAGCAACCGCATACACCATGTTCGCAACCGACATGCGTGCCGGTGGCACCGAGTTCATGGCGCAGGAAATCAGAGAGCAACATGCGCGGCTCGGCCTCTCCTGAGACCTTGCGGCCATTGAGCGTGATGGTGACGCGCTGTTTCATCAGTTCAGCTCCGCAACAACCGCTCGCGCGAGACGGCGCAGGATGTCCTGACGCATATCTGCATCCGCATGGATGTCGTCATTGATGTCGATGGTCGGCAAAAGGCTTTCGATCTCGTCAGCCACAGATGCGCCCTTGCCGAAGCGATGCACAACAGGGCTGCCAGCCACGCCACCAATGCCGAGAAGAATTTCGTTGCCGGATGTTTCCATCGCACCCACGGCGACCATGGCAAAGTCACCATGCCGACGGGCGACTTCGCGGAAGGCAACTTTCTTGCCGCCATGAATGGGGAAGCGCGCAGCCACAATCAGCTCATCAGCTTCTTTAGCAGTGGTTAGCATACCAAGCTGAAACTCGCTCGCTTTCAAGCTGCGTGTGCCGCGTGACGAGGCCAGCACGACTTCACCTTCGAGCATGGCAAGCGAGAGGGGGATCTCGGAGCTTGGATCAGCATGGGCGAGAGAGCCACAGACCGTGCCACGATTGCGCGTCTGGAAATGGCCAACCCAAGGCATCGAAACGGCCAACAAAGGCAAATGCGTTTGCAATTCGGCCCATGCGAGCAGGCGGTTTTGCGTGACAGCGGCACCCACCTCGACGAAATCTCCATTGAGGCGGATCTCATTCAGCTCCGGCACATGGCGAATGTCGATCAACAGAGCAGGGGCTGCGATGCGGAAATTCATCATGGGCACGAGCGACTGACCGCCCGCGATCACGCGCGCATCATCGCCATGCTGGGCGAGTGCATCCACTGCTTCCTTGATGCTCTTGGCGCGCAGATATTCAAAAGCCTTCGGCTTCATTTGCCCGCCTCCTTCATGAGCTTGTGGACGCGTTTGGGCGTTGCAGGCAGCGGGATATTGGTCGCACCCAAAGCATCAGCAATGGCATTGGCGACGCAAACCGGCACGCTCATGCAATTGCCTTCGCCCAGACCCTTTGCGCCAAGGGGCGTGAAGGGTGAAGGCGATTCCATATGCAGAATTTCAACAGGCGGAATTTCGCAGGCCGTGGGCACGGGATAATCCGCGAAAGTGCCGGTCAGGAAGCTGCCGCTCTCGTCATACATGAATTCTTCGTAGAGAGCAGTCGCGATGCCTTGCACGAAAGAGCCATGGATCTGCCCTTCTGCAATCATCGGGTTCAGCAGGCGACCTGCATCATGCATCGTCACATAGCGATCAATCTTCACCTGATAGGAGATCGGATCAATCTCAATGCCACACATGTCAAAGACGAATCCATAAGTCAGCGATGTATTGATGCCATCGCCAGATGTCGGCGGTTCAAGTTCAGGTGGCGACCATACAGCGGTTTCGCGCAGCGCAGGCTCAACACCTTCCGGCAGCATGATGGGTGACCAATGCGCAGTGCCCGCAACGCGACCGAAAGGCAGCGAATTGTCAGGGTTTGAACGGCTGCGCACCTTGCCAGCAACCAGCTCGACATCTTCAGGCAGGATGTTGAGTTGCTTCGCACCAATCGCCGCAAGCTTATCGCGAATTTTCATCGCAGCGAGATGCGCAGCAACTGCAGTGCCGGGCGAGAAGCGGCAGGAATAGTTGCCGCTCGCAATCGACCATTGGTCCTTTTGCGTGTCCATCTCAAGATTGACGGTGATGTCTTCAATCCGCAGGCCAAGCGCATCCGCCACGATCTGCGAGAGTACTGTCTGATGACCTTGACCTTGTGCAGGCGTATCAGCTGTTACAGATACTGCACCCAGCGGATCAATATTCACGGTCGCCATCGAGACAGCGCCATTCTTCGGGCCAGACTTTTCACGCGCTTTCAAAGGCAGCAGCGTCGAGAGATAGCCCATATTCGACATGCCGGGTTCAACCACGCAGGCATAGCCGATGCCATAGATCTTGCCCTGCTTGCGCGCTTCATCGCGACGACGGCGCAGATCATCAAGGCGACCATCACCCAGCGCAATTTCAAGCGCCTTCTGATAATCGCCCGAGTCATACAAAGCGCCCGCAGCCGCTCGATAGGGGAAGCTGCCGGACGGGATCAGATTGCGCTTGATGACATCGAGCGGGTCAAGACCAAGCTCAACAGCAATGCGCTGCACGATGCGCTCAAGTGCGAGATAAATCTGCGGGCCACCGAAACCACGATTCAACGCAGCAGGCGCCTTGTTGGTGATGACGATACGGCAGGCGACGGCCAGATTCTTGATGTCATAAGCGCCCGTCAAAGCGCCATGCATACGATAGAGCGGGCCGGGCATCGGCGCACGCAAAAACGCGCCGTAATCTTCGAGCTGATCGAGACGAAGGGCCGTGATGCGACCATCTTTCTCAACAGCGGCTTCAACCTTGGTGACGCGATTGGGCGCGGTGCTGGCTGCGAGCAAATGCTCAAGACGGTCTTCAACCCATTTCACCGGGCGACCGACCATGCGCGCGGCCAAACCCATCAGCA
>CAZLBA010000092.1:0-12594 GCA_964557555.1 uncultured Beijerinckia sp.
ATCCGATGCGAAAGACCCGGAAAGCTGGCAAGGCCTGCACGGATGGCCGCCTCTGGGAGACCAGCGAATTCGCAGGCCGCAAAAGCTGCAGCAGCATTTTGTCCATTATGCGCGCCACGCAAGGCAGTTGCGGTTGAAAGATCAGCCAGCTCCAGCCCATCGCGCATCAACTTGCCATTGACATAAGCGATGGCTTGCGGGACCTGACTTGCCGCTTTGGAAATGGCCGTCACACTGCCCCGGCGGCGTGCGAGAATAGCGCGGCAATAATCATCATCCAAACCAATCACAGCTGCATCCGCCTGCTGGACAAGGCGCTCCTTGACCCGCGCATAATTGTCCATCGTTCCATGACGGTCGAGATGATCAGGGGTGATGTTGAGCAATATGCCGACGCTTGGATCAAGCGATGGCGCCAGATCAATCTGGAAAGAGGAACATTCAATCACATGAACCTGCGAGATATTCGGCGGGGCAAGTTCGAGGATAGGTGTTCCGATATTCCCACCCATTTGTACATTGCGGCCTGCCTCGCGCAGAATATGCGCGATCAATGCAGTCGTGGTGGATTTGCCATTGGTCCCCGTGATCGCAATGAAAGGCGCGCCTGCTGCAATTGATGCGCGTTCGCGACAAAAGAGTTCGATGTCACCAATCACCGGAACACCGGCAGCTTTGGCCGCAAGGACAGACCAATGTGGTTGTGGATGCGTCAGCGGCACACCGGGCGCCAGAACAAGGGCAGCAAATTGCGACCAGTCGGCGCTTTTCAAATCGCCAATCCTGAGGCCCGAAGCGGCTGCACGTTCGCGCGCAGCCTCGCCATCGTCCCAGCACAATATGCCAGCACCGCCTGCCATCAATGCGCGCGCAGTTGCAGCCCCTGAGCCACCAAGGCCGAAGAGCGCAACGGTCTTACCGCGAAGATGAGTGATCGGTGTCATTACCTCACCTTCAGGGTTGCTAGACCGATCAGGGCGAGCACGAAAGAGATGATCCAGAAGCGCACGACGATTTGCGATTCTGACCAGCCCAATTGTTCAAAATGGTGATGGATCGGTGCCATCTTGAATACACGCTTACCGGTCAGCTTGAAGCTGGTCACCTGCACAATGACCGAGAGCGCTTCGAGTACGAAAAGGCCGCCCACAATCACCAGCACGATCTCATGCTTGATCGCCACGGCGATCGTGCCGATGAGGCCACCCAGTGCGAGCGAGCCGGTATCACCCATGAAAATTTGTGCCGGCGGCGCGTTGAACCACAAGAAGCCGAGTCCCGCGCCAATCAGCGCGCCACAGACAATCGCCAACTCGCCCGTTCCCGCAACATAGTTGATGCCAAGATAGGCCGCGAAGATGGTGTTGCCCGCAAGATAGGCGATGATGGCAAAGGTGCCCGCCGTGATCATGGAGGGCACAATGGCCAGACCATCAAGCCCGTCGGTGAGATTGACAGCATTGCCCGCTGCAACAATCACAAGCGCACCAAAGGCGAGGAACAGCCAGCCGAGATCAAGCAAGAAGCCATTGACGAAAGGCACTGCAAGCTTTGTTGCAGGCGCACTCATGCTCAAGGGTGCAGCAAGGGCATTGAAGAAATCCGCCACGGAATTGACGGGCGGCGTGACGCTCGCACACATCATGAAGTAGCAGGCAAGTGCGGCGATGATGAATTCACCCAGCAGCCGTGCGCGGCCGGAAAAGCCTTTGTGGCTCTGCTTCGTGACTTTCAGATAGTCGTCGTAAAAGCCGATGGCGCCGAAGCCCAGCGTGACAAACAGCACGATCCAGACATAGGCACTGCGCGGATTGGCCCACAGCAGGGTTGAGACCACAAGGCCCGACAAGATCATCAAGCCGCCCATGGTCGGCGTGCCCTTCTTGGTGAGCAGATGCGACTGCGGCCCGTCTTCGCGGATTGGCTGACCCTTGCCCTGCTTCAGGCGCAAAGCGGAGATGATCTTGGGACCAAAGAAGAAGACGAAAAAAAGTGCTGTTGCCGTCGCGCCCCCCGTACGGAAGGTGATGTAGCGGAAGAGATTGAGCGGCCCGAAATAGCCAGAAAATTCGGTGAGGAAAGTCAGCATTATTCTTGTCCCTCAGCGCTCATCGGGTTGGACGAAAAGCGCTCTTTCAACTGCGCCACAAGACCGGACATGCGGCTGCCATTCGAGCCTTTGATCATCACGACGTCACCGGCATTGATTGCCATCGCGAGTTCTTTTTCGATATCTGCCGCTTTTTCGGCCCAAACGCCACGACGGGAAGGCGGTAAACGCTCAAACAGCGATTTCATCAAAGGGCCAGCGGCAAAGACGACGTCAATGCCAAGCTCTTCGATATCCTGTGCCAGCTCGACATGCATTTGCGAGGCGCGCGGGCCAAGCTCCAGCATATCGCCCAGAACAGCGATGCGACGGCCCTGCACTTGCATTTCAGCCATCAGCGAAAGAGCTGCACGCATGGAGGTTGGATTGGCATTATAGCTTTCATCAATCAGCGTGAAATCGCCCATGGGCAATGTCAGCTGCGTACGCTCACCACGCCCTTTGGGTGGTGTGAAACGACGCAGAGCTTGCGCTGCCTGCTCCATATTTGCGCCCAACGCCTGCACGGCTAGAAGCACAGCAAGAGAATTCATGGCATTATGGCGTCCGGGGGCACCAACCAGATAGCGGATAAACTGGCCTTGAATCGTTGCAGAGACCTGTGCGCCTTCAGGTGTCATCACCACATCATTCAGATGCGCATCAGCATCAGCGCGCAGGCCAAAGGTGAGAATTCGGCCCGCGCGCGAATTTTCTGCATGTGTGCGCAAGCGTGAAGTCTGGGCAATGTCAGCATGGATGATCGCGACACCGCCCGGCTCAAGGCCGGAAAAGATCTCGCCCTTGGCATCAGCAATTGAATCGACAGAATCGAAATGTTCAAGATGAACGGCCGCAACAGTCGTGACGATGGCGACATGCGGGCGCACCATAGTTGTCAGTGGAGTGATTTCGCCAGCGTGGTTCATGCCGATCTCAAACACCCCATACTGCGTCTCGCGCGGCATCCGGCACAAAGTGAGCGGAACACCGAAATGATTGTTATAGGACGCTGCAGATGCATGAGTGACGCCCTGCTCTGACAAGACAAGCGCCAAAGCCTCTTTCGTACCTGTCTTGCCGACAGAACCCGTCACCGCAACAATTCCGGCTTGCGTCCGTGCTCTTGCGGCCATGCCAAGGCCCTGCATCGCTGCCAGCACATCATTGACGACGTAAAGAGGTCCAGCATCTTTCAGCTCCTGGACATGGGCCTCGTCAATAACTGCTGCCGCCGCGCCTTTCTCAAAGGCCGCACGTACATAGTCATGGCCATCATTGGCCTCGCCCTTGAGCGCAAAGAAAAGATCGCCGGGATTGAGTGTACGCGTATCAATTGAGATGCCGGAGACAGACAAGGGCGTGCGCCCATTGACGCGTGCGTCAAGGGGCGCAACCAAACCCAGTCCTGACCAAAGCACATTCGGTTTCATGCGGTCCTATCCTGCAAAGCGGCACGAACAGCCTCGTGATCAGAGAACGGCACGGTTCGATCCGCAAAAATTTGTCCTGTTTCGTGACCCTTGCCCGCAACGAGGAGAACATCGCCTCTTTCAAGCAGGCCAACGGCTTCTGCGATTGCCTGAGCGCGGTCAGCAATCTCCAGCGCATCGGGTGCTGCCATCTTGATCGCAGCGCGGATGTCAGCGGGATTTTCCGAACGGGGATTGTCATCGGTAATGATGACCACATCTGCCAGACGCGCAGCGATTTCGCCCATGATGGGTCGCTTGCCCGCATCGCGATTGCCCCCGCAACCAAAAACCACAACAAGCTTGCCGGTAGCGAGAGGACGCAAGACAGCGAGCACTTTTTCAAGGGCATCGGGCTTGTGCGCATAATCAACAAAGATCGGTGCATCCTTATAGGTGCCAATCTTCTCAAGCCGCCCCGGCGCACCTTTGAGAGAGGCAAGCGCATTCACGCTCGCCTCCACATCACTGCCTGCAGCGATACAAAGACCCGCAGCGACAAGCGCGTTGGAGATCATGAAATCACCTGCAAGTGGCAAGCAAAGCGCAAGGCGGCAGCCCTGCGCTTCTATGGTGATATCGGTCGCGTCCGGCCGTGGGGACTGGCTGATGAGACGAAGATCAACACCGTTGCGACCCGTTGTCATCAGCTTCAGGCCACGTCTTCTGCAAATGTCGCTCACACGCGCGGAGAACTCACCATCCGCATCGACCACCGCTGTTTGGCCGGGCTTCAGCAAATCCTCAAACAAGCGCATCTTGGCGGCGAAATAATCTTCGAGGTCGCGATGATAATCGAGATGGTCACGCGAGAGATTGGTAAAGCCTGCAGTCGTCAACCTGACAGCGTCAAGGCGCCGCTGATCGAGCCCGTGTGAAGAGGCTTCCATCGCCAGATGCGTAACGCCCCGACGCGCCACCTCGTCAAGGCTGCGATGCAGTGTAATCGGATCAGGCGTAGTGAGCGAAGCAGAGGTCGCACCATCCGGCCCCACGAGCCCTGTCGTGCCAAGAGCAGCCGCACGCTGCCCCTGTTGCGCCCAGATCTGCCGAACGAAAGAGGCAACGGATGTCTTACCACTCGTTCCAGTGATGGCAGCGATCACGTCAGGCTGACGGGGATAAAAACGCGCAGCCGCTCTTGACAGAGCCGCCCGCACATCCGGCACCACAATCACGGGTGCGCCGATATCCTGGGATGGCGCACGTTCCGCAACAACGGCAATGGCACCATTTGCAATGGCCGCAGATGCGAAGGAAAGACCGTCAGCCTGTGTGCCAGGCACAGCAAAGAAGACAGCACCGCGCGTCACTGCACGACTGTCACAAGCAATGGCTGCAACAGCAGACGAACCCGCCGAGGCGGGCACGTCACAGTCGGGCAAGAGAGCAGCCAGCTGCGTCATAGGTTGCCTTTTGGCCCCGGCGTGACGAGCCCATAGCCCATGCGCGCGAGGAGTGGGAAAGGTTGCGTCGGCAAATCAAGCCGTGGTGGCAAGTCGAGAAGGTTGGCCGTTCTGCGAATGATCTGCCCCGTCACAGCACCTGAGTTCCACGCAGCTGTTCGCTGACCATTGGTTTCAGGAATTCCCTGCGGCTCATCCAGCAGAGTGAGGAACAGATATCGCGGCTTGTCCGCGGGAGCGACAGCCATGAAAGTGGTGAACACCTTGTCCTTTTGGTAGCGACCACGGATGGCTTTTTCTGCTGTGCCCGTTTTGCCGCCGACATAATAGCCCGGCACATCGACCGTGCGCGCTGAGCCTTTCTCCGCATTGAGGCGCATGAGATAGCGCAGGGCTTCCGACACTTCAGGCCGGACGACCTGCGTGGCCGTGCTGCGCGCTTCTTCTTCGGAGCGCATCAGGAATGTCGGCTTGACCAATTTGCCACCATTCATCAAGGCGCCGACAGCCATCATCGCCTGCAAAGGCGCGACATTGAGGCCGTGACCATAAGCAATCGTCACCGTGCTCAATTCACCCCAGCGCTTGGGCACCAGCGGCTCGGCACTTTCGGGCAATTCAGTCCGCAGGCGATCCAGCTGGCCGATCTTGCGCAAGAAGTCCTTGTGGCCTTCCACACCCACCATCAGCGCCATTTTGGCAGTGCCGATATTGGAGGAATATGTGAACACTTCCGGCACGGACAGAATGCGGCGCTGCGCGTGGAAATCACCGATGGAAAAACCACCATAGCGAAGATTTTCTCTCGCATCGACGCGCGAATTCAAGGTCACCTTGTTGGCTTCAAGAGCCATGGCAATGGAAATGGCCTTGAAGGTGGAGCCCATTTCATACACGCCCACATTCATCCGGTTGATGCGGGTTGATTCCAGAGCATCCGACGGATTGTTGGGGTCATAATCAGGCAGTGATGCCAGCGCGATCACTTCACCCGTATTGACGTCGAGAATGGCGGAAGCACCGGCCTTTGCCTTGTATTTCTCGATGCCTTTTTCCAGCTCATCGCGCAGCGCATGTGTCACGCGCAGATCAAGCGAGAGTTGCACTGGCCGCAAATCTGCGGGTTTGATGCGCAAGCCAAAGCTTGTGAGATCACTCAAGCCCTGCCCATCAAGATATTTCTCGATCCCGGCGATGCCCATATTGTCGAGATTCGTAAAGCCAATGATATGCGCACCCACTGGCCCATTGGGATAGACGCGCTTGTTTTCTGGCAAAAAGCCAATGCCCGGCAAGCCGAGGCGGAAAACATCTTCCTGCTCTTTCGGCTTGATGCCGCGCTTGACCCAGACAAAGCCTTTGCGCGAAGCCAATCGGGCGCGCAGCTCATTCGCATTCAGGTCTGGAAAAACAGCTGTCAGAAGTTCAACGGCCTCATCCTTGTCGATGATGCGACGCGGCTCAGCAAAGACTGACATCACCTTGATGTCGGTTGCGAGGATCTCACCATTACGATCAACAAGATCAGGACGCGGACGCGACACGGCTTCAGATGCAGCACGGCGCAGACTTTGCGTCTCCGGTTTCATGCCGAAATAAACAAGGCGACCGCCAATGATGGAAAAGAGACAGGCAAAGCCCAGCGCAACAACGCGAATACGCCATGTGCTTTTGTCAATGCGCGTACTCACAAGGCTCAGGAGAATACGCTTCAGCGGCCCCGGCGCAGGCGCAGCCTGTTTGGGCTGCGGCGTCGTGGTGCCGTGATGCAAGGGTCGTGCATAGCGGGGGTCGAGTTCGGCGCTCATGATCACCTCGCGCCGGGGTTGCGTCGTTCAGACGCATTCATCAACTCACCCAAACCCAAGGCTTCGAGTTTTTTGCCGATCGTATCGACACGCGCCACGCGCTCAGGCAGATCGCCAGGATTAATCATCGTATCAATACTGACCTGACGCATTTCCAGATGGCGTTCAGCTAAAGCCTGAATGCGACTGGGCCGCGTGACATGCGCCCATTCAGCCCGCAACATGCCGATATTGGCATGTTCGCGTTCGATGGCATGTTTCAGCTTCACGATTTCCGCTGAATAGCGCATCGTCTCATATTTGATCGAATAGACATAAGAAGCCGATCCGATGAGCGTCGCGATAGAGAGAATATTGATGTAGCGGATCATCTCAACGCCTCCTTTCGCCGCGCTCAGGCAGGCGAACGAGATCGAGCAAATCATCATCAAGGCCGCGCGCTGCAGCACCCGTGCGCTGCGCAACACGAAGCTTGGCAGAACGTGAGCGCGGATTGCGCGCTGTCTCTTCCGGCGCTGCAATCACAGGCTGTTTGCCGATCAGCTCAAAGGTGGGTGCAGGCGGAATGGGCTCACCCGGTAACAGGCGTGAACGCGCCTGACCACGTCCAGCGCGCGTGCTCAAAAACTGCTTCACGATGCGGTCTTCAAGCGAATGGAAGGAAACGACTGCCAGGCGACCGCCTTCGCGCAGCACCTGCTCAGCACCAGCCAGCGCACGCGCCAATTCTCCAAGCTCATCATTGACCGCGATGCGGAGCGCCTG
This sequence comes from uncultured Beijerinckia sp., assembly GCA_964557555.1. Classification (GTDB taxonomy): domain Bacteria; phylum Pseudomonadota; class Alphaproteobacteria; order Rhizobiales; family Beijerinckiaceae; genus Terripilifer. The sequence continues at coordinate 7,541 of CAZLBA010000092.1, forward strand.
AAAAGTACGGGTTGCAGGATGAATGTCGGTCGGCTTATGGGGGATGATGCGTCCCAGCAAATCAGCCAGCGATTTGGTGGTGAGGAAGGGCTTCGCCTTGCGGTCTGCCACAATGGCGCGTGCAATCTTCCGCGCCAGACGCTCTTCACCATAGTAATAGATGATGTCAGCGAGTTCTTCTTCGCTGGCTTCATTGACAATGTCAGCAGCACTACGGCCCGCCTGCTCCATGCGCATATCGAGCGGACCATCGAAGCGGAACGAGAAACCGCGCTCCGCTTCATCAAGCTGCATGGAAGAGACGCCGATATCAAGCGTCACGCCATCAAAGTCAGACAGGCCAAGTTGCTCGGCAACAGTGGCAAGATCGCCAAACCGGTCTTGCACCAGATTCAGACGACCTGCACTCGCCGCAACAATCTCGGCTGCATTGGCAATCGCTGTGGGGTCGCGATCAAAAGCAAGGACACGCGTGTTCGGCGTGGCGAGAATGGCGCGCGTATAGCCGCCAGCACCAAAGGTGCCATCCATGTAAAGCCCGCCCTCGCGAATGGCGAGCGCGTCCAGCACCTCATCAAGGAGCACAGGAATGTGCCGGGCCGGTCCGCCTGCAGCGAGAGCATTGTCGTCGCTGCGGCCCGTTTTCATTCCCGTGCTCCTCGAGGCTACGACCTTTCGGCCGCCTGTCGGGTGCTGAGCGTCTTCCGTAAATCGCGCAACCGGCTTCTGGCCTCGTCCAGATGCGCGCGGAACCTGCCCGGCTCCCAAATCTGAAACTTGTGCCCCTGACCCACAAAGACCACCTCGCTTGAGATGCCCGCATAGGTCTTGAGCGTTTCCGTCAGGATGACCCGGCCCTCCGGATCGACCTTCAGGACCTCGCTGGTGCCCAAAAGCGCCGTCGAGAGCAGGTCGCGCTCCTCCGAATAGGGAGAAAGCGTCCCCAACAACCCGTCGATCTCCCGCAACAGGCCATGCCCGCCGCAGTCCAGCGCCTCCGCGTCCAGCGAAGGATGAACGTAGAGCCCCTCGAATCCGTCCCGCGCCAGCACGCCCCGAAAGGATGCCGGTATGGAAACGCGGCCCTTGGAGTCGAGCCGGTTCTGAAAATGCGAGACGAAGCGATCCACGGGTTCCACTCACGCTCCCGCAGGCGGCACAAGGCTGCGAACCGCGGACCGGGCAAGGACCGGCCACAGGCAACGCAGTAAGGCACTGAACTCCATACGGGATGGCTTGGGATAGCATGGGATTATATGGGCGTCAACGCTTGTGTGATTCGAAACGGGACAGTCCCGTCTCCGGGTCATTAGGACTTGTTAAAGTTAAGGAAGCGTTCAGAAAAAGGCGGCCACCCGGCAAATTTGAGAGGGGCGGACGCAGGAAAAACCGCCAAGCCCATCTTGTCCCGCCCCCGGTTCGTGCTACCTCTGCCCCTGTCCGGCTTGAGTCGCCTCCCCCAGCTGGACGAAAGGACCCCCCGTCACATGCGCGCGCCTAATGAGATCGACTTTTGGCGAGGCTTTGCCCTTGTCACGATCTTCATCGACCACGTGCCGGGCATCCTCTTCGAAAATTACACGATGCGGAATTTCGGCATTTCAGATGCAGCCGAGCTTTTCGTGTTTTTGGCCGGCTGGTCGATGCGCCTGCTGATTGACGGGCGGCGCGGGCGCCTGCCGGTGCTTGAATCGACCATCCGCCTCGAAAGCCGCGCCATCACAATCTATACGGTGCAGCTGATCCTGACCCAGCTGGCGCTGGCCATCACGGCTGCCGGGGCGCTTTATTTTGCCAATCCGCAATTTCTGGAATGGAACAATGCGGCAGCGGCCTTTCAGGACCCGGTCGAGACGCAGCTCGGCCTGGCCGTCCTCACCCATCAGCTGTTCTATTTCGATATTCTGCCGCTCTATGTCGTGCTCATGGCGATGGCGCCGGTCTTCGTGGTGGCGGACCGGGCAGCAAGATGGCTCCCCCTGCCGCTGAGCCTCATTCTCTATCTCGCCATTCACAAGACCGGGATCAACATCCCGACCTGGCCGGTCGAGGGACGCTGGTTCTTCAACCCCTTCACCTGGCAGCTCGTCTTTGTTCTTGGCTTTGTCGTGGCTGACCCCGTCGGGCCGCTGTCGGTGCTGCGCAAATACCGCCGTGCCCTGCGCCTGATCGCCCTGCCGATTGTATTGGCGGCTCTTTGGGCCGCCTTGCGCGAATGGTCACCGGACCCGCTCGCCATGCCGGAGCCCCGGCTGCTCTTCACCTTTGACAAGACCTTTGCGGCCCCTGCCCGCATCCTGCATCTTCTGGCGCTGGTGGCCCTGATTGGCGGCACCTTTGTTTATATCGAGCGGGCCATACCGACCTTTGCCGCCTTCTTGTCCATGTTGGGGCGTAACTCCTTGTGGGTCTTCTCGCTGGGCTCGATCACGGCCCTGTTATCTCAATATGTGCGTTATACCCTCGGTGGTAGTTTCTGGGTGGACAGCGCCGTGCTAGGTGTAGGAATAATAAGCATGGGCTTCACAGCCTGGATCGTAGAGTGGAGGGTGCGGACGCGCAGGTCATGAGGAGCCTTGCTGCAAGTCTCTTCCTGCTGGCTGCCAGCATGGCAGCTCAAGCGGAAACACCCCCGCCCCTGAGCCCACAATGCGAGGCTCCGGGTTCGGACATCGCGTCGGCTGCGCCTCTCCCCCATCTTGCAGACAAGCTCGAAAAAGGTGGACCGCTGCGCATTCTTGCCATCGGCTCTTCCTCGACCTGGGGTGTGGGGGCCTCATCGCGTCGCAAAACTTATCCCGCTCAATTGCGGGCCATTCTTGAAGGCACCCTGAAAGGGACTGAAGCCCAGATCACCAATCGAGGCGTCTCAGGCGAAGTGGCAGCCACCACCGCCGACCGTTTGCGCACAGAAGTCGCGCTGGATCGGCCTGATGTTGTTCTTTGGCAGCTCGGCACCAATGATGCTCTGGCCCGCGTGACGCCAGCTGATTTCGAGCGCACCGTTGCAACCACGGTGGAATGGCTGAAGGGCCACAATATTGATGTGGTGCTGGTGGGCCTGCAATATACGCCTGCTTTCGCGCGTGATGAAAATTACTTCGCCATCCGCGAAACATTGCGCCGCGTCGCCACGCAGCAGAACGTGCTTTATGTGCGCCGCTATGACGCGATGCAATTTATCGCGCGCCATCGCCCAAATGGAGACTCGATGGTCTCTGGCGATGATCTGCATCTCAACGACGTCGGCTATCAATGCATGGCCGAACATGTCGCCCATGCTGTGATCGCCAATCTCTTCGTACGCAAGAAGGATTTGAAATCCATCGAGCCGCCGAAGAATGACGTACCCATGAAGTGATCCCCATACATATTGCCAAGCTGAAAGTGATGGGCGATATCTTCGCTCATGAGTCGCATAAATTTGCGGCCAGCTTGGGCGCTGACGGGCGCTCTGGCCGCGCTTGATTTTTTTCTTTTGCCTTTCGCAGGCTTCACCGTTTCCAGCAAGGCCTTTATCGGCATACTTGGGGTCGGTTGCATCGTGCTGTTATTGGCCGAGTTTTACCGCCGTATGCGCCCTGACCAAATCATCGCAGCCGCTCTCGATGGCACTGGCCTGCTGATCATTTACTCGCTCATTGCAGCGCTTTTCAGCTATATCGCCACGGCAGCTGCATTGCCCCTGCAGGATTTACATCTTGCCCGGATCGACCAGATTCTAGGCTTTGATTTTGTGGCACATATCGCCTGGGTTGCCGAGCGGCCATGGCTGCGCCGGCTCTTGGAGATTGTCTATTTCATTTGCGCGCTGGAATTGATCCTCATCATCTATGTCCTGTCTTTTTATGATCGCAACGCACTCGCCCGTTTTTTGATTGCCTATTGCTACAGCGCCTTCGCGGTCATCACACTGGCAGCCCTCATTCCCGCCATAGGCGCTTATCTGCATCACCCGATCGGATCCGATCTCCTCAGCCACTATGAAGCCATCAATGCAGGGCGGTGGCATCTGCTACATTTCGAAGAGCTGCGCGCAGGAACCTTTGGCGCTTTCGAACCCGGCTCTGTGGAAGGGCTTGTCACCTTTCCCTCCTTCCATGCCGTGTTGGCGGTTCTGATGGGTCGCGCGCTCTGGGTTGTGCCGGTTCTGCGGTGGCCCGGAGTGGTGCTGAACCTTGCAATATTCCTGTCCGCGCTATCCATCGGCGGTCATTATCTCATTGATCTCTTGATTGGCGGACTTATTGGACTTTGCACCCTATATTGGGTCGAGAAGGTCCCCGTTCGCGCGGGAACCAAGGCGCTGGACCCCCTGCCACGGCAAGGCTAAAAGAGCGCCAGTCTTTCTCGCACTTCGAAGGTTTGGAGCCCCATGGCGCGGCAGTTCATCTATCACATGCAGGGTCTGTCCAAGAGCTGGCCCGGCGGCAAGAAGGTTTTGGAGAATATCCATCTCTCCTTCTATCCCGATGCCAAGATCGGCGTGCTCGGCGTCAACGGCGCGGGTAAGTCGACGCTGCTCAAGATCATGGCCGGCATGGACACCGACTTTTCGGGCGAAGCTTGGGTCGCGGAAGGTGCGCGCGTTGGCTATCTGCCGCAGGAGCCGCAGCTCGACACCACGCTTGATGTGCGCGGCAATGTCATGCTTGGTGTGAAAGCCAAGAAGGACATCCTCGACCGCTATAATGAACTCGCCATGAATTACTCGGACGAGACAGCGGATGAGATGACCAAGCTGCAGGACGAGATCGAGGCGCAGGGCCTCTGGGATCTCGACAGTCAGGTCGATCAAGCAATGGAAGCGCTTGGCTGCCCGCCTGATGATTGGGCGGTTGATCGCCTCTCAGGTGGTGAGAAGCGCCGCGTCGCACTTTGCAAGCTCCTGCTCGAACAGCCTGAACTCTTGCTGCTCGACGAACCGACCAACCATCTTGATGCTGAAACGGTGAACTGGCTCGAAGGCCATTTGCGCAACTATCCCGGCGCCATCCTCATCGTCACCCATGACCGTTACTTCCTCGACAATGTGACGGGCTGGATTTTGGAAC
>CAZLBA010000093.1:0-12414 GCA_964557555.1 uncultured Beijerinckia sp.
CGCGGCAAAGATCAGCCACATTTGCGCTTTGTTAATGAAGAAAGACGAGATTTGTCAGTGGCCCGATTGGCGTTGGTGTTTTCATTAACATCTGTCCTCGCCTCGGGGCTGAAGATTTTGGGCGTGAGCGCGCCCGACGAAATGCGCTGACCCATTCAGGGCTTGGCTGATCGTCGGAGCGCCCGCGCTGTGCGAGGTGTCTCATGAGTGATCCGGTCAACAAGCCCCGTCAGCCCGTCGATCTTGACGAGTTCGAGCGCCGCCTGCGCGGTGGGGAGCCAGCTTTCCCCGCTGGCCCATCCTTTGGTGCGCCTGATCCCTATGGTCAGCCGGTGCAGGGCCAATACCAGCAGCCCGCTTATCCGCAGCCTTCCTATCCGCCTCAGGCGGCAATGCCGCAGGCTGGTCTCAGTGCACCAGTGAATGATCCGCTCGCTGAACTGGCTCGCATCGTTGATGGCCCGCGTAACGCACCTTTCGGGCGGCAGGAACCAAGCTTGCCTCGCGCCACGCCTCTGGGCGGTGGCTGGAACAGCCTCGACCAGAATGGCGACCTTCATCCTGATCTTCGTGGTGGGGGTTATGGCGGACAGGAATTACCGCCCTATCCGCAGCACGCGCCGCATGGTCAGGCTGGCGCACCTTACTCGGTCAGTTCATGGCCTGCCGAGGAGCAGGCTTGGGAGACGCCAGAGGAGGCTCCGCCCCGCCGGTCTTCGAAGAAGTTTCTGCTGATGGGCGCGGCTGCCCTTGTGGTTGTGGGCGGCATCGGAGCCACCTTTGCAACGCGTGGCGGCGGCACGGCCAGCAAAACCGATGTGCCAACCATCAAGGCCGCCTCTGGTCCCATGAAAGTCACGCCAGAGCCTGTAGCTCCGGCCAATAACAGCGAGCCCGCTCGCAACGCTTCGGTTCTGGAGCGCGGAGCGAGTGAGCGGCTCACGTCAAGCCGGGTTGTGAACAATGAGGAACAACCCGTTGATTTGTCACAAGTTCGCGCCGCAGCTGCCCAGCCGCCTGCGACTGCCTCCTCCGGTTCCAGCCCTGCTGCTGCCAATGCAGCCCGCCCGGCAGGCATTTTCCCTGAGCCTATCAAGGTCAAGACGGTCTCTGTGCGCCCGGATGGCACCATCGTCACGGCAGTGACGACGCCGGCACCGGCTCCAGCGCCTACCTCGCTTGCCCCGGCGGCAGGGGCTTCGCGGCAGGTGTCCTCCACCCCAACCGGATCAACTCCGGCAGCGGCTCCTGTACCGGCACCAAACCAGCGCAGTGCTGCTGCGGCTCCGGCGCCCACGCCCGCCGCGGCCCCCGCAGCTGGGCAGAAATCGACGGAACGCGCGTCTTCCACCCCGCTGCCAGTGCCCGGCTCTGGCTCATCGACCAGCTCTGATCTGCCCCGCCAGTTGGCATCTGCGCAGCCTGCGCCCGCACCGGCTCCTGCGGCGGCAGCTGCGGGCGGCTTTGCGGTTCAGTTCTCGGCGGCTGCCAGCGAACAGGAAGCGCGTGAGAAGATCGCTGCCACCCAGCGCCGCTTTGGCGATGTGCTTGGCGGCCGCGTCCCGACTTTCGTGAAGGGCGAAGCAGGCAGCCGAACTGTTTGGCGCGTTCGCGTCGGTGGCATGAGCCGTGAAGAGGCCTCCTCCATGTGCCAACGCATCAAGGGGCAGGGTGGCGACTGTTTCGTGGCTGCGAACTGAGCATGGGTCAGGACGCCAAGGCTTTTATTTGCGGCTGCAAAGGGTTCGAGCTTGATGCGCAAGAACGGGCCTTCATGGGCGAGCACCGTCCATGGGGGCTGATCCTCTTCAAGCGCAATGTTGACAACGCCGATCAGCTGCGCCGCCTGACCGCAAGCTTCCGCGACATTGTAGGGCGCGAAAATGCGCCGGTCCTGATTGATCAGGAAGGTGGTCGCGTGCAGCGTATGGGGCCACCGCATTGGCCAGCCTATCCAGCCGCCGCGCGCTTCAATGAATTGCCTCTGCCTTTGTCCGACCGGATCGCGGCAGCAAGGCTGAATGCCCGAATTATGGCGGCTGATCTGGCGCAGGTCGGCATCACGGTCGATTGCTTGCCTGTGCTCGATGTGCCGGCTCCCGGCTCCCATGCTATCGTGGGCGATCGCGCTTATGGCTCCGACCCACAAACCGTTGCCGCCTTCGGTCGCGCAGTCTGTGAGGGCATGTTGGCGGGTGGCGTGCTGCCGGTGGTCAAACACATCCCCGGCCATGGACGAGCCAAAGCAGACAGTCACCTCGAATTGCCGCGTGTCCAAGCTCTGAAGGAAGATCTTCAAGCAATTGATTTTGCTCCATTTAAAGCCTTGGCCGATGCGCCGCTAGGCATGACCGCCCATGTCGTCTATGAGGCCATAGATGATGAGCGACCCGGCACGGTCTCGCCTATCGTCGTGCAGGAAATCATAAGGAATTACATAGGCTTCGGCGGACTTCTGATGAGCGATGATCTGTCCATGAAGGCGCTGGCCGGGTCTTTTGCTGACCGCGCGAAAGCGGTTTTTACGGCAGGCGTCGATCTCGCCCTTCATTGCAATGGGGATCTCGCAGAGGGCGTGCCTGTGGCTGAAGCCTCACCCTGGCTCACAGGAAAATCGCTGGAACGGGCGCAGAGGGCTTTGGCTCTGCTTGAAAAGGAGCCCGAGCCGCTAGATCTTGTGGATGCCCGTCGCAAGATCCACTTGATGCTTGCTGCGGCGTCATAGAGGCGACACTCTCCGGCCGCGCGGCGTGAGTGTGCCCGCGTGCGGAGAGTGATTCGTGGCTTCAGAACTTCCCTTCGAGACTGAGATCGACAAGGCGGATGCCGAGCCGTCCTTCCTCGTCGATGTGGACGGGTTCGAAGGTCCGCTCGATCTGCTGCTCGAACTCGCCCGTCGCCAGAAGGTGGACCTCGCCAAGATCTCGGTTCTGGCGCTTGCCGAGCAATATCTCGAATTCATCGAAGAGGCCCGCAAGGTCCGTCTCGAACTCGCCGCCGACTATCTCGTGATGGCGGCTTGGCTTGCTTATCTCAAGTCGCGCCTGCTGCTGCCTGATCAGAAGCAGCAGGGCGAAGAGCCTGCCGCTGCCGATCTCGCGGCCGCCTTGGCTGCGCGTCTGCGCCGGCTGGAGGCGATCCGCGCGGCTGCTGAAAAGCTCGTCAATCGCCCGCGTCTGGGACGCGATGTTTTCCTCAATGGCTCGCCGCAGGGGATCGAAGTTCTCAAACACGCCCTGTGGAAGGACAATATTTACGACCTGATTTCGGCCTATGCACGCCAGCGCCAGAAGCAGGCCTTGTCCAAGATTTCGCTGCGCAAGCGTGTTGTTTGGTCGATCCCAGAGGCGCGTGCGGCGCTGGAACGTCTGGCCGGCGTGGCAATGGAGTGGACAGTCATGGACGACTATCTGCTCGAATATTGTGTTGCGCCAGAGATGCGCAAAACCGTGAAGGCCTCCGCCTTCTCTGCCTCGCTGGAGCTGGTCCGCGAGGGCCTGATTGATCTGCGTCAGGACCGGGCCTTCGCCCCCATCTGGGTGCGCCGCCATGTCGAGCAGCCCCAGCCCCCGGCACCCACAACCGAGCCGCCTGAAGAACAGGCCGCGTAAGATTTGCGTTTAAGGTACAGGAGAGACCGTGGCTGAGATCGCCAGATTGTTCCCCGAGGACGAGCAAGAGGATAATGCCCGCGCCGATGCTCTGCGTGAGGCAACCCGCATTGCCGAAGCCCTGATCTTTGCCTCCGCCGACCCGGTCGAGGAGAGCGACATCGGCAAGCGTATGCCCGATGGCATCAAGGCTATTGAGGCTCTGGAAGCGCTGCGTGAGATCTATGCGGATCGTGGCATCAATCTGGTGCGGGTGAACCATAAATGGACCTTCCGCACAGCATCTGATTTGAGCTGGCTGCTGTCACGCGAGACGCAGGAACAGCGCAAGCTCTCCCGCGCAGCCATCGAGACGCTCGCCATCATCGCCTATCATCAGCCCGTAACCCGTGCCGAGATCGAGGATGTGCGTGGCGTTGCCATCTCCAAAGGCACGCTGGATGTGCTGATGGAAACGGGCTGGGTACGTCTGCGCGGTCGCCGCAAGGCGCCGGGCCGCCCTGTGACCTATGGCACGACGGATGACTTCCTGCTGCATTTCGGGCTTGAGACCATTGGCGATCTGCCTGGCCTCGAAGAGCTGAAGGCGGCTGGCATGTTCGACGGCCGCCTGCCGGAAGGCTTTGGTGTGCCCCAGCCTCGCGATGGTGCCGAACTTACCGAGGACGAAGATCCGCTGGAAGACGGTGCCGCTGATCTCTTCGACGAGCAGCCGCTCGAAGCCCATGCAGAAGGCGCAGCCGCTGACGTGGATGCCGCCGTTGAGGAAGCGGAAGAGGCCGAGGCTGTCGCTGAGGTCGTGGCCGAGTTCCTGGAGGCTGGCGAAGAGGAGGCTTTTGACGAGGCCGAAACCGCTGAGCTTCATGACGCCTTCGAGGAAGAGGACGAGGGCGACGCGGAAGACCCGGATGCCGACGAGGCCCCCGAGGCCGAAGGCGACGAGGACCGCCACCCTCGCCGGGACAGCGAAGTTTAAGGGCGGGGCACCCGCGTCTGCCTGACCGAATGCGGGGGCCGGCTCTCCGTCCTGACAGGCTGCAACCCTTTATCTGCGGGCACCTTCTCCCAGCCGGAGAAGGGTTCGCGGTCAGCGCTTGGCCGCCTAGCTGTTGGCGGAGCCGGTTGCGAGGGGAATGGTCCTCTTCGGAAAAGCTCCTCTTTTCCCGCTTCCGTGATCATTCCCTTCACCCCGTGTTCTTGTTTTTGCCATTCGGGGCGCATAGGTTCGGTGGACTTTGAAACCGCGCGGGGCGGTCGCCCCTGTGGAGGTAGGTATGGGTAGCTTTTCCATTTGGCACTGGATCATCGTGGGCGCGGTTGTGCTGCTGCTGTTCGGCGGCAAGGGCAAGATTTCCGAGCTGATGGGTGATTTCGCCAAAGGCATCAAGTCCTTCAAGAAGGGCTTGAGTGAAGAGGACGAAAAGACCGCAAACCCCGCCGAACCGGCGAAAACGCTGGATCATGCACCGGCCCCGGCACCCGCCCCGTCAGCTGCGGCGCCGGTGGCACCTGCGGCCTCTGCTTCGACAGCGCATAACGAACAGCCGGGCGAGACGCGCAAGGTCGGCTGAGTTTTTCTTTTGTTGCGGCAGGCCGGGAGCAGCGCCCCGGCCAAAGGCGCAGGTTGAACGGGTCCGATGTTCGACATCGACAGCGGCAAATTACTTATCATTGGCGTCGTCGCGCTTGTCGTGATTGGCCCAAAGGAGCTTCCGGGTGTTCTGCGCCAAGTTGGGCAGGCGGTCGGCAAGCTGCGTCGCATGGCGGGCGAGTTTCAGGGCCAGTTCATGGAGGCCATGCGCGAAAGCGAGCTGGAAGAGCTGCGCAAAAAGGTCGAGACCGTCGCTGATCCCGTAGGCAATATTGATCCGCTGGGTGATGTACGCGGACAATTGGACACGGTGCTCAATGATGTAGAGCAGGCATTGGCTGCGCCGGTCGAGCCCGTGACAGCTAATGACTTGCCGCCCATGAGCGAAACGGCAACAGCTGCGAATGACAGCGTTGCGCTTCCCGATCCGCAGACGCCCGCAAAGGCTGGTGGGCAAGCATGACCGACGTAGATATTGAAGCTTCAAAAGCCCCTTTGATGGAACATCTGATTGAGCTGCGTTCGCGGCTCATCAAATCAATTCTCGCCTTTATCGTGGCTTTCTTCTTCTGCTTTTATTTCGCGCATGACATCTACAATGTGCTGGTAGGGCCCTTCGTATCTGTTGTGGGGCCTGAGAAGGCGAAGTTGATCGCGACCCATTTTCTCGAACAGTTTTTCACCAATCTTAAACTGTCGATGTTCGGCGCGGCCTTCGTCGCATTCCCCATCATCGCAACGCAGATTTACATGTTTGTAGCGCCTGGTCTCTACAAGCATGAGCGGGCGGCCTTTCTGCCCTACCTGATCGCAACGCCCTGTTTCTTCGCTTTGGGGGTGATGCTGGTTTATTTCGGTGTGATGCCGATGTTGATCAAATTCTCGGTCAACATGCAGCAAATCAATGTCACCGGGCAGGCCACGATTGAACTCATGCCGAAGGTGAGTGAATATCTCTCACTGGTCATGACACTGGTTTTTGCCTTTGGCATCGCCTTTCAACTGCCGGTCATTCTCACCTTGCTTGGACATATTGGCGTCATCGACTCGCAATTCCTGCGCGAAAAGCGCCGTTACGCAATTGTCATCATCACCATTGTAGCGGCTGTGTTGACGCCACCTGATGTGATCAGCATGCTTGCACTTGTTGCACCCATGCTGCTCCTCTATGAAGGGGCTGTCATCGCCGTTATGTTGATTGAGAAGAAGGCGCAATCCTCGACCTGACGCGCCTTCGCGTCAGGAGTGGCATGAGCAGGCAGCCGCAAGGTCTCTCCAGTCAAGAAGCACAAGCGCGCTTTTTAAGTGAAGGCGCGAATGAACTTCCTCGCGAGAAGGAGCGTAATGTCTGGCGCATCCTGCGGGAGGAGTTTGAAGAGCCGATGCTGGTTCTTTTGCTGGTCGGCGGCTTTCTCTATCTCTTGTTGGGGGATCTGAAAGAGGCGCTGATCCTCATCGTCTTTGCGATGATTTCGGTGGTCATTACCGTCGTGCAGGAGGCGAGGACCGAGCGTGTGCTGGAGGCATTGCGCGCGCTTTCAAGTCCCAAGGCTCTCGTCATTCGTGACGGTGAGCGCAAGCGGATCGACGGCCATGAGGTTGTGCGCGGCGATGTGCTTGTGATTGATGAAGGTGAGCGGGTGGCGGCTGACGCGCGCCTCATCGAAGCGCGCGATGTCATGGCCGATGAGAGCCTGCTGACTGGTGAATCGGTGCCTGTGGCGAAGCAGGTTGATGCAGCCGATCATGACGAGCGGCATCTGTTTTCCGGCACCTTGTTGACACGCGGCTCAGCGATTGCGGAAGTGACAGCCATCGGAGCCAAGAGCCGGATTGGCCAGATCGGCGCATCGCTTTTTGATGTGGAGCGCGAACCGCCACGCCTCAAGCAACAGACGCAGCGCATGGTCCGCTTCTTCGGTGTAGCAGGAATTTTATTCACGCTGCTGACGGTGGTTCTTTATGGCATGACGCGGGGCGAATGGTTGCAAGCAGTGCTGGCAGGCATCGCGATTGGCATGACCATGTTGCCCGAAGAATTGCCGGTCGTTCTGACCGTCTTCATGGCCGTCGGGGCCTGGCGCATTTCGCGCGCGCATGTGATGACGCGGCGTGCTGCAGCTATCGAGACTTTGGGTCAGGCAACCGTGCTATGCACTGACAAGACGGGCACGCTGACGCAAAACCGCATGACGCTTGTTGAATTGCGTTCACCTGATGGCAAGGTGATGGAGCTTGATGCCAGCGCCGGTCATGCCTCTTTCGAGGATCTGAAACGTTTCGGCATGTTGGCAAGTGCGCATCATCCGGTTGATCCGATGGAGCGCGCCTTTCATGCCGCTCATGCAGAGAGCCCGCCCGCTGAGGCTTTGGTTCATGCATTCGGGCTACGTCCGGAATTGCTCGCCGTCACACATGTCTGGGATCTTGATGAGGACGCATTCACGGTTGCTGCCAAAGGCGCGCCGGAGGCAATTGCCTCCCTTTGCAAGCTCGATACCACCATGCGTGCGCAAATGCACCGCGATGCTGATGCCATGGCACAGCGTGGCCTGCGTGTGCTGGCTGTTGCGCGTGCAACATGGCAAGGTGATTTGCCCGATCATCCATCCGCTTTTACCTTCACCTATCTTGGCCTGACGGGCCTTGCTGATCCTTTGCGGGAGGGCGTCCCGCAGGCCGTCGCGGAATGTCGTACAGCCGGCATCCGGGTTGTCATGATCACGGGTGATTACCCTGCGACTGCCAAGGCAATCGCAGCGCAAGCGGGGATAGATGGTACGTCCGTGTTGAGCGGCAGCGATCTTGAGGCGCTGTCAGATGATGAGTTGCGCGAGCGCGTGCGCAGGGTTTCCATCTTCGCCCGCATCATGCCACAACAAAAGCTGCGTATCGTCGAGGCGTTGAAAGCGAATGGCGAGATTGTCGCCATGACGGGTGATGGCGTGAATGATGCGCCATCGCTGAAGGCCGCCCATATCGGCATCGCCATGGGAGGCCGCGGCACCGATGTCGCGCGCGAGGCAGCAAGCATCGTGCTCCTCAATGATGACTTTACCTCGATCGTGAGCGCTATCAAACTTGGCCGGCGCATCTATGACAATTTGCGCAAGGCCGTTTGCTTTATATTCGCGGTGCACATTCCCATTGCAGGCCTCGCCTTGTTACCGCTCCTGTTTGGCCTGCCAATCTTGCTCGCGCCCGTACATGTCGCCTTTCTGGAAATGGTGATTGATCCGGTCTCCTCACTTGTCTTCGAGGCAGAGCGCGAAGAGAAAAACGTGATGCGTCGTCCCCCGCGCGACCCCAAGTCATCGCTCTTTTCTCCCGACCTGCTTTTATGGGGCCTGCTGCAAGGACTGGGTGCGCTGGTGATTGTCGTGAGTGTGTTCTGGTTGGCGCTCTCACGCAATATGCCGGAGGCGGAATTGCGGGCGATCTGCTTCTTCACTCTTGTTCTGGGTGTTTTGGCGCTAGTGCTGGTGAACCGCTCTTTCAGTCCGTCCTTGCGGGCAGCCTTTGCGCAGCCGAGCCTTGCGCTCATTCTCGTTCTTGGTTTTGTTGCAATGGTGCTGGCAGCCAGTCTTGGCTGGTCATGGATGCGTGACATTTTCCGTTTTGGACCGTTGCATGGCGATGATCTGCTGGTGGTCAGCCTCGCAGGTTTGGCGCTGCTCTTGCTGTTGGAGGCATTCAAGCTTTTGCTGCCGACTTTATGGAAGCGGCGTCTATCCTGAGCTTGCCCGGCTCACCGGAGCTTGTTAGCTAGATCGAAGCTGTTTGTTTAAGGGCTCCTCACTTGGCCGCGCGCGATATCATCATTGCCCTTGTTCTCGCGCTCGTCTGGGGCTTCAGCTTCATCACGATCAAATGGGGCGTGATGGAAGTGCCGCCCTTCATGTTCAGTGCGTTGCGCTTCTTCTTTGCGTCAATCCCGGCGGTCTTCTTCATTCGTCGACCCCGTGGCGTTTCAACCTCTGTCGTGATTGCTTATGGTTTTGCCATTGGCGTCGTGCAATTTGGGCTCCTCTTTATCGCGATCCGCAACGGTATGCCTGTGGGGCTTGCCTCGCTCGTTGTGCAGATGCACGCCTTCTTCACCATCTTTCTGGCTTGGGTCGCCATGGGCGAAGTGCCCGTGCGCAGCCAGATCATTGGCGCGCTGATTGCGCTTTTCGGCGTTGCGCTGATCGGCAGCGAGCGTCTGGAGGGAGCCGAGTTTCTGCCATTCCTGCTGACACTATGCGCCGCCTTCAGCTGGGGCATCGGCAATACGCTGGGCAAGAAGGTCGATAGGGGCGAGATGATCCCTTTCATGGTCTGGTCGAGCTTGGCAGCCCCCTTACCGCTGGTGCTGCTCTCCTTTGTCTTTGAGGGGGAGGCCGGTTTCGCCGCTGTGATGGCGCCCATGTGGTTTGGTATCGGCTGCGCCCTGTTTCTGGCCTATGCGGCCACCTTGTTCGGCTTCGTGGTCTGGGGGCGGCTCTTGTCCAAATATCCAGCTGCGCTTGTTGCCCCCTATGCCATGCTGGTGCCCGTCTTCGGCATGGTCTTTTCATGGGCCATTCTCAAGGAGACCTTTAGCGCCATTGAGCTTGTGGGGGCGGGTCTGGTATTGGCGGGCCTGAGTTTTCACACCATCAGTGGCCGAGTCGGCGGGGGCGTTGCCTCGCGGCCGGCAGACTGAACCGCCCGAAAGTTGCTCTCATGCATGACATCCGCTGGATTCGCGATAATGCCGACGCCCTCAAGGCAGGGCTCAGGCGCCGGGGTTGGGACGGTCAAAAGGTTGAGGAGACGGTTGGGGAGCTTTTCCGCCTTGATGATGCGCGCCGCGACGTTATCGCCAAAACGCAGCGCGCGCAGGAAGAGCGCAACCGACTGTCCAAGGAAATCGGTCAGGCCATGGCCAAGAAGGATACTGCGCTTGCCGAACAATTGAAGGCGCGCGTGGCTGAACTCAAGGCAGAAAGCGATGGGGCAGGGGCGGCAGAAACCGCAGCCGTCAAGGCGCTGGATGATGCGCTTATGCAATTGCCCAATCTGCCGCTGGCAGAAGTGCCCGATGGTGCTGACGAACATGATAATGTGGAAGCGCGCGTGGTGGGCGCGAAGCCTTCATTCCCGGCCGACTTCAAGCCGAAGGAACATTTCGAAATCGGTGAGGCGCTTGGCCTGATGGATTTTGAGAGTGCCGCCAAAATGTCAGGCGCGCGTGTCGTTATCCTGAAAGGGGCGCTGGCACGTCTTGAACGAGCGCTGGGTCAATTCATGCTTGATCTGCACACCGACACACATGGCTATCGCGAAATCAATCCGCCGGTACTGGTGCGGGATGATGCAATGTATGGCACTGCGCAATTGCCGAAGTTCCGGGATGATCAGTTTCGTGCGGGCGAAGACTTCTGGTTGATCCCCACAGCTGAAGTGCCGCTCACCAATCTCGTGCGCGAAGACATTCTGGATGAGAAGGCGCTGCCCATTCGCGTCACCGCCCTGACGCCCTGTTTCCGCGCCGAAGCTGGTGCAGCAGGGCGCGATACGCGCGGTATGATCCGCCAGCATCAATTCACCAAGGTGGAATTGGTGTCGATCACCACGCCAGAGAAATCGCTCGAAGAACATGAGCGCATGACCTCTTGCGCAGAAGAAGTGCTGAAGCGCTTGGGCCTGCATTATCGTGTTGTCACTTTGTGCACGGGCGATATGGGCTTTGCATCTCAGAAGACCTATGACATCGAAGTCTGGCTGCCGGGACAAGACCGTTTCCGCGAGATTTCATCCTGCTCTGTCTGCGGCGAGTTTCAGGCGCGCCGCATGAACGCCCGTTTCCGCCCTACCGAGGGCAAGGGCAATCGTTTCGTCCACACGCTGAATGGATCTGGTGTTGCTGTTGGTCGCGCACTGATTGCCGTGCTTGAGAATTACCAAAACGCCGATGGTAGTGTGACCGTGCCAGACGTGCTGCGGCCTTATATGGGCGGTATGGAGAAGATCGCAGCCGTATGAGGCTCCCGCTTCTCCCAATGGGAGAAGGAGACGCTTGGCCGGGTGGAGAAATCGCTCCACGCGCGCTATACTGCTCTCATGAAGCCTTCGACCGCCCTTGCCGAAAAGCTACCTGAGGTGCGTGCAATCCTGGCGCGCTACCCGGTTGCAAATCCGCGCCTGTTCGGTTCCGTAGCCCGAGGGCAGGACCGTGAGGATAGCGATCTCGATTTGCTGGTCGAAGACCGTGATGGCCTCACTTATTTCGCCCTCGCACAGCTCAAGACCGAGCTCGAACACTGCTTGGGCGTTAGCGTCGATATCGGCCTCGAAGCAGGTCTGAAGCCCACGACCCGGCACTTCGTTCTGGCGGATGCGAGGCCGCTATGATGGCGCAGCGCTCTGCCGATGATTTCTTGCGCGACATCATTGGAGTGGGGCGAACGCGCGGCGGCTTATGTCGAAGGAATGGACTTTGACCAGTTCGCGGTCGATTTGAAGACCATCGACGCCGTGACGCGCTGCGTCGAAGTTTGCGGAGAAGCTGCTAATCACGCGGGCCGCATTGAACCTTCAATTCCCGCCCGCCATCCGGCATTCGATATTCGCTCTGCCTATGCGATGCGTAATGTGTTGGTGCATGGCTATTACAACATCGTCATCCGCGTCTTGTGGGCCACGGTGACAGAGAGCTTGCCGCAATTCGTCGAAGTCGCACGTCGGATCTTGCGCGAGCGGGAATAGCGCCCCGGTTCAAGAACGCGCCCGGCTGCTCCCAATGGGAGAAGGAGATCCCCCTCCCATTTGACCCCCAAGCATCCTCCCGCTATCTCCCATGCCTCACATGAGGGCAGGGCTGATGCGCATTCTGATCACCAATGACGATGGTATTCATGCGAGTGGCATCGCAGTGCTTGAAGAGATTGCACGCGAGATCAGTGACGATATCTATGTTGTTGCACCGGAGCTTGACCAGTCTGGGGTCGCCCATTCGCTCTCGTTGAATGATCCGTTGCGCCTGCGCGAGGTTTCGCCCCGCCATTTCGCAGTCAAGGGCACGCCGACGGATTGCGTCATTATGGGTGTCTATAAGGTGCTGGGCGGCAAAAGGCCGGATCTTGTTCTGTCGGGCATCAATATCGGCCATAACCTTGCGGAAGACGTCATTTATTCCGGCACGGTTGCGGGTGCGATGGAGGGCGCGGTGCTGGGCATTCCCTCCAT
>CAZLBA010000094.1:0-12356 GCA_964557555.1 uncultured Beijerinckia sp.
ACCGTGAGATGGTTTAACGCGACGAAGGGTTACGGATTCCTCCAGCCGGATGACGGCTCGAAGGATGTCTTCGTCCATATCAGCGCCGTCGAGCGCGCGGGCCTTCAGGGCCTCAACGAAGGCCAGAAGCTCTCCTATGAGCTGATCGCCGACAAGCGCACCGGCAAGTCGTCTGCGGGCAACCTGCAAGCCGCCTGATCCGGGCGCGTGACGAGTTTCTGGAAAGCCTCCCTCCGGGGAGGCTTTTTTCATTCATAAGCCGGCTGCGCCAAACGCCAGCGTTGCAATTCGGCTTGCGTCAGGGTTCTGATCCTTTCAGGCTCAATCGTCTCGGCGGTGGCAATCAGGTCCCGGCTGATGCCCATTTGAGCTGCATAGTCAGACAGGCGCTGCACCCATTCTGGCGTGCCATAGACCCGCCGCGCAGGCACGCCAGCCAGTGCCCCCCGCCCCCGCTCATCAAGATGCATCCGGTGGATCCCCACGCTGCTCTGGGGCGGCACGATGCGCTTGGTCGCCCCCATGAGGGCATAGACGCAGGCCGAATAGCAGCGCCCCGCCGCCAGTCGCGCGCCCCCGCCCTGGGCGCTCTTCACGGGCCTCGCCACGATTGCCAGCATATTGGTCGCGCGAAACATCCGCCCCAACATCATCGACGCCTCCACGACGCCACCGGGCGAATGGAGAATGACGACGCTATGGAAGCGGGGATTATGCCTGTGGCTCTCGACAAAGGCCCTAAACTTCGCCGGCGTGTCCGACCGGATCTCGCCATCCGCCACCACAACGAGCGGGCAATTGCGGGCGCATTCGGCTGCACTGCCATAGGGCAACAGCCGAAAGCGCATGTCAGGAGCCGCCTGAGCGGCTGCCGCCCATAGCAAACCCACACCCGCCAGAAGCAGCCGCAACCCGGTCATGCGCAAGCCTCACCTCAACCGATCAGACGACGTCCTTGCGATGAACATCGCCCTACCCTTGCTCGTTCCCGCCCGCAAGGCTAGGAACCCCTCGACGAATAGCGGAGCTTCAAGGGCGATGGGCCATCCAGACAAATTCCTGCTTGCCGGTGTCATGGGATGGCCGGTCATGCATTCGCGTTCGCCTGCTCTTCATAACTACTGGTTCCAGCGCTACCACCTTGCTGGCACCTATTTGCCGCTGGCCATTCGCCCTGAAGGGCTGGAAGCTGCCCTGCGCGCGCTGGCGCCTTTGGGCTTTGCGGGCTGCAATCTCACCATTCCTCACAAGGAACAGGCGCTGCGGATTGTTGATCATGCTGATGAACGTGCGCGCAAGATTGGTGCGATCTCCTGCGTGAGTGTCAATGCAGATGGGTCCCTCACCGGCACCAATAACGACTGGTATGGCTTTATCGAAAATCTGCGCGAAGCCTTTCCCGGCTGGCGTGCTGATGCAGCACCCTGCGTGGTGATGGGTGCGGGCGGGGGTTCGCGCGCGGTGGTCGATGCGCTGACCCATGCGGGTGCAAAAGACATCCGCCTGATCAATCGCACCGCTGAACGCGCCCAGTTGCTCGCGCGCGATCTTGGCGGCCCGGTGACCTGCCTCAGATGGGAAGAGCGTCACGCGGCACTTGAAGGTGCCGGCCTTCTCGTCAACACGACCAGTCAGGGCATGGTGGGCAATCCGCCGCTGGACCTGAAGCTTGATGCCCTGCCCACAAATGCAGTTGTTTACGACATTATCTATATCCCTGGGGAAACGCCTCTGCTGCGGGATGCGCGGCTGCGCGGCAATCCAACACTGAACGGTCTTGGCATGTTGCTGCATCAGGGCCGTCCCGCCTGGAAAGGCTGGTTCGGGCTTGATGTGGAAGTGACCCAGGAGTTACGAAAGCTGATCGAAGACAGTCTTTAGAAAAACAAAAGGGGAGGAATGACCATGTTGCCGCCCGACATCTATCCCGAGTCACGCTGCCGCCTGCCATTGCCCAAGCGCGAGGATTTTGATGAGGACGGCAAAAAAGTCTTCGATTATGTCGCTGATCCCAAAGGCAACACGATCCGCGGCCTGATTGGTCCGGGTGGCATCAGCCTGCATAGTCCCAAGCTCTCCGTTCTGACGCGGCCGGTCGGCAAATTTCTTCGTTTTGAATCAGGCATTGCCCCGCGCGAACGCGAGATTGCCATTCTGATTACCGCGCGCGAATGCGACAGCCAGTTTGAATGGGCCGCGCATGAGCCAGAGGCGCTCAAATGCGGTGTCACCCAAGACATCATCGACATCATCAAATATCGCCGCCCCACCACGGGGCTGGCAGAACTGGATGACGTCATCATCACCTTGGGTCGCGAGACCTTTGGCAAGCGCAAGGTCTCATCAGAGACATTCGCGCGGGCTTTCAAGCTCTTCGGCAAGGAGGGGCTAATCAATCTCGTTGCGCTGATGGGCAATTATGCCGCCACGGCCGCCATGCTCTGTGTGATGGATATGCAGCTTGATGACGGGCCGGACGTCAAAATCCTGCCGGTTGAGACCTCATCTTGACACAAAAGCCTGTGAGTAGGGCTTTCCAGCCAGAGGGAAAGCTCTACCTTTGGTTGCGATCATCTCGACTTCCAAGCGAGATCAAAGGAGGGGACCTTGGCGATTACACTCACCGTCAACGGCAAGCCTGCGAGCATTGATGCGGCGCCCGATACGCCGCTGCTCTGGGCCTTGCGCGAGCATCTCAAACTCACTGGCACGAAATATGGCTGCGGCTCAGGCCTTTGCGGTGCCTGCACCGTCCATCTCGATGGCAAGGCCGTGCGCTCTTGCCAGACGCAGCTCTCGCAAGCTCAGGGCAAGAAGGTCACGACCATTGAAGGTCTGTCGCCTGATGGCAATCATCCGCTGCAAAAGGCGTGGATTGCTGAACAGGCACCGCAATGCGGCTATTGCCAGTCTGGCCAGATCATGCAGGCCGCTGAACTGCTCGCCACCAAAAAGAACCCGACGCGCGACGAGATCATCCAGCATATGGATGGCAATCTGTGCCGTTGCGGCACCTATCCGCGCATTGTGCGCGCCATCGAACGCGCTGCGAAGGAGGGCTGATCCATGAATGCTCCGATGACCTCCATCAATCGCCGCCATTTCCTTGCGGGCTCGGCTGGCCTGACTTTCGCCTTCTCATTTGGACTGGACGGGACTGCCGAAGCACAAGGCGCCTCAACCCGCGTCAACGCTTATGTGCGCATCGCCACCGATGGCACGATCACCATCATGAATCCTGCTCCTGAAATGGGGCAAGGTGTCATCACCGCTTTGCCAGTCATCCTCGCTGAAGAGCTGGATGCAGACTGGTCGAAAGTGCGGGTGGAGCAATCACCCGTCGATCCCGCCTTTAATCACCCCATCTTCCGCTCGCAATTCGTGGTCGCCAGCATCACGTTGCGCGGTTACTGGATGCCGCTGCGGATGGCTGGCGCACAGGCACGTCAGGTCTTGTTAATGGCCGCCGCCCAACGTTGGAATGTGCCGGTTGAGGAATTGCGCACAGAACCCAGCATGGTTGTGCATCCTGCTTCCAACCGCAAAATGCCCTATGGCGAGATCGCGTCTTTTGCCAAGGCGCCGGAGCAGATGCCGGAGATCAAGCCGGAACAATTGAAGAAGCCGGCTGACTTCCGCCTCATCGGCAGGGATGTGCCGCGCGTGGATGTGCCCGCCAAAGCGCGCGGTGCACAGACCTATGCCATTGATGTGCAAGTGCCGGGCATGGTCTATGCCACGCTCGCACGTCGCCCCGTGCGCGATTCAGCGCCGCTCGATTTCAACCGGGATGAGTTGAAAAAGCAGCCGGGTGTGGTCGATGTCGTCTCCCTCGAACAAGGTATTGGCATTATCGCGAGCAGCGTTGAAGCAGCCTTTGCTGCGCGCCAGAAGCTAAAGGCCACATGGAAAGACGCCATCGGCTTCAAGGTCGATTCAGAGCGCAATCTGCAGGAATATCTCGCTCATGTGCGCGATCCTGCCAAGACAGGCGTGACCGTACGATCAGCTGGCGAGCCTGAAGCGGCCTTGAAGGCAGCAGCACGGGTGCACGCTTCGGACTTCACCACCGATTATGTCTATCACGCGCAGATGGAGCCTCATGCTTGCACTGCATCTGTGACGGCAGATGGTGTGGAAGTGTGGTCAGCGACGCAATGGCCGACCATGGCGCGAGATATGGCCGCCAAGACAGCGGGCGTTGCCCCTGAAAAGGTGAAGTTCAATCTTCTCACCATGGGTGGCGGCTATGGTCGTCGCGCCTTTGTCGAATATGTCATCGACGCCGTTGCCTTGTCGAAGGCTGTCGGCAAGCCGGTCAAACTCATTCTCTCGCGCGAGGATGATCTGCTGAGCGGCCGTTTCCGTCCGATGACGGCACAGCGCCTCGAAGTCGGCCTTGATGCAGCAGGCAAGATCACCGCGTGGAAGCATCGCATCGCAGCTGACACGATCGTGCCTTATCTCTACGGCCAGCAGCGCATGGATGCGCAAAAAGGCGTGGACCATATCGTCACCTCAGGCATGGAAATGCCGCATTATGATCTGCCCGTTCATCTGAACGAGCACATCTATGAGGAACGCGGCATTCGCAATGCAGCGTGGCGCGGCATTGGCGCAGGCCACAATAATTTTGCCATTGAAGTGACGCTGGACGAATTGGCCCGCGCGGCCAATCAAAGCCCGCTCGCTTATCGTTTGGCCCTTCTCAAAGATCCGCGTGCCAAGGCGGTCGTCGAGAAGGCAGCGCAGATGGCGGATTTCGGTCGCAAGCGCGAAGGCCGTGCCCTTGGCATTGCTTTTGCGAAATTGGGGCTTCCGCCCGTCGGCTATTCGATGGCTGCAACTGTGGCGGAAGTCTCCGTTGATCGCGCCAGCGGCAAGATCAAGGTGCACAATCTCTGGATTGCGGCTGACGCAGGCCTGCCTGTCCAGCCCGGCAATCTCATCGCGCAGATTGAAGGTTCAGCTGTCTTCAATTTGAGCGCGGCACTCAAGGAGCGCATCACCATCAAGGATGGCATTGTGCAGCAGACCAACTTCCATGCCTATGAGTTGCTGCGCTTGTCGGAGATGCCGGAGATCAAGGTCGAGTTGATCCGCAGCGGGGACATGCCCCTGCCCGCGGGCGAGCTTGGCATCGGCGGCATTGCTCCTGCCATTGCCAATGGCGTGCTGGCGTTGACTGGCAAGACGCTGCGCGCCTTGCCCTTCACAGCCGAGCGCGTGAAAGCTGCGCTGGCATAAAATGAACCGATTGAGCCATCCTCCGGCGCGGGGGATGGCTCAAGAAGCTTCCTGAATGTTCACGAGGCGAAAGAGCTGCTCGATCGCGCGCGTACCTGTTAGCGTCAGTTTGGCCGTCCCGATGCCCGCATAATCACCGCGCGGCACGGGCACGCGGTGCGGTGGTAGCGAAATCCAGACCCGCCGCGTTTGATCAAAGCGATACCATTTACTACGCGTCTGATCGAAAACATAGGTGCGCAACTTCAGTCGGTCTGCTTGCGCACGATCCAGCAAACATTGGATCGGCCAGGCATCAATGCCCAGAACTTGCTGGCTTTTTAGATCAAGACGGCTGATGGCATAAATGGTCTCGACACTGCGTGTAATCCACCAGCTTCGGCGCAGAATATTGTCGCGATACTCAATCCCGCATGGAAATTCTTTACCGAGTGCGTGACTTGCGCGCAGCAGGAATGGGTCCGCCTCACAAAGCTGAAACGGCGTCAGCTTGCGAAAGACGCAAGAGTCATTTGCTTTCGCCTGAGCCTCAAAGCCGGCGAATGTGTAGTGAACGACTTTGTGGCCAAGCTGCGCTGCACATTCCCCAAAGAGAATGTCTGCACCCACTGCGCCCCCTGAGCGGCAAACATTTTCGCGCATGGATCTTCTGAGGAACTGATTAATCAATGATGGAACGTTATAACATAGCCTTTGCTATTCCAACAGTGATAAATTGCGGAATCAGCAAAAGTTGTATCCTTCAGCCCGACGGGAAAGCGGACCATCGGCGCGGGGTGACAAAATTGGGCATGTCACGCAGCCAGCGCACTGCCACGCCTTCCCTCTCCCGCAACGCGGCGTTACATCTCAAGCATGACGAAGAATTTGCGATATCCGGTTTTATATGAGGACGGGCTGAAGCGCTGCGACTGGCCGGGCCATGACGAGACCTATCTCGCCTATCACGATACCGAATGGGGCGTCCCGGAATATGACTCCCGTGCATTGTTTGAGAAGCTGATCCTCGATGGCTTTCAGGCTGGACTGTCCTGGATCACCATTTTGCGCAAGCGCGAGGCCTTCCGCCAAGCCTTTGCCGGATTCGACCCGCACAAGATTGCGCGCTTCAATGCACGACAGGTCGAAACCTTGATGGGCAATGCGGGCATTGTCCGCAATCGTTCCAAAATCGAAAGTGCAATTGTCTCGGCCCGCGTCTTTATCGAGATCGAAGAGCGCGAAGGCTTTTCGCATTTCCTCTGGAAACATCTCGATGGTCGCCCGAAGCAAAACAAGCTGCGCCACATGGGCGAGATGCCCGTGCAAAGCGACATATCCATCGCAATGTCGAAAGAGCTGAAAAAGGCGGGCTTCAATTTCTGCGGGCCTACGATCATCTATGCCTTCATGCAGGCAACCGGCATGGTCAATGACCATCTTGTCGGCTGCCATCGTCATGAGGTCTGCGCGAAACTTGGAAAGGGCCAATAATGGCGCGCAAAGTTAGCCCCCGCGCTTGGCAGCGCATGTTGTCTGGCCGCAGACTTGATCTGCTCGATCCATCACCGCTTGATGTCGAAATCGAAGACATTGCCCATGGGCTTGCCCGCGTAGCGCGCTGGAACGGGCAGACACATGGCCCCCATATTTTCTCCGTTGCACAACACTCAATCCTTGTGGAGCGCATTTTTTCAAGGCTCGACGAAGGGGTGCCCGCACGCTGGCGATTGATGGCGCTTTTGCATGATGGGCCGGAATATGTGATCGGCGACATCATTTCCCCCTTCAAGGCCGCTGTCGGGGACACTTACAAGACGGTGGAAGAGCGCATCTTAAACGCCATTCACATGCGTTTCTCCTTGCCCGCAGCGACGCCGCGCGCTTGCGCAAAGCAGATCAAGACTGCTGATCGCGCTGCGGCCTATCTTGAGGCCATCCATCTGGCGGGCTTTTCGCCTGCAGAAGGTGATGAAATCTTTGGACGCCCGGATGTCTCGCTGCGCAATCTTGAGACCCTCCTCGCACCTATGTCCTCACAGGAAGCAGAAGCACGTTTCATCGAAGCCTTCCGTGAGCTGGAAGCAGAAATGGCGGGAGTGCAGGACTGATGCCGCGCATTCATGTTTGCTCCCTGACGCGCATTAGCGCAGCTGTGCAAGAAACCGGAGCACGCTCGCTCGTCACCCTGATCAATCCGAATTATCCCGTTGAGCGCCCCAGCGCGATTGAACTTCACCGGCACCATCGGGTCGATATTGCCGATATCGTTGAACCCATGGAGGGCCATGTTGCGCCCGGTGAACATCATGTCGCGCGCTATCTCGATTTCGTCCATGCGTGGGACCGGGAGCATCCGCTCTTGATCCATTGCTATGCTGGCGTCAGCCGCTCAACCGCCGCTGCATTCATCGCAGTCTGCGCGCTCAATCCCAAGCGTGATGAGATGGAAGTGGCGCAACGCCTGCGCGCCCTCTCCCCCACGGCCACGCCCAATTTGCTGTTGGTGAAACATGCTGATCATTTGCTGGGCCGTCGGCAACGCATGGTAGACGCCGTGAAGTCCATTGGCCGCGGTGAAGATTGTTTTGAAGGCGTACCCTTCGCGCTGGAGATTTGAGAATACCGCACGCGGGTCCTTTCCCGCGTCACCTCGCAAGATTGAGCCCCCTCCTCCATCGGCGCCGCTGACAGCTGCTCCCAATGAAAGGAGCGGGCTGCGTGGTCGAAAATCAGCTTCAAGCGAACACCCGGCGCATGTGATCAGCTGAGAGGCAAAGCGCATCAAAATTAGACTCGCAGGTCCGGGTTATTTTTGCTTCTATCAAACATGGCAATGGCCATGCGAAGGCAAAAATGACTCGGGGGGAGGATGAGCGTCGATCTTGTCGCTTTTGATATGGCAGCGCCTGATGACCTTGGGCGGCTGACTGAACACCTTTCGACCATCAACACGAAAGCCATTCATCGCATTGCCCTGCTCATGCGGGTGGCCGGTGAATATGAAGACGGGTCGCGGGAGAAAGCGCGCGCTGCTGTGGAAGCCTTGCTGGCGCGGTTCGGGCTGAGTGATCGCGCTGCCTTCATCACGGTGATTGGCTCAGAAGGGGCGAGCACACCTTGCGGCTTTGCGCTGATAGATATGGGCGCAACAGCACCTGCTGCAACGCCCCGTCTCGCCCTCGGACTACATCTCTCGCCCGATTATGTGGAAGCCGAAATCGGCAGCGCGAAATTTGCTCGCCATATCGCCACACTTGTCACACAAGCCATGCGCGATGGCGATATGGACGCAGGCGATGTTCAATGCGCAATCGTCAATGTACCGCTGCCAACAACCGGCAATGTTGGCCCGCGCTCGCGCGCAGGCCGAGCTGCTGCGGCACTGGGTGCAGGTATCGCGCTGGGGGAGATCAAGGCGCCAGACGTCACGGATGAGCGTATCATCAGCGATCTCACTCTCTATACAGGCCGCGTTCAAACTTTCACCGGCCCGGCCATTCGCAATATCGAGATCATTATCATCGGCAATTCCGCCAAGGCGGGTGGTGCCTACTTTGCCTGCAATACGCTGACCGCCGATCTCATTGATACACGCTCAATCAAGCGCATGATGATCAAGGCTGGCTGCGCGATTGATGCGGATGGAGAGCTGGAGACAAGCCGCCTCGTTGCCGTTCTCGCAAAGCTGGGCGTCATGCCTGATGGTCGGGTTGGTGGCGCACCGACGACGATCTACTCCTCCGTCACACCGCCTGAAAAACATGTGCGCGCCGCCATGTCCGGCGTTCTGGGAGCTACGCTTCATACAACCAGGATCTTCAGCACCTTTGATCCAATCCAACAAGCACCAGCAGGCGGGGGAACGCTTTGCTGCATTCTGAAAGCATGAGGTCGCCTTATAATGAGCAAGATTGACACGGTTCTGATAGCAGGTGGTGGCCCGGTCGGTGTGATCACGGGTCTTTATCTCGCCCGCAATGGCATCAAGGTGCAGCTTTTCGATATGGCACCCAAGCCACCGGAAGATCATCGTGCAGCAACGCTACAACCCTCCACGCTGGATCTTTTCGAAGAGATGGGCTTGACGAAACCTATTCTCGAACAGGGATTCAAATCTCGCTATTTCCAGTGGCGTGATCGCGTTGCAAATGAGGTCGTAGCTGAATTTGACTATGGACGCCTCGCGGAGGTGTCAGGCCACCCTTATGTGATCCAGCTTGAACAGCATAAGACTGTCTATGTCGGGTTGGAAGCAGCCAAGGCTTATCCTGATCATTTCAAGATTGAGCGCCCCGTTGAAGTTGTCGCTGTCCGCCAATTTGCGGACCACGTCGAATGCGATGTGCAAAATGAAGCGGGCGAGGTGGTGACACATCGTGGCAGCTATCTGATTGGATGCGACGGCGGCCGCAGCCTGACCCGCAAGACGACAGGAACCTCTTTCGAAGGTTTCACCTGGCCTGAACGTTTCAACATCGTTTCGACACCGGTTGACCTTGGCAAGATCCACGGCTTCCGCTTACGCAATTACTGCTCGCATCCTGATCGCTGGGTCTCCCTGATGCAGGTGCCCGGTGAAGACGGGAAGGGACTGTGGCGTTGCGTCTTCCCCGCCAAGGAACATGAGAGCGACGAAGAAGTCATGAGCGATGACTGGATCAATGCTCGCTTTCTTGAATGTATGAATGCTGGCCCCTACCCTATCGTTCATCGCAACATGTATAATGTGCATCAGCGTGTCGCAGGCAATTTCCGTTCTGGTCGCATCGTTTTGGCTGGCGACTCAGCGCATGTAAACAATCCCATCGGCGGCATGGGCATGAATAGCGGCTTTCAAGATGGCATCACGCTGGCGCGCAAGCTGATCGAGATTGACCGGGGCGCAGATCCTGATCCATTGCTCGCGCGTTATGATCGCCAGCGCCGTTTAACAGCGATCGAATATGTGCAGGCACAATCCATCGCGAATAAGCGGCTGCTCGAAGAAAAAGACCCGGCCATACGTGCCGAACGTTTGAATGATTTGCGCAAGATCAATGCTGATCCGCAAAAGCATTTCGATTTCGTCAAACGTGCCTCGCTGATTGCGATGTGGGAGAAGTCTGAACAAATCGAATAGCCAAAGCAGAACCGATAATAACAAGCCCAAGCGGGCAAACAGGAGGGATGAAATGTCTGGATTGAAGGAGCGCAACACGTCTATGCCGTGGTCGCGGATGAAGCGCGCATTTGTATGGGCGTTCTCATCTTGCGCCTTGATGGCGAGCCTGGGGGTCGGGACGGCACTGGCGCAGTCCAACGCCCCCTGGCCGTCACGCAATGTCACCATGATCGTGCCTTTCCCTGCGGGCGGCAATTCCGACACGATGGCGCGTGTGCTGGCACAAAAGCTGTCTGAAAAATTTGGTCAGAGTTTCGTCGTTGAAAATCGCGTCGGGGCATCAGGCTCCATCGGCACGGCCGCTGCGGTACGGGCGCCAGCTGACGGCTACACTTTGCTCTTTGCTGCCTTCCAGCAAATCTCCGTACTGCCTGTCACGGAAAAGGTGAATTATGATCCCAAAAAGGACATCACCTATATCAGCATTTTTGGTGAAGGCCCCTTCGTGCTTGGGATGAGCACGACGAAAACAACGGCAAAAGACTTCAAAGAGTTTATTGCACTCGCCAAGGCCAAGCCCGGTGCCATGTCTTATGCATCAGGAGGCGTCAGCTCAGGATCTCATCTGATCGCCGCGCTGACCTTTGCCAAGGCTGGCGCCAATATCACTCATGTGCCTTATCGCGGCGGCGCACCCGCTGTCGCAGATTTGCTGGGGGGCCATGTTGAATCCTATTTTGGCAATGCATCCGAGCTGATCCCGGTGAGCAATGATCCACGCGTCAAGATCATCGTCGCATCCTCCGAAAAGCGTATGCCGCAATTGCCCAATGTTCCCACGGTTTCGGAATTCTTCCCCGGCGTCGTCATGACAACATGGAACGGGCTGATGGGTCCTGAAAACCTACCGAAAGAGATCGTGGACAGGCTTGCATCGGCTGTTCAGGAAGCGGCGCGCGATCCGGCTGTCATCAAGACGCTGGGCGAGCTTGGCATCACGACCGTGGGCAATACGCCAGCGCAGTTCAAGGCCCGTATCGCAAGTGAGCAAGGCTTGTTTGAAGAAGCCATCAAGGCTGCAAAGCTGCCGGTGAACTAGCAAGCTGTGCCGTGCTTCTCCGAAAGGTGCCGGTAGCGGGCATTTCGATCAACTCCACCAACAGCTCCTCCCAATGGGAGGAGCGCTTGCCCTTTTCTGGCTGACTGCAGCCAGAAAACAGGCCGCCCAAAACAAAACTCATGGCCTATCAATTTTCTTCATTTGCCTGACTTTCGGCAGGTCTCCATCCTTGGCGCATAACAGGGAGGAGCAGGCTACATGGAACTCTATGTCGCCAAGTCATCCGCGATTGCTGAGGGCAAGCGGGTGCTCGTAGAGCATAATGGCAACAAGATTGGCGTCTTGCGCGTCAACGGCGCCCTTCATGCCTTTCTCAATCTTTGCCCGCATCAAGGCGGGCCCGCTTGCGAGGGCATGTTGATCCATCGTGTCGAGGAAGTTCTCGGCGAGGACAAGCGTTATCTTGGCATGCGTTTCCACGAGAAGGATGTGCATCTCGTCTGCCCGTGGCATGGCTGGGAATTTAATGTTGAGACCGGCCGTTGCTCTGGTGACGGCAAATTCGGCCTGAAGCGCTACAAGATCATCGAGAAGGAAGGGGACATCTATGTTGTCGTGTGATCTTGCCCCCAATCTCGACAGGCTCGCGCAAGACCTCGCAGATGAGCTGGCGCGTGACCCCTCCAAGATCAGCACAGAAGCGCTGGGCACTTTGATGTCTGCCCTCGTGCGCGCCTATGGCACCAAATTCGACGAGGGTGAGCGCGGGCTCCCCGTTGACCGCAACAATCCGCCCAATGCCACCAATGTGCTCGTCACTGTCTCTGCCCTGATGAAAGCATCAGGCCTTGAGATTTTTGAACTGGGTATGTGGCAGTCCTGGTCTGGCACCCGATAAGAGGCACTCCTGATGTTTTACCGTTCGAGCACATCTGCTTTCGACATGTCGGTGGAGAGCTTCAACTC
>CAZLBA010000095.1:0-12352 GCA_964557555.1 uncultured Beijerinckia sp.
TCGTCAACATCTTCGGCGGCATCATGAAGTGCGACGTCATCGCGCGCGGCGTGCTTGCTGCGGTGAAGGCGGTCGGCCTTCAGGTTCCTCTCGTCGTGCGCCTCGAAGGCACCAATGTCGAAGAGGGCAAGCAAATCATCCGTGACTCCGGTCTCAATGTCATCCCTGCCGATGATCTCGACGATGCTGCTCAAAAGATCGTCAAGGCCGTGAAGGAGGCTCAATAATGTCCGTCCTGATCGACAAGAACACCAAGGTCATTTGCCAGGGCTTTACTGGCAAGAACGGCACGTTCCACTCTGAACAGGCCATTGCCTATGGCACAAAGATGGTTGGTGGCGTGACGCCGGGTAAGGGTGGCAGCACGCATATCGGCCTGCCCGTTTTCGACACCGTTGCCGAAGCGCGTGAGAAGACCGGCGCTGACGCCTCTGTTGTTTACGTGCCGCCGCCATTCGCTGCGGACTCGATCTGCGAAGCGATTGATGCGGAGATCCCGCTCATCGTCTGCATCACGGAAGGCATTCCGGTGATGGATATGGTGCGCGTGAAGCGTGCTCTGTCTGGCTCGAAGTCGCGTCTTGTTGGCCCGAACTGCCCAGGCATCGTGACCGCTGGCGAATCGAAGATCGGCATCATGCCTGCAAATATCTTCAAGCCGGGCAATGTCGGCATCGTATCGCGCTCTGGCACGCTGACCTATGAAGCTGTGTTCCAGACTTCGCAGGAAGGCCTTGGCCAGACCACGGCTGTCGGCATCGGTGGTGACCCTGTGAAGGGCACGGAATTCATCGACGTGCTGGAGATGTTCCTGGCTGATCCCAAGACTGAGTCGATTGTCATGATCGGTGAGATCGGCGGCTCGGCTGAAGAAGAAGCCGCGCAGTTCCTGCTCGATGAAGCCAAGCGTGGTCGCAAGAAGCCGATGGTTGGCTTCATCGCTGGCCGCACGGCTCCTCCCGGTCGTCGCATGGGCCATGCGGGCGCGATCATCTCCGGCGGCAAGGGTGGCGCTGAAGACAAGATCGCTGCGATGGAAGCGGCTGGCATTCGCGTGTCGCCCTCGCCCGCGCGTCTGGGCAAGACGCTCGTTGACGTGCTCAAGGGCCGTTAAGTCAAACGCCCCCGGCTTTGTGGCCGGGGGCTCTTCAACTCAAGGGTGGGAACAGAGAGGCGTCCCTCATGTCTCGACAGGAACTCAACCAGTCGCTGCTTCAAACTTCCTTCCTCTATGGCGGCAATGCCGACTATATCGAGGATCTCTATGCGCGCTTTGAGAAAGACCCCAATAGCGTTGATGCGCAATGGCGTGATTTCTTCGCAGCATTGAAGGATGATCCGGCAGCCGTTGCCAAGAATGCGCAAGGTGCGAGCTGGGAAAAGCCGAATTGGCCCATCACCCCGCGCAATGACACAATCTCTGCGCTCGATGGCAATTGGGCCGAAGTTGAGAAGGCTGTCGGCGACAAGCTGAAAGCCAAAGGTCAAGCCAAGGGCGTTGAACTCTCATCCGCTGATGTGATGCGCGCAACACGGGACAGCGTGCGCGCCTTGATGATGATCCGCGCCTATCGGATGCGTGGTCATCTCCATGCCAATCTCGACCCGCTCGGTCTTGAGGCGCGCAAGGATCACGAAGAGCTTGATCCTGCGAGCTATGGTTTCACGCCCGCCGATTTTGATCGCAAGATCTTCATTGATCATGTGCTCGGCCTCGAATTCGCGACCATTCCCGAAATGCTCGCAATTCTGCGTCGCACCTATTGCGACACGATTGGCTTCGAATTCATGCATATGTCTGATCCCGCCGAAAAGGCATGGATGCAGGAACGTATCGAAGGGCCAGACAAGAACATTTCGTTCACCCGCGAAGGCAAGCGCGCCATTCTCGGCAAGCTTGTCGAGGCGGAAGGTTTCGAGCGTTTCTGCGATCTGCGTTTCACCGGCACCAAGCGCTTCGGGCTTGATGGTGGCGAAGCCATGATCCCTGCGCTTGAGCAGATCATCAAGCGCGGTGGCGCACTGGGCATGAAGGAACTTGTGCTGGGTATGGCCCATCGCGGTCGCCTGAATGTGCTTGCACAAGTGATGGGCAAGCCGCATCGCGCCATCTTCCATGAATTCAAGGGCGGTTCATTCACGCCGGATGAAGTCGAAGGTTCGGGCGATGTGAAGTACCATCTGGGTGCTTCGTCGGACCGTGAATTTGACGGCAACACGGTGCATCTCTCGCTCACCGCCAACCCGTCGCATCTTGAAATCGCTGACCCTGTCGTGCTCGGCAAGGTGCGTGCGAAGCAGGACCAGCGCGGTGACGTGACCGAGCGCGTGCAGGTTGTGCCGCTGATCATTCATGGCGATGCGGCTTTTGCGGGTCAGGGCGTTGTTGCCGAATGTTTCGGCCTGTCCGGCCTCAAGGGCCATCGCACTGGTGGTTCGTTGCATTTCATCATCAACAACCAGATCGGCTTCACGACCTATCCGCGTTATTCGCGCTCCTCGCCCTATCCCTCAGATGTGGCGAAGATGATCGAAGCGCCGATCATCCATGTGAATGGTGATGATCCGGAAGCGGTTGTCTATGCAGCCAAGATCGCGATTGAGTTCCGGCAGAAATTCCACAAGCCGGTGGTCGTCGATATGTTCTGCTATCGCCGCTACGGCCATAACGAAGGTGATGAGCCGAGCTTCACCCAGCCATTGATGTATAAGAAGATCCGCTCGCATAAATCGACGCTGGAAATCTATTCAGACAAGCTCATCAATGAAGGCGTCGTCACGGCTGGCGAAGTCGAGAAGATGCGCAATGACTGGCGCGCGCGTCTTGATGCCGAGTTTGAAGCGGGCCAGGTCTATAAGCCCAACAAGGCTGACTGGCTTGATGGTCGCTGGTCGGGTATGCGCGCGGCTGCGAGCGAAACTGCTGATGATCCGCGTCGCGGTCAGACGGGTGTTGAACTCGCCAAGCTGAAGGAAATCGGTAGCAAGATTTCCAAGGCTCCCGATGGTTTCAATGTCCACCGCACCATCCAGCGCTTCCTTGATGGTCGCGCCAAGATGATCGAGACCGGTGAAGGCGTCGATTGGGCTATGGGCGAGGCACTCGCATTTGGCACTCTGGTTGACGAAGGTCATCGCGTGCGCCTGTCTGGTCAGGATTGCGAACGCGGCACCTTCTCGCAGCGCCATTCGGTTCTGATTGATCAGGAAACTGAAGCGCGTTATGTGCCGCTGAATAATGTTCGCGACGGGCAGGGTCGCTACGAGGTCATCAATTCGATGCTCTCGGAAGAAGCCGTGCTTGGGTTCGAATATGGCTATTCGCTATCGGAACCCGATGCGCTCACCATGTGGGAAGCGCAGTTCGGTGACTTCGCGAATGGTGCGCAGGTGCTCTTCGATCAGTTCATCTCATCGGGTGAGCGCAAGTGGCTGCGCATGTCTGGTCTCGTTTGCCTTCTGCCGCATGGTTATGAAGGTCAGGGCCCGGAACATTCATCCGCTCGTCTTGAGCGCTATCTGCAGCTGTGTGCGGAAGATAATATGCAGGTGGCAAACTGCACGACGCCTGCCAATTACTTCCACATCCTGCGTCGTCAGCTGAAGCGCGATATCCGCAAGCCGCTTATCCTCATGACGCCGAAGTCATTGCTGCGCCACAAGCGCGCCGTGTCGCGTCTCGATGAGATGGTGAAGGGTACGTCTTTCCATCGTCTCTTGTGGGATGATGCGGAATATCTGAAGGGCGAAAAGATCAAGCTGGTGAAGGACGACAAGATCCGTCGCGTCATTCTTTGCACCGGCAAGGTCTATTACGACCTTTATGAAGAGCGTGAGAAGCGCGGCATTGACGATGTCTATCTGCTGCGCGTCGAACAGCTCTATCCCTTCCCGCTGAAGGCGCTGGTCACCGAACTCTCCCGCTTCAAGAAGGCGGATGTTGTTTGGTGTCAGGAAGAGCCGAAGAACATGGGCGCCTGGAGCTTTGTCGAGCCCTATCTCGAATGGGTGCTTGGCCAGGCTGGCGGCAAGACGAAGCGTGCGCGCTATGTGGGCCGTCCGGCCTCTGCAGCGACCGCAACGGGTCTCATGTCGAAGCATCTCGAACAGCTCCGCGCATTCCTCGAAGAAGCTTTCGCCGCCTGAGTGGCGAAAGCATCCTCCATTCGCACACTTGCAATGAAAGGCCGCGCGCCGCGCGGAAGTGACCATGGCAGAAATTCGTGTTCCCACTCTGGGTGAATCCGTCTCTGAAGCAACCATCGGCCGCTGGTTCAAGAAGCCCGGCGATGTGGTGAAGGCTGACGAGCCTTTGGTTGAGCTTGAAACCGACAAGGTGACGCTCGAAGTCAATGCACCCGCTGCTGGCGTGCTGGCTGAAATCACCGCCAAAGACGGTGAGACCGTATCGCCCGGCGCGCTGCTCGGTCAGATCACCGCCGGTGGCGCTGGTGCAGCTGCCGCACCTGCCGCTGCTGCACCTGCCGCTGCGCCCGCAGCTGCTGCCAAGCCGGCACCTGCGGCTGCTACTGGTTCTGCCATGCCGCCGTCACCTGCTGCTGCAAAGGTTGCAGCGGACGCGGGTATTGCGACGGATGCTGTTGCAGGTTCGGGCAAGCGTGGTCAGGTGTTGAAGGGTGATGTGCTGGCGGCTGTAGCCGCTGGTGGTGTTGCCGCGCCAACTCCTGCAGCGCCTGTTGTGGCACGCGTTCCCTCCTCGGCTGATGATGCCTCGCGCGAAGAGCGCGTGCGCATGACCAAGCTGCGTCAGACGATTGCACGCCGCCTGAAGGATGCGCAGAACACCGCTGCCATGCTCACGACTTTCAACGAAGTCGATATGACGGAAGTTATGGCGCTGCGCGCGCGCTACAAGGATGTTTTCGAGAAGAAGCATGGCGCCAAACTCGGCTTCATGAGCTTCTTCGTGAAGGCTTGCGTGCAGGCGCTCAAGGACATCCCGGCTGTCAATGCCGAGATCGACGGCACCGATCTTGTTTACAAGAACTATTATCACCTCGGCATCGCCGTTGGCACGGATAAGGGCCTTGTCGTGCCGGTGCTGCGTGATGCGGATGAAATGGGTCTTGCCAAGATCGAAAAGACGATTGCCGACTTCGGCAAGCGCGCGCGTGATGGCCAGCTCAAGATCGAAGAGATGCAGGGCGGCACTTTCACCATCACCAATGGCGGCATCTATGGTTCGTTGATGTCAACACCGATCCTGAATGCACCGCAGTCGGGTATTCTTGGCATGCACAAGATTCAGGAACGCCCAATGGTGATTGGCGGCAAGATCGAGATCCGTCCCATGATGTATCTCGCGCTGTCCTATGATCACCGCATTGTTGACGGCAAGGAAGCCGTGACCTTCCTCGTGCGCGTCAAGGAAGCGCTGGAAGATCCGGCGCGTCTCGTGCTCGATCTCTGATCGGAAAATATTCGCGCCCGCGTATCAAGCGCGGGCGTTTATCCGCACTCACCGAAAGATCCTCCCATGTCCTATGATCTCGTCGTCATTGGTACCGGCCCCGGCGGCTATGTTTGCGCCATTCGTGCAGCACAGCTCGGCATGAAGGTGGCTGTGGTCGAGAAGCGCAAGACGCATGGCGGCACCTGCCTTAATGTTGGCTGCATCCCCTCCAAGGCGCTGTTGCATGCCTCTGAGATGTTCGAAGTTGCAGGCCATGACTTTGCTGCACTTGGCATCAATGTCGGCAAGCCGAAGCTCGATCTGCCTGCCATGATGAAGCACAAGGACGACACGGTCGGCGCGAATGTCAGCGGCGTTGCCTTCTTGCTCAAAAAGAACAAGGTCGATGCCTTTACCGGTCACGGCACCATCACTGCACCGGGCAAGGTTTCGGTGAAGGGTGAAGATGGCAAGGTGCAGGAGCTTGAAACGAAGAACATCGTCATCGCGACGGGTTCGGAAGTTGCGCCTCTGCCGGGCGTGACGATAGATGAAAAGACAGTCGTGTCTTCAACCGGCGCTCTCACCCTCGATAAGGTGCCGGGCAAGCTTGTTGTTGTTGGCGCTGGTGTCATCGGGCTTGAGCTTGGCTCTGTCTGGGCACGTCTCGGCGCGAAAGTGACTGTGGTTGAATTCCTCGACCGCATTCTCCCCGGTATGGATAGCGAAGTCGCCAAGCAGTTCCAGCGCATGTTGGAGAAGCAGGGCTTCACTTTCCATCTCTCGCACAAGGTTTCGAAGGTCGATGCCACGGCGAAGGGCGCGAAGGTCACTGTTGAACCCGCAGCTGGTGGTGATGCGCAGGTGATCGAGGCCGATGTCGTCCTCGTTGCGATTGGTCGTCGTCCTTATACGGACAATCTCGGCCTTGAGGCTTTGGGCGTTGCGATGGAACGCGGCCGCGTTGTCATCGACGATCACTTCAAGTCGAGCGTCAATGGCATCTATGCGATTGGCGACGTGGTTCGCGGCCCGATGCTCGCACATAAGGCTGAAGATGAAGGCGTGGCGGTTGCTGAAATTCTTGCGGGCCAGCATGGCCATGTGAATTATGACGTGATCCCCGGTGTTGTTTACACCGCGCCGGAAATCGCTTCCGTCGGCAAGTCAGAAGATGATCTGAAGGCGCAGGGCATCGCTTATAAGGCGGGCAAGTTCCCCTTCACCGCGAATGGTCGCGCGCGCGCGATGCGTCACGCAGATGGCTTTGTGAAAGTGCTTGCTGATGCAACGACGGATCGTGTGCTCGGCGTTCACATCATCGGCCATGGCGCAGGCGAATTGATTGCGGAAGCCGCGGTGCTGATGGAATTTGGCGGTTCGGCGGAAGATATGGCGCGTACCTGCCATGCGCATCCGACCATGTCGGAAGCCGTGAAGGAAGCTGCCATGGCGGTTGATAAGCGCCAGATCCACATGTGATCAATCAATCAGTCGTGATGAGACAACGCGCCCTCCGGGGCGCGTTTTTCTTTGTCAGGACGTCGTGAGCTGCTTGCCTGCGCGTGGATGAGCTGCTTGCCAGGCATCGAGCAGGCGCGTTGATTCGACAGCCGTATAGATCTGTGTTGTGGCCAGCGATGCGTGGCCGAGCAATTCCTGAATGCTGCGCAAATCGCCGCCGCCTGCAAGAAGATGGGTCGCAAAAGAGTGACGCAAGGCGTGAGGCGTCGCTGTTGGGGGCAAGCCAAGCGCACCGCGCAAATGTTCCATTGCAAGCTGAATGATGCGTGGTGACAGTGCGCCACCTTTCGCGCCCACAAAGAGAGGGCCATCGGGCGAGACCGTGTAAGGGCAGAGTGCAAGATAATGCTCAACGGCCTCTCGTACAGGTGCGATGACCGGCACGGAGCGCATTTTTTGCCCCTTGCCGATAACGGTGATCGCGTCGTTTTTCCCGACAGGCGCATCACGACGTTTGATGGAGAGAGCTTCTGAGATGCGAAGTCCTGCGCCATAAAGCAGTGAAAGCACAGCTGCATCCCGTGCGATGATCCACGGCTCACGCCCTTCACCTGCACGCGTCCTCGCATCAGCTACAGCGCGTGCAGCAGACGAGGTGAGGGGCTTTGGCAGGGACCGGCCGATCTTGGGTGTTCGCACGGCGGTTAGGGCGGAGGCTTTGCCCAGCCCTGCGCGCTCCAGATGGCGGGCGAAGGAGCGTAGGCCGGCGAGGCTGCGCAATAGGGATCGGCTTTCGATCTCCTGTGCACGCCGCCGCGCCATGAAAGCGCGGATGTCAGCGGGAGCCAGTGTCGCAAAATCAGCGAGGCTTGGCTTGCTGCCAAAGTATTCCGTCAGGAAAGCGAAGAACTGGGTCAGGTCACGCTGATAGGCCTCAACCGTATGGGGGGAGGCGCGGCGCTCTTTTGACAAATGTTGCAGCCAGAGCTGGGCCTGCCGGGCAAGGTCCGACCCTGCACCCGGAAAGATCAGGTCGGGGGCCTCTGGCGAATCAGTTCGGCTGGGCGGGGCTTTGGCCATGGGACCAGTCTCGCCCAGCTTTCTAAAGGAAGACCTATCAGCCGCTGACCTTGATCTCGGCAATAGCCTTTTCCATCAGCTCATCCATGGTCCGGCGGATCTGATGGTCGGACTGGCTGATGCCGGCAGCGTCAAAATCCTTGCGGATTTTGCGGAAAACATCGTCATCCCCGCCCTCCTCGAAGTCGGATGCGATGACTTCTTTCACATAGGCCTCGGCCTGAGCGCCGCTATGGCCTAGTTTTTCAGCTGCCCAGAGCCCCAGCGCCTTGTTGCGGCGGGCAGCAGCCTTGAAACGAAGCTCTTCGTCATGGGCAAATTTCTTCTCAAATGCGTCTTCGCGTTTATCAAAGGTGCTCATATCACTCTCCCAGGAGTCGCCACCAGTTTCGCCTCCCAAATGAGGCCACAAAGCGGATATACGCATTGATTTATGACATTTCATGGCTCTGACGAGCCGCTCGCGTGAATGTCAGACGGTCCCTTGACGGCCTCGTCCACATGCAATCTGGGGACGCAGCACGGCTACAGCCATTGGAATGGGCTGCTGTCATTGTGCCATTCTTGCCAATCGGCTAGTTTGCGCACCGATCGAGGGGGTTCGCGGCTTGCTGCGGGGCCTCTCCTCGCCGCGGCCGACTTTCCGGCTCATCGAGCCATGAACAGGAGCCACGGTCACATCGATGGACATTCTCAAGCCACGGTTGATCCCTATGAACCGCCGTCGTCGCATTTACGAAGGCAAGGCCAAGGTCCTTTATGAAGGCCCTGAGCCCGGCACTCTCATTCAGCACTTCAAGGATGATGCCACAGCCTTCAACGCCAAAAAGCATGAAGTCATCGACGGCAAGGGTGTGCTGAATAATCGCATCTCCGAATTCGTCTTTCAGCATCTCAACGACATTGGCGTGCCGACGCATTTCATTCGCCGCCTCAACATGCGCGAACAACTGATCCGCGAAGTCGAGATCGTGCCGCTGGAAGTCGTTGTGCGCAACGTCGCTGCGGGTTCGCTGTCGCAGCGTTTGGGCCTTGAAGAAGGCAAGCAGCTGCCACGCTCCATCATCGAATTCTACTACAAGAATGATGCGCTCAATGACCCGATGGTGTCAGAGGAGCATATCACCGCTTTTGGCTGGGCGACGCCGCAAGAGATCGACGACATCATGGCGCTTGCCATTCGCGTCAATGATTTCCTGACCGGTTTGTTCCTTGGCGTTGGTATTCGTCTTGTTGACTTCAAGATGGAATGCGGACGCCTGTGGGAAGGCGACATGATGCGCATTGTTGTGGCTGATGAGATTTCACCCGACAGCTGCCGTCTGTGGGACATCAAGTCGAATGACAAGCTCGACAAGGACAGGTTCCGTCGCGACATGGGCGGCCTTGTGGAAGCCTATTCGGAAGTCGCGCGTCGCCTTGGCATCATGCAGGAAGGCGAGCCACCGCGTTCGGGCGGGCCGAAGCTCGTTCAGTAAATTTCATAGGGCGGCTTCGTGCCGCCCTTTCACCTTTCAAACCAGCTCTGAACATTCGGAAGAGAAGCGACATGAAAGCCCGCGTCATCGTCACCTTGAAGAACGGTGTGTTGGACCCGCAAGGTAAGGCCATTGAAGGCGCATTGCGTTCGCTCGATATCGACGGTGTGTCGAGCGTGCGTCAGGGCAAGATCTTCGACATCGAGCTTGAGACGGCAGATCGCGCACGCGCCGAAGCGCAACTCAAGACCGCTTGCGAGAAGCTGCTTGCAAATCTGGTCGTCGAGAATTATCGCGTCGAGATTCTCTAAAGGCTCGTCCCATGAACGCTGCAGTTCTTCTCTTCCCCGGCCTCAATCGCGAAAGCGATGCGATGCGCGCATTGCAGCAGGCAACGGGCAAGAAGCCCACTCTTGTCTGGCATGCGGAACATGATCTGCCCGCGGGCACGGATCTTGTGCTTGTGCCCGGCGGTTTCAGCTATGGCGATTATTTGCGCTGTGGCGCGATTGCTGGTCGCGCCAACATCATGGATGCCGTGCGCAAACATGCGGCGCGTGGCGGTCTGGTGATCGGCATTTGCAACGGCTTCCAGATTCTCTGCGAGAGCGGTTTGCTGCCGGGCGTTTTGATGCGCAATCGCGATCTGCGTTTCATCTGCAAGATGCAGCATCTCAAAGTGGAGCGCGCTGATACGTCCTTCACCAAGGCTTATAAGAAAGACCAGATCATCAAGGTTTGCATCGCTCATGGCGAAGGCAATTATGAATGTGATGATGAAACGCTGAAGCGTCTTGAAGGCGAAGGCCGTGTGGCATTCCGTTATTGCGATGAGAATGGCGTCGTGGGTGGTGCTGCCAATCCCAACGGTTCGCGCAATGACATTGCAGGCATCTATTCAGACAAGCTCAATGTACTTGGCATGATGCCACACCCCGAAAATCTCATTGATCCGCTGATCGGCGGCATTGATGGCCGCGGATTGTTTGACAGCATGGCGCAATTCAAAAGTGCTGCCTGATCTGTCGGCGCCTCCAGACATGAAAAGGCCCCCGGAAACGGGGGCCTTTCCTTTTGAGGTGTATGAATTCAGTAGCGATAGGTGACGCCGACACCCACCAGCCATGGGTCGATGCGGGCTTCACCACTCAGAGCGCCGAGTGTCGCATGGTTTGCCGTGAAATCTGACCGCAGCCAGAGTTTCTTCACATCAACATTGAAACCCCAATTCTTGGTGAGCATGTAATCAGCACCAGCCTGCAGCGCAAAGCCAAAGGAGTTGTCGAGCTTGAACCGGTTGATGTTTGAGTTTGCGCCATTGCTATCGACACGTGCGGGCGAGGTGCCGAGGAAGAAGGTGTAATTCACACCAGCGCCGACATAAGGCTTGAATGCGCCGAAATCGGTGAAGTGATATTGCAGCGTAAGGGTCGGCGGCAGCAGCCAGGTCTTGCCAATCTGCAGCTTGTCGATGCCTTCAGTGCCGCGCACCTTATGCGGCGTTGTGCCGAGAATAAGCTCAGCTGCGATATTCTTCGTGAAGTAATAGGTGATGTCGAGTTCGGGCACATAGGATTTGCTGATATAGCCGTCGAAGGTCGGCTGCCCGTCGAATTTCAACTCTTCTTGCGGGAGTACAGCGAGCGCACGCAGGCGCATCTGCCAGTGGCTGAAGCTTTCGGGAGCGGCGAAGGTCGGGGCCTTGCGGACGGGGAGGTCGGCGGCCAGAACAGGGGCCGCAGCAAGAACAGTAGCCGCAAGAAGCGACGCGCGCAGAGACATCATTTTCCAGTTCCTTTTGTCTAGCCATTCCGGCTGGCGGAAAACTGGTCCCGCGGACGGGCTTTCGATTTGATCCAGGTCAAGCTTCGGCTACTAAGGACGGATATTCGCGGGTCTATGTTGCTGCAACGCCACAGTGCATAGACCAGCCGAATCGCAGGTTTTGGCTTCCTACCGGGCCTGTTTTATGCGACTTGGAAGCCCTGATTTCCCGCCAGACCCAGAGGCTTTGCCTTGCTGCGCAACGAACCCAAGATCACCCCCGAACTCGTCGCCGAACATGGGCTCAAGCCCGACGAATATCAGCGCATCCTCGCGCTGATCGGCCGTGAACCCACTTTCACGGAACTCGGCATTTTCTCGGCCATGTGGAACGAACATTGTTCCTACAAAAGCTCGCGCATTCATTTGCGCAAGCTGCCGACCAAGGCGCCCTGGGTCATTCAGGGTCCGGGCGAAAATGCCGGCGTGATTGATATTGGCGATGGCGAGGCTTGCGTCTTCAAGATGGAGAGCCACAACCACCCCTCTTTCATCGAGCCCTATCAGGGCGCA
The DNA here is from genome assembly GCA_964557555.1 of uncultured Beijerinckia sp. GTDB lineage: Bacteria > Pseudomonadota > Alphaproteobacteria > Rhizobiales > Beijerinckiaceae > Terripilifer. The sequence continues at coordinate 11,773 of CAZLBA010000095.1, forward strand.
GCGACGGGTGTTGGCGGCATTTTGCGCGACGTGTTTACGATGGGCGCGCGTCCGATTGCCTGTTTGAACTTGCTGCGCTTCGGCGCGCCTGACCATCCCAAGACCCGCCATCTCGTGTCTGGAGTTGTTGCGGGCATCGGTGGTTACGGAAATTCCTTCGGTGTGCCGACAGTGGGCGGCTCGGTCAATTTCCATACGCGCTACGACGGCAATATTCTCGTCAATGCGATGGCGGTTGGTTTGGCAAAGACGGATTCGATCTTCTATGCCAAGGCCACAGGCGTGGGCCGTCCAATCGTCTATCTTGGTTCAAAGACCGGACGCGATGGCATTCATGGTGCCACTATGGCGTCAGCTTCTTTCGAAGCGGATGCAGAAGAGAAGCGCCCAACTGTGCAGGTCGGTGATCCCTTCTCTGAAAAGCTGTTGCTCGAAGCCTGTCTCGAAATCATGGCCAAAGGTTGCGTGATTGCAATTCAGGACATGGGTGCTGCGGGTCTGACATCTTCTGCGGTCGAAATGGGTGCGAAGGGCAATCTCGGTATTGAGCTTGATCTTGATGCTGTGCCTTGCCGCGAAG
>CAZLBA010000096.1:0-12199 GCA_964557555.1 uncultured Beijerinckia sp.
ATTGAAGCAGCACTTGCGAAAGACACTTTCATTTCGCTTGCTGCGAATAGCGGCCCGCTTTCGGGCAAGCGCGTTGTCATCACGTCTGGCCCAACGCATGAGCCGATTGATCCGGTGCGCTATATCGCCAATCGCTCTTCAGGCAAGCAGGGTCACGCCATTGCGCAAGCAGCTGCGAAAGCAGGCGCTGATGTCGTGCTGGTGAGCGGACCCGTTGCAATCCCTGATCCGCAAGGCGTGAAAGTTTTGCATGTTGAGAGCGCGCGCGAGATGCTCGCTGCGGTCGAGAGTGCTTTGCCAGCTGATATTTTCATTGGCGCCGCGGCTGTTGCTGACTGGCGTGTGGGGACAGCGGTGCAAGAGAAATTGAAGAAGGGCGCATCTGGTCCGCCCTCGCTCGGTCTTGTGGAGAATCCAGACATTCTCGCGACAGTCGCGAGCCATGCCAAGCGTCCGCGACTGGTCGTGGGTTTTGCAGCTGAGACGCAAATGGTCATCGACCATGCGCGCGCGAAACTCACCAGAAAGAAATGCGATCTCATCATCGCCAATGATGTCAGCCCGGCAACGGGTGTGATGGGCGGCGACGCCAATACGGTGCATCTCGTTTCGCCGCAAGGCGTCGAGAGCTGGCCGACTTTGCCCAAGGATGAAGTGGCGCAGCGTTTGGTGGCGGATCTCGCGCGACGTCTCAAGGAGGGTGCATGAGCGTGCAAGTCAAATTGCGTCGCCTTCCCCATGCGCAGGGACTTGAATTGCCTGCCTATCAAAGCGCAGGTGCGGCCGGTCTTGATCTGATGGCTGCCATTCCTGCTCATGCCTGTCTGGTGATTGAGCCCGGCGCGCGTGAATTGGTGCCAACCGGTCTCACGCTGGAATTGCCGCAGGGCTATGAGGCGCAAGTGCGCCCGCGGTCCGGTCTTGCTCTGAAATCAGGCGTCACCGTTTTGAATTCGCCGGGCACGATTGACAGCGATTATCGTGGTGAGATCGGTGTCATTCTTATCAATCTGGGCGCGGAGCCTTTCGAGATTACACGCGGTGCGCGCATTGCGCAGATGGTGATCGCCCCAGTCACACAAGCGCAACTCATCGAAGTGAGCGAGATCAGCGAAACTTCGCGCGGCGCTGGTGGTTTTGGCTCCACAGGCGTTGGAGGCGGCCAGGCATGATCCTGCTCTCGCGTCGTTCTTTGTTGGCTGTTTGTGCGGTGGTGGATATTGCCATTCATGCGCGCCCAACACCCGTTGCAGCAAAAGCGCTTGCTGCGCGTCACAATCTGCCGCCGCGCCATCTTGAAACGCTGCTGCAATCGCTGGTGCGCGCGAATATTCTCAAAGGCGTGCGCGGCCCGCGGGGCGGCTATGAATTGGCGCGCGAGCGGCGCCGCATCTCCATGGCAGATATCATTCGCGCTGCGCTCAGTGAGGGTGATGAGGAAACATCCGGCGCACAATCGCGTTTGCTGAATGAGGTCGTGTCACCTTTGGCGCGCGATGCGGGGCAGCAATTCCTGTCCTCCCTTGAAGCCATCACGTTGGAAGACCTCTGCAAGAAGGCTGAAGGGGCGCAAGTCTTCGGGCCGCTGGAGCCCATGGCAGATTTCACGATTTAAAGTCGTGAAATAAAATAATCATCGACAGTTAGCCGTGAATAGACTAGCTTGGGGACCGATCCCAAGGAGGTTTTCCCATGTCTGAAGCGCGCAAAGTCGGCCGCGGCCGCGTCTATGGCTCCGTGACCGAAACGATTGGTGACACGCCGCTGGTCCGTCTCGACCGTCTCGCCAAGGAAAAGGGCGTGAAGGCGAACCTCCTTGCCAAGCTCGAATTCTTCAATCCGCTCGCCAGCGTGAAAGATCGTATCGGCGTCGCCATGATTGATGCGCTGGAGGCCGCCGGCAAGATCTCGCCCGGCAAGTCGCAGCTGGTTGAGCCGACCTCAGGCAATACGGGTATCGCACTGGCTTTTGCGGCGGCTGCACGTGGCTACAAGCTGACGCTGGTTATGCCGGAATCGATGTCGATCGAGCGCCGCAAGATGCTCGCTCTGCTTGGCGCTGAACTGGTGCTGACCCCTGCCGCTCAGGGCATGAAGGGTGCGATTGCCAAGGCCAATGAGATCGTTGCTGAAACCCCTGGCGCCCTCATCCCGCAGCAATTCGAAAATCCGGCTAATCCTGAAATCCATCGCAAGACGACCGCGCAGGAAATCTGGAACGATACCGATGGCACTGCTGATGTGCTGATCTCCGGCGTCGGCACGGGCGGCACCATCACGGGCGTGGGTCAGGTGCTCAAGGGGCTCAAGCCCTCCTTCAAGGTCATCGCGGTTGAGCCGGAAGATTCGCCAGTTTTGTCGGGCGGCCAACCCGGCCCGCACAAGATTCAGGGCATTGGCGCCGGTTTCGTTCCCGCCATCCTGGACCGCGGCGTGATTGATGACGTGGTGACGGTTGGCAATCAGACCGCTTTCGATACCGCGCGCCTGCTGGCACGTCTGGAAGGCATTCCTGTTGGCATTTCGTCTGGGGCTGCCGTTGCGGCTGCGCTGGAAGTTGCCGCGCGTCCGGAGATGGCAGGCAAGAACATCGTCATCATCATCCCGTCTTTTGCAGAGCGCTATCTCTCGACCGCGCTGTTTGACGGGCTGTAACCGTTACGTCGCGCCTTACCGCTGCGTTAGATGAGCCCCGGCCCACCTGCCGGGGCTTTTCATTTGCGCCCGCATTGGCTAGGCGAGAGGGATCAGCCGGAGGGCGCAGCATGAGCACCGTCATCACCGAACGCCACGACAAGGTCCTTCTCGCCCGCCTTCATCGGCCTGAGGCGCTCAATGCCATCAATGAGCAATTGGCCGACGATCTCAACGAAGTTCTCGCGCTTTATGAAAAGGACGAGACGCTTGGCTGTATGGTCCTGACAGGCTCGGACAAGGCCTTCGCCGCTGGTGCGGACATCAAGGAGATGCAGTCCAAGACCTATGCGCAAGCTTATTTCGAGGATTTCATCTGCAAATGGGATCCGCTGGCGCGCACCCGCAAACCCATCATTGCAGCTGTGGCGGGTTTTGCACTGGGTGGTGGCTGCGAATTTGCGATGATGTGCGACTTCATCATTGCGGCAGAGAATGCGAAATTTGGTCAGCCCGAAATCAAGCTCGGCATCATTCCCGGTGGTGGTGGCACGCAACGCCTGGCTCGTTACGTCGGCAAGGCCAAGGCGATGGATCTGTGTTTGACGGGGCGCATGATGGATGCAGCAGAGGCGGAGCGCTGCGGCCTCGTCTCGCGCATTGTGCCGCTGCCCGATCTCGTGCCGGAAGCTTTGAAGGCCGCAAAAACCATTGCCGATCTGTCACTGCCAGCTGTGATGATGCTCAAGGAATCGGTCAATCGCTCCTTTGAAACGACGCTAACGGAGGGCATCCGCTTTGAGCGGCGCGTCTTCCATTCGCTTTTTTCGACGCAAGATCAAAAGGAAGGCATGCAAGCTTTTCTCGACAAGCGTCCCGCCCAATTCAAGAATAGCTGAGGTCCCATCATGCGCGCGTCCCTGCGCGGCGTCATCGCTGCCATCGCCACTCCCATCACTGCTGATTACAAGCCCGATAGCGAGCGCTTTCTAAAGCTCGGTCGCTATCTGCTTGATAATGGCTGCGATGCTTTGAATGTGCTGGGCACCACGGGCGAGGCGACCTCTTTCGCTTTGCAGGATCGCCTTGATCTGATGACCAAGGCTGCTGGCACGCTGGAGCGCGCCCGCATGATGGTGGGCACGGGCGCATCCGCTTTGGGCGATGCCATTCGTCTCACCCGCCATGCAGGCGAATTGGGGTTCGCCGGCGCACTCGTTTTGCCGCCCTTCTATTACAAGGGCGTCGCGGAAGAGGGGGTCTTTGCCTATGTCAGCGCAATCGTCGAGGCGACGGCTGACTCCAAGGTGCCGCTCTATCTCTATCATTACCCGGCACTATCCGGCGTGCCCTACACGCCTGAGCTGGTGGGCCGCCTGATCAGTGCTTTTCCTGATCGCATTGTCGGGCTGAAAGATTCCTCCGGCGATCTCGCCTATGAACGCCTGCTCGCCGAGCGCCACCCCGCTTTCTCGGTCTTTCCGGCCAATGAGGCGACGCTTCTGGAGGGCCGTAGCGGCATCTTTGCAGGCTGCATTTCCGCAACCTGCAATCTGAATGCGGATCTATGCGCCCGCGCCTGGCAGCAGGGCGATGCCAGCGCGCTCGATAAAGCCGTTGGAATCCGTAAGCTTTTCGACGGTAAGCCCCTGGTGGCGGGCGTTAAGGCGGGCCTTGCCCATCTCCATAAGGATGACGCCATTGCCGCTCCCATGCCGCCTCTGACCATCTGGGCGAAGGGCGACCGGGCCGAACTGGGCGCAGCGCTTGATCGCGCACGCGGTTGAAAAGTCAGGAGACTCGATAAATCGGGCACTTTTTGACGATTCAAGCTTGGGCGAGCGTTGACGGGAAGACGCAAAGGCGTCTATAAGCCTGCCACTCGTCCGGGCCTCACGGTCCGGACAACGATGTTTTTGGGCTCCCCTGAGGGCAGCCTGCCCCCATCGAGGACACTATGGCTAATACCTCTTCGGCCAAAAAGGCCGTCCGCAAGATTGCCCGCCGCACGGCCGTGAACCGCTCGCGCCGGTCGCAGATGCGCACCTATGTTCGCAAGGTCGAAGAAGCACTCGCTTCCGGCGATGCCACGGCTGCTCAGGCAGCTCTGCATGCCGCTGAGCCGCTGGTCATGCGCGCTGCCCAGAAGGGCATCCTGCACAAGAACACCGCCTCTCGTAAGATTTCGCGTCTGACGAGCCGCGTGAAGGCACTTGCGAAGTAAATCGCGCAAAGCCTCAGCTTAGCATCGTATTTTGGAGAAGCCCGGCCGCCGTGCCGGGCTTTTTCTTGCGCGTTTCACTGCAGCAATTCGCCTAAAGTTGACGTTACGCCAACCGATGTTGCGTAACAGCCACAGCAGATGGAGGTTTTTTCGGGGCCAAAGTGCGGACAGAAAAGAGTCTGTTTTTTCAGTGCTTTATAAGCAAAGCTAAAATCATCTAACGCAGAGCCCGTCTTGACTCTTATCTGTGCACCTTTGCAGCGATTATTCAGCTTTCCTCATAGATTAAATTTGCAGCAGACAACGCGCTGTCAAATGGCGGGAATTCAGGGCTTTGCAGGCGTCAAGATGAAAAGTGAAAAATCTTTTTGCTCATCAAAGCGCCAACTCATGCAGTGGTGAGTCTGATGACGGTTGCGCGACATCAAGGCTGTGTTAATCATCCTCCCGTGGTTGCGATGGAGATCAACTCCCAGACCCTTTCGTGAGTGTGCTGCGTCTGTGCTGGTTCCCAACATGTTGGTCGAACCGCATGCGAGCGAGAAGGGGTCGAGGGTCCTGCTTGGTTTCGTCTGCCACATTGCCTTCGGGCATTCTGAAATGACTGTAATGGCTGAATTGCAGGTTATTCCTGCAAGAGGGGGACTTATGTCTTGCTGGATCAAGATGTCGAAGATCGACATGAAGAAGAACTGCGGTTTGCAGGCTGGCAAGGGTCTCCCTGAAACGAGTGACACAGCGAGTATGCGCATCAGTACCTGATCAACAGGACTTACAAACCACTGTCACAGTTGAGTTTGTCCGCCGCGTTCGCTGCATCCCGAAGAGGGTGCGCTCCCGTTACAGAAAAGAAGACTGACATGATGAACTCCCGCACGACCGCGTCGCGTCTTGAAGCTGCGTCGCCTGAAAGTGCTGATTATTCTGAAGCCTGGAGCCGCACTTGCCGTCGTTTGCGTGCAGAGCTTGGTGAGGATGTCTATAATTCGTGGTTCGGACGTCTCGAATTGGATGGCGTACGTGATGGCATTGCGCATCTGTCCGTCCCCACACGCTTTTTGAAGAGCTGGATCCAGTCGCACTACACCGACAAAATTCTCACCACCCTGACCGCTGAAGCAGCTGACATTCGCAGCATTCTGGTTGATGTGCGCTCAACCGCGCGCCCCAATCCGGCGCGCACCGTGGTGCAGGATGCCAGCGCCTCGGTCAGCATTGAGCGCCCCGCTGCTTTTGCCGAAGAAGCATTGCGGCCAGCCGTCGATGTGTTGCGCAATATTCGCCCGGCCCCCCAAAATGATGCGGATGGTTTGTCGAGTTCGCCGCTGGATCGTCGCATGACCTTTGCGAGCTTTCTGGTCGGCCGTTCGAACCAGCTCGCTCATGCAGCCGCCGAGCGTGTGGCCCATGCCCAGCCGGGCGAGCCGCTGATGTATAATCCCCTCTATGTCCATTCTGCGGTTGGTCTGGGCAAGACGCATCTCATTCAGGCGATCGCCCATGCGGCGGGTGAAGTGGGCCGTCGCGTGATCTATCTGACGGCGGAAAAGTTCATGTATCGCTTTGTCTGCGCGCTGAAGGCGCAGACCTCGCTGGCCTTCAAGGAGAAGCTGCGCGGTATTGACGTTCTGGTCATTGATGACGTGCAGTTTTTGCAGGGCAAGTCGATCCAGAATGAATTCTGCCACACGCTCAACGCCCTGATTGATGCAGGCCGTCAGGTCGTGATTGCCGCCGATCGTCCGCCCTCCGAGCTGGAGAGCCTCGAGGAGCGGGTGCGCTCGCGCCTCGCGGGCGGGCTTTGCGTGGAAATGGGCGCCTTGGACGAGCCGCTGCGTCTGAAGATCCTTGAAGCGCGGATCGCCGCGGCCAAGCAGGCCCAGCCGGGCTTCGACGTGCCGGCCCCTGTGGCGGCCTATGTCGCCCGCGCCATTGAAACCAATGGCCGTGACCTCGATGGCGCCGTAAGCCGCCTCCTGGCCCGCGCCACGCTGACCGGCGCCGCCTTAACGGTCGAGATGGCCGAAGATGCCATCCGTGACCTTGTGCGTACCCGTGAGCCCAAGCGCGTCAAGATTGAAGATATCCAGAAACTCGTTGCGACCCATTACAATGTAAGCCGCGCCGATATTCTCTCCTCGCGCCGCACTGCCACGGTGGTGCGCCCCCGCCAGATCGCCATGTATCTGGCCAAGGTCCTGACCCTGCGCTCGCTGCCAGAAATTGGCCGCCGCTTTGGTGGTCGCGACCACACCACTGTTCTTCATGCGGTGCGCAAAATCGAGGGTTTGGCGGTGAAGGACGGCACGCTGTCTGAAGAGATCGAACTCCTCAAGCGGATGCTGCAGGAATAGGCGCTTGATCGCTGGAGTATGATCAAAGCCGGTCCTCAGGGCCGGCTTTTTCATTGCAACAAGTCTCTGGAACGCTGCGCTCAATCACAGTAACTTCGCTGCCGAACCAGTCCAGACAAGGGAGATCAGGACCAATGGGAGAGACAGTCACTCTGACCGCAGAAGACGGCGCGAAATTCTCCGCCTATGTGGCCAAGCCCGCAGGTAAGCCGCGCGGTGGTGTCGTGGTCATTCAGGAAATTTTCGGCGTCAATCATCATATCCGCGCCGTAGCGGATCGCTATGCGGCGGAAGGTTATGTGGCCGTTGCGCCCGCGCTCTATGATCGTGTGCAGGGCGGTTATGAGACCGGCTACAATCAGGAAGATGTGCAGGCTGGCATGGCCACACGCGCCAAGACTGATCCGGCCAAGGTGTTGCTCGATGTAAAAGCCGCTGTTGCGGAGGCGGGCAAGGCTGGCAAGGTTGGCGTGGTTGGCTATTGCTGGGGTGGCACGCTGGCCTATGCAGCTGCGGTCAATATTCCCGGCGTTGCAGCTGCCTCTGGCTATTATGGCGCTGGCGTTGCTGCCATGTGCGACCAAGCGCCGAAGGTGCCGACCATTTTGCATTTTGGTGAGACCGATCACTCCATCCCCATGGCTGATGTAGAGAAGGTGAAGGCCGCGCGCCCTGATGTGCCGGTTTATGTTTACGCTGCAGGTCACGGCTTCAATTGTGATGAGCGCGGCGCTTATCACAAGGAGAGCGCCGACCTTGCACGCCAGCGCACCTATGATCTCTTCGCCAAGCATGTTGGCTGAATAAAAATTGGGCGTCGGCAGCAAGCCGGCGCCTTTATGGTTAGCCTCAAATGCCGGCAGCGACATCCGTCGCTTGGCTACCGCGCAAACATGCGCGACGGCGTTCGGCCTTGCGGCGCTGCGCGCCGGGGTGGCTAAACTTTAAGATCTTTGGGGGAAACTGGATGATCGTTGAGAACGAAAAGCAGCTCACGGAATTTGCACTTTCGGTCATGCAACGCACGCCCGATCCGCGCCTGCGCGAGATCATGACGGCGCTGATCAAGCATTTGCATGGTTTCGTGCGCGAAGTGCGTTTGACCGAGCGCGAATTTCAGGATGCCTGTGCGATCATCGCGGAGATGGGCCATCGCACCAATGACACCCATAATGAAGTGGTGCTGATGGCAGGCTCACTTGGCGTGTCGTCACTGGTTTGCCTGCTCAACAATGGTGACAACGGCAATACGGAAACCAATCAAAATCTGCTGGGACCGTTCTGGCGTCTCCATCATCCCCGTTCAGAAAATGGCGCCTCTATTTTGCGCTCTGATACGGTGGGTGAACCGCTCTTTGTTCGTGCACGCTTTAGCGATGTGGCGGGCGCACCGCTTGTTGGCGCCGAGGTTGATATCTGGCAGTCGAATAGCGAAGGCTTTTACGAAAATCAGGATCCCGCTCAGGCCCCCTTCAATTTGCGTGGCAAATTCACGACCGATCCCAATGGTGAAATCTGGTTCCGCAGCATCAAGCCTTCGGGCTATCCGATCCCGACAGAAGGCCCTGTCGGTCGCTTGCTGAAAGCGCAAGAACGCCATCCCTTCCGCCCCGCACATCTGCATTTCATGGCGGTGAAGGACGGTTTCAAAACGCTCATCTCGCAAGTTTACTTCGATGATGATCCACGCATTGAAACCGACGCGCAATTTGGTGTGACGCGCGCCTTGCTCGCCCATGCTGAGCGTCATGAAGGCAATGGCCCTGCCCCTGATGTCACCGGCGTGTGGCACGAGCTGACCTATGCTTTCAAGATGGAAAAGGGTGAATCGCGCTTGCCACGCCCACCGATCAAATAGGTCATGACTTTACATCTTTACGTTCTCGACCAGTCGCCAAGTTCGCAAGGCTCGACGCAGGATGTCGCCATCCGCCAAAGCGTCGAGCTTGCGCAGCATTGTGAGGCGCTGGGCTATGAACGTTATTGGGTGAGCGAACATCACGGCACGGAGGCGATTGTCGGTTCCGCGCCGGAGATTTTGGTGGCAGCCATTGCAACAGCGACGAAGCGGATTCGCGTCGGCTCTGCTGGCGTCATGCTACCGCATTATGCGCCGTTGAAAGTGGCAGAACAGTTTCGCGTGCTTGAAGCGCTTGCGCCCGGCCGCATTGATCTTGGGCTTGGTCGCGCGCCGGGGGGCGATGGTTTTACGGCCTATGCGCTGAACCCCAATTCAGATGAAGCGGTGCAGAGTTTCCCTGCCCATGTGCGCGACATCATTGCATGGACAAGTGGCAAGCCGCTGGTTGATGGTCATCCGCTCGCGCGTATTCGTGTCACGCCGGAAACTCCCACTGCGCCAGAAATCTTTGTGCTGGGCTCATCAACCTATGGTGCGCAGGTCGGAGCCTATCTGGGCATTCCCTATTCCTATGCGGCATTTTTTGCAGATCAGCCACCCGATCAGCCGCTGGAAATCTATCGCCGCTATTATCAGCCAAGCGAGCGTCATCCGGCGCCGCAGCCCTCTGTCTGCCTGTTCGTGATTGCAGCCCCCAGCAAGGAAGAGGCGCGCTTTGAATTCGCCAGCCGTGCTTTGGCCCGCATCAATCGTGATATGGGTGTGCGCAAACAATTGGCATCTCCTCAGGCCGCGCTGGATGAGATGAAGGCGCGTGGGCTGATGGATCGCTATGAGCAAATGGCGCATGACGCCATCATTGGTACCGGCGCAGAGGTGCGGGCAAAGCTCGAAGCCTATGCCAAGCGCTATGATCTATCCCGGATCGTCCTGACCACGCATGTGTTTGATCTCGACGCGCGCAAGCGCTCCTTTAGCGAGATTGCGCGCGCCTTTAGTCTCATTTCGGCCTGAAGATTTCATCAAACAGCCTTTGGCGAACCTTCATTTCTTCCGCAGTATGAATGAGGAAGATGACCTTCTTTTCGTTCATGCGCTCCCGCACATCCTTCGGATTGCTCTCGACATCAAGCCGTGTTGGAACCCGCCCACCCATTTGTGATGCAATGGTTTGCGCCTGACGGCTGAGCAAGAAATTCGCTGCCAATTTGGCTGCATTGGGATGGGGTGCATTTTTGTTGATGCCAACCTGTCCAAACCACAAATGCACCGGATCAAGCACGAAATAATCCGTCGGCGCTCCACTCTGTTTGAGATTGGTCGTGAGCATGGAATAATTCATCAAGGCGATGGGATACTCACCCGCTGCAATCTGCCGCGCTGCTGCAAGGTGCCCGTCGAGCACAACCGGCTTCAAGGTGGCGGCAATATCCTTGAGCAGCTTGATGCCCTTCTCCCGACCGTAATGAATGAGGATGGTTTCCATCCAGTCCCGATCGGTTGCTTCAATCACGACCTTGCCGACCCATTGCTTGCGGGTCAAAAACTCTTCGTAGGTTTTCGGCAGCTCATGCGGCTTGACGAGATTGGTATTGTATTGTGGCACATCATAGCCTGCATAAACGCCATACCAGCGCTGCCTCGGATCACGCGCCTCTGGCATGATGTGTTTTGCATTTGGCGGCTCCCATGCAAGGCTGAGATGGTCTGGCACAATATTGACGGAGCCTGCATTCATCACATCCCATGAATGCTGACCTGTGCGCGCTTCTACAGCAATGCGCCCATGCAACGGCCCTTCCGCGCCGCGCACATAATTTACCTTGATGCCCGTTGCCGCCTCGAACAATTTCCACATGGGCAGTGCTTCCTGCTCATTGGTCGAGGAATAGATCGTGACCTGACCCTCAGCTTTAGCTGGGCCCAGCAATTCGGGAATGATCCAGTCATGGGGTTCCTGCTGCGCATGGGCTGGCAGGAGCATGAAAAGCGCAATGATCGCGCCCAGAAGACTACGGCTCATCTCTTCCCCCCCTTTTGTGACAGCTTGAGAACTGTCTTGATTGCACGCATCTTCGAATGAGAGCCCCCTGCTGTCAAACCGTCACCGCCCTAACTGTGCCTCAAGAGAGGTTGTCATGACCGATTTTGCAAAGCTGCGGGACGACATGGTGCGCGTTCAGATCGAGGGGCGTGGCATCACAGATGCGCGTGTACTGACAGCCATACGACTGGTCCCGCGCGAGGCCTTTGTCGATGAGGGACACAAGCTGGAAGCTTATGACGATCGCCCCGTGACAATCGCGCAGGGCCAGACCATGTCGCAGCCTTATATCGTGGCCCTAATGGCGCAGGCCGCGCAGATCAGACCGCAGGATCACGTGCTCGAAATCGGAACGGGCTCTGGTTATGGGGCTGCAATCTTGGGCGAACTTGCAGATCATGTTTGCAGTATCGAGCGCCATGGTGAGCTTGCAACTCGTGCAGCCGAGATACTCAAACAGCTCGGCTATGAGCATGTGCATGTCGGTCAGGGTGACGGCAGTTTGGGCTGGCCACCGTCAGCCCCCTTCAACGCCATCATTGTTACAGCGAGCGGGCCAGCCGTGCCCAAACCGCTCAAGCATCAACTGGCCATCGGTGGCCGGCTTGTTATCCCTGTCGGTCCGCAGGAAGGGCCACAGCGCTTGCTGCGCATCACCCGTACGGGTGATCACTTCTGGCATGAGGAAGAATTGCTGCAGGTTCTTTTCGTGCCGCTCATCGGTCAGCATGGCTTTGGGCTGAAATGAGCCCTTTTGGCGACGCCCAAGCCTCTTCCCAACGGGTCTGCAAAAGCCTAAAAACGCGCATCCAAATGTGATCCGGGATTGACCATGGTTTATCAGCACGCGCCCCTGTTTCCCCTTGGCAAGGATGAGACGCCCTATCGCAAGCTCACGTCAGAGGGTGTGAAGGTCGAGAAGATCGGTGAGCGCGAAGTTCTCACCGTCAGCCGCGAGGCAATCCGCCTGCTGGCGGAGCAGGCGATGATCGACATCAATCATCTCTTGCGTCCCGGTCATCTTGCCCAGTTGCGCAAAATTCTCGACGATCCGGAAGCGACCTCGAATGATCGTTTCGTGG